>JADZBA010000411.1 GCA_020852355.1 Alphaproteobacteria bacterium
GCTAGGTTGCTCCGCCACCCCCGCGACACCCTCCCGAGGAGTTCCCCATGGCGGATGAACCGCAGCAGTTCGAGACGCTGCACGAGATCGTCAAGGCGGCGCGCGAGCGCCTCGACAAGAACCGTTGGGACTACCTGATGGGGGCGACCGAGACCGAGTCGACGCTGAAGCGCAATCGCCAGGCGATCGACCAGCTCGCGTTCCGGCCGCGCGTGCTGCGCGACGTCTCGAAGGTCGACACCTCGACGATCCTGTTCGGGCGCAAGCTCACCGTCCCCGTGCTGCTGGCGCCGATCGGCTCGCTCGAATCCTTCGAGGCGGGCGGCGGGGCAACGGCCGCGCGCGCGGCCGGCCGCTTCGGCTGCGCCCTGATGCTGAGCTCGGTATGCAATCCCGGGCTGGAGGCGGTGGCCGAAGCCGGGCCCGACACCGCCCGCATCTTCCAGCTCTATGTGCGCGGCGACGCCGCCTTCGAGGACGACTACGTCCGCCGCGCGGTCGACAAGGGCTACTTCGCCTTCGCCGTCACCGTCGACACCGCCCACTATTCCCGGCGCGAGCGCGACCTCGCCAATCGCTTCGTGAAGCCGTGGCGCCAGCGCGCGACCGGCATGGACTGGCAGGCCGCCTACGACTGGAAGCGCGTCGCGCGCTTCAAGGACACGCATCCGGACGTGAAGCTGATCCTGAAGGGCATCGGCACCGGCGAGGACGCCGCGGCCTGCGTGGCGCACGGGGTCGACGGCATCTACGTCTCCAATCATGGCGGCCGCCAGCTCGATCAGGGCCGCGGCTCCATGGAGGTGCTGGAGGAAGTCGTGGCGGCCGTCGCCGGCCGCGCCACGGTCATCGTCGACGGCGGCTTCTACCGCGGCACCGACATCGCCAAGGCGATCGCGCTCGGCGCCGACTGCGTCGGCATCGGCCGCCTCACCGGCCTCGGCATGGCGGCAGCCGGCGAGGACGGTCTCGTCCGCGTGCTGGAGCTGCTGCAGGAGGAGCTGACGATCGCGCTGGGACTGCTCGGCGCGCGCAACCTCGGCGAGCTGGTGCCGTCGATGGTCGCCAAGGCCCTGCCGGTCGTGCCGCCGCACGTCACCAGCGCGTTCCCCCTGCTGGCCGAGGGGTACTGACCTCGCCGCTGCCGATGGGGCCCCGGCCGCGGGCGGCCGAGGCCCCACCGCCCTCAGTTCGCGATGGTCGCCACCACCTTGCCGGTAGCGACGTCGACGGCTGCGCCGTCCTCCAGGCCGATGCGATAGAACTCGCGCAGGACATTGCCGGAGAAGCCGATCTCGACGATCGACACGTCCCTGAACGTCGTGGCGATGCCATCCGGCAGCGCCTTGTTGAACTCCTCGGCGACCTCTTTCATCGCCGCCTGCACCGGCGGGTCGAACCTGGTCATGCTGTAGACCAGGGTGTTGTGCGGGTTGTGCGCGCGCAGCTCCTTGCCGTCCTTCACGACGTTCACGCCGCTGACGCCGACCGTCTTCACCAGCTCCTTCGCGGCGTCGCCCATCTTCGCGTAGACAGGACCGGTGCAGCGCGGCAATGGCCCGTCGCGCAACGGCGCCAGCGCCGCGGTGGCGACGGTGTTGTAGGCCATCATGCTCTCGAACCCGTCGCCCGACTTGACGATGCCGAGGTCGAGCCACCAGGGATGGCCCGCGTCCTTGGCGGCCTCGGTCGTATAGAAGCCCTTCAGGGTCAGGCTGATCGGGGCCGGGCGCTTGGGCAGCGCCTTCAGCATCTTGGCCGGCGTCGTCGGATCGGCGCTGTGGATGTGGACGACGGTCACGTGGGGGATGTTGGTCGTCCGCGCCTCGTCCTGGAGCCCGAGGCGAACGAGATGGTTCCTGAGCGGGCCGTTGATCTTGGCATCGAGGACGCCGGTCACGTCGGGTGGCAGCCGGTAGACCAGACCATAGGTCGCCTTGTGCTCGCGGAACTCCGCACGGTCGAGCGCGGCGTTGTCGATGGTCCCCTGTGCGGACGCGGCGAGAATTCCGCCCATGCCGGCGGCCAGCCCGGCGGCCACCCTGGAGATACGGCGAATTGTGGTCACTGATGCCCTCCCTGCTCGCGGTTGCGCTCTGAACGATCGTCGCGTCGCGCACGGTACCCGCGTTCGACGACGATTCCGTTGCCGGGGTCGCGGACCCGGGCACCGGACGCTGTGCACGAGGCGGGCCGCGCCGGCGGCGCTACAGGCCGAGCCGTGCGGCCAGCGTATCGCGGGCGACGCGCAGCTTCAGGCGCGCCGTCGGCCGGTGGCCCCAGCCGCGGGCGAGGTCGATCGGCTGCTCGCGCCAGCCCGCGGGCTCGATCTCCCTGCCGCCCGCACCGATCTCGAAGTCGAACCCCGACGGCGTCTGGCCGTAGAACGAGATCGTCCCGTCGGGGGCCGGGTGCTGGCCGATGCCGAGGCTCATCGGGATCTTCGCGCGCAGGGCGCGGCCATGCGCCAGGCCGACGTCGGCGACGTCGTTGGCCTGCAGCATGAAGTGATGCATCCGCTTGCGCGTCGGGAACTCGAACAGCGCGATCGAATGGTGGCGGGGGTTGCAGTGCAGGAAGGTGCCGCGCAGGCGCGTCGGGCCGAGCGGCGCGTCGATGCGCTCGGTGACGCGGAAGCCGAGGGGACCGCAATAGAAGGCCTCCATCGTCGCCAGCGCACCCTTCGCCAGCACGACATGGCCGATGCCCAGACCCTCGCCGGTGCGGAACCCCGCCGGGAAGGCCGGCGCCGCCGGCGTCGCCACGCGCTCCAGCCCGACCGCCAGCTCGACGCGATTGCCGGCGGGGTCGACGCAGGCCACCAGACGCTGCAACCGACGTGCCCGGCAGAGCGCCCCATCGCCCGGCGTCGTGGGAATCCCCGCCGCCGCCAGCCGCGCCGTCACGTCGTCGAGCGCCGCATCGTCGGCCAGCTCCAGCCCGATCGCGGCGAGGTCGTCGCTGCGGCCTTCCGTCAGCACCAGGCGCTGCGCGGCCGGGTCGAAGCGCAGGCCGATGCTGCCGTCGGGATTCACCGCCGGCTCCGTCGGGCCGAACACCGTGTCGGCGAACTGCCGCCAGCGGTCCGGGCGGCGCACCTCGAGGACGAGATAGGCGAGCTGCATGCGTCCCATCGTCATCCGACCGTCCTCCCCTGCTCGGCCGGCTCCACGACCCCGACCTGGCCGGTGATCGGCCCGTACCATTGCGGCCGGCGATGGGCGGCGAAGTTGAACATCTTCTCCTTGCCCTGGCGGCAGAGGTCGAGGTCGCAGTCGGCGACGACCACCTCGTCGTCGAGCGTCCGGGTCTCGGCGACGATGCGTCCGTTGGGATCGACGATGCAGGACCCGCCGATGAGGCCGGAGCCGTCCTCGTTGCCGGCCTTGGCGACGGCCACCGCCCAGGTGGCGTTCATGTAGGCGTTCGCCTGGGCGGCGAGCTGCGAGTGGAAGGTGCGCAGGCCTGCGTCCTCGCTGTCGCCGCCGTTGGGATCGTAGGCGGCGGAGTTGTAGCCGACGCAGACCAGCTCGACGCCCTGCAGGCCGAGCACCCGCCAGCCCTCGGGCCAGCGGCGGTCGTTGCAGATCAGCATGCCGAGCACGCCGCCGGCCAGCGATGCCGGGGCGCGGAAAGCGGGGAAGCCGAGGTCGCCATACTCGAAGTAGCGCTTCTCGAGCTGCTGGTAGCGCTGGCCCGGCCGCGGCTCGACGGAGCCCGGCAGGTGCACCTTGCGGTACTTGCCGACGATGGCGCCGTCCGGCGCCACCAGGACGGCGCTGTTGAAGCGGTGCCCGTCGGGGGTCAGCTCGGCGTAGCCGACGTAGAAGCCGACGCCCAGCGCCCTGGCGCGGTCGAACAGCGGCTGCACCGCCGGGTTCGGCATCGCGCGCTCGAAATAGGGCAGCAGCTCGGCCTCGTCGGCGAAGTACCAGCGCGGGAAGAAGGTGGTGAAGGCGAGCTCGGGGAAGACGACGAGCCGCGCGCCGTCGGCCGCCGCCCGCTCCAGCAGCGCGATCAGTCGGGCGAGCGTCCTCTCGCGGGAATCGGCCTTCTGGATCGGCCCGGTCTGGGCCGCGGCGACGCGCAGGATTCTGGGCAAGGTCGACCTCGATCGGTTGCCGGTGCGAGGCCGCCATCCTACCGCCCCCGCCGCTCCTCCACCATGCGCACGAGGTCGGCCGCCAGCGCCGCGTCGTTGATGATGCGCGGCACCTTGTTCTGGCCGCCGAGGCGGCCGCGCGCCTTCATCCAGGCAGCGAAGAAGCCGGCCGGCACGGCGTCGACCCGGGGTGCCGCCATGCCCATGCCGGCGGCCCGGTGGGCCCGGTAGTCATCGTTGAGGGCGGCGAGCGCCGTGTCAAGGCGCTCGGCGAACCGCGCCACCGCGTCGGCTCCGGGCGGCGCGGCGAACTCGACCACCCAGCGATGATGGCCGATCGCTACCCCGTCATGGGGGAAGACCGCCGTCATCGCGAAGTCGGTGACGTCGGCGTCGATCGCCTGGGCGGCGGCCGCCGCCGCACGCTCCACCTCCTCGCCGATCAGATGCTCGCCGAAGGCCGACATGGCCCACCCGGTGCGCCCGGTCACCAGCAGCCGCGGCGGCCGGCGGTCGACGAAGCGCACCGTGTCGCCCAGCACGTAGGCCCACAGGCCGGCGCAGGTCGTCAGCACCACGGCGTACTCGACCCCCGTCTCGATGTCGGCGACCCAGTGCCGCGTCGGCGCCGGCGCGTCGAGCTCCGCCAGGGGCACGAACTCGAAGAAGATGCCGTGGTCGACGTTCAGCCGCAGCCCCTCCCCCGGCCCGCGGTCGGCCCCGGCGACGAAGCCCTCGCTGGCCGGATAGACCTCGCGCATCTCCGCGGGCGTGCCGGCGAGCAGCCGCTCGAAGCGCCTCCGGTAGCCGTCGAAGCGCACGCCGCCGTGGATCAGCAGGTCGAGGTCCGGATAGGGCGGCCCGCCGCCGCGCAGCGCCGCTACCCGCTCCAGCAGGATGAGCAGCCAGCTCGGCGTGCCGCTGAGCGCGCGGATCGGCAACGCGAGGGATTCGCGGGCGATGCGCTCCAGCTTCACCTCCCAGTCCGCGACGAGCGCCAGCTCGGGCGGCGGGAAGGTGAAGCCGCGCGCCCAGCGGGGCAGCGTCCTGGCGGCGATGCCGCTCAGGTCGCCGCTGAAGACCCCCGGCGCCTCCTCGACCAGGGCGGTGCTGCCGCCCAGCATCAGGCTGCGGCCGGCGAAGAGGCGGCTCCCCGGGCGGTGGCCGAGATGGTGGGCCACCACGTCGAATGCCGCGCGCACGTTCGAGCGGCGCATCTCGCCGGTGACCGGGATGTACTTGGTGCGTCCCGCCGTGGTGCCGGAGCTGACGGCGAAGAACGGCACCAGCCCCGGCCAGGTGGCGTCGACGAGGCGCGGGAACGCCGGCTGCCAGTAGTCCGCCCACATCGTCTCGTAGCGGCGCAGCGGCACTGCGCGCCGGAAATCGGCGACGCCGGCGACGCGGTTGAACCCGTGGTCGCGGGCGAACCTCGTGCCGAACGCCCGCCGCACGAGGCGAACGAGCGTGCGGCGCTGGCTCTCGACCGGGTCGAGTGCCGCCAGCCGTCGCCTGCGGCGGGCCGCCAGGAGGCGAAAGAGCGGCGTGACGTCGAGGATCGCCGTCACCCCGGCGGGGCGAGGCGCAGCGCCCGTGCCAGGAAGGCGGCGACGTCGCGGTTGGAGCGCTCGCGCACGGCGTCGTCCCGCCCCATGAGATAGCCGTCTGAGCCGACGCAGAAGGCGAGGATCAGCTTGCGGGTGAACGGATTGGTCATGGGAAAGCCGAGGCCGCCGGCGCGCACCACGAGATCGTTGCTGACGCGGAACTCGCAGCCGTCGAGCAGGCGGCCGATGCGTCGCGGCCCGATCCAGCCGCCGTCCCACTGGTGGTAGGCGCCGGGATAGACGATTGTCTGCACGGTCGAGCCGCCGTTGCGCAGGTCGTCGGCGAGCGCCCGGCAGCGCTCGGCGTTGATCAGCTCGTCCGCGGCGCCCCAGGCCATCAGGACCGGCGCGCCGGTGGTCCGGTCGTTGTCGAAGGTGGTGATGCAGGGCCCGTAGAAGGCGATATGCGCGGCGAAGCGCGTGGCGCCCAGGGTGAACGCCTCGGCCAGACGGTCGGCGATCGCGGCGTTGGTCGCGTAGATGCTCGACATGGCGCCGTACGAGAATCCCCACAGCGCGACCCGGGCGGCGTCGATCTCCGGCCGGCGGGAGAGCCAGCCGAGCGTCGCGTAGGCATCGGCAAGCGCCATCGTCTCGGTGATCTCGATGATGCGGTCGGCGAAGCTCGTGGCGAGGTCGCGGCGCGCGGCGAAGACGTCGACCACCGCCGCGCCGATGCCCATCGCCGCGAGCTGCCGCGCGTAGGTGATCTCGCGCGATGCGACGACCCCGCCCGCGCCGTGCAGCAGCACGACCGCCGGCGCCTTGCGCGCGTGACCGGCGCCCGCGGGCGCGAACCAGGTGACCTGCGCCGTCGCCGCCGGCGCGCCCTCGCCGATGTCGCGCGGAACGAACGGGCTGAGGCTCGCAACGCGAACCGCCTCGCCGGCCGTCTCGGGCACCTCCGGCCAGGGATCGCGGAAGCCGACGCCCGCGGCGGCGGCCGCACAGGACGTGGCGAAGGTCAACGCGATTGCGAACAATCCGGCGCGCACCCCGATCTCCCCATCTTCCGTCCGCCCCAGCCGACGATGCCATACGCCATCGTCCACGCCACGCGCGATCAACTCTGCGCGAGGCTATCGGTTGCCGTCGACGATCCGGGCCGGATCCAGCACGACCTGCGCCACGTCGTAGGCGGCGAGCGAGCGCCAGTGGAGCTCCAGGTCGGCCGCGAACAGCCCCCGCGTCACGCCCGCCGCCAGCCGGGGTGCGGCGATCGTCATGGCGTTGATCGACGAGCCGGACGGCCCGAAGCTCATGGTCGTGCCGATGCCGAAGAGATGCAGGTCGCGGATCCACGGCGTGCGGCCGGCCACCTTCTCGACGAAGGAGTAGTCGGGTGCCAGGTACGGAAAGCGCGCCAGCCGGTCGTCGCGCTCGGCCGGCGGCGGATCGTAGCGGTCGCGCCACGCCGCGATGTTGCCCGCGGCCCGCGCCAGCTCCGGCCGCAGCGCGAAGTCCTGGTCGACGCCGGTGCCGCAGACCACGAAATCGGCGACGAACGGTCCGCGCGCCGTCGCGATCCGCACGCGCCCGTCCGCGACGGCGGCGCCCGTCCACGGCCGGCCGACATGCATCCAGAAGTTGGGGAAGGCCGTCACCCGCGCGTAGGTGTCGGCCGGGAAGCCCTCGCGCAGCCCGAGGATGCGGCTCATGAAGCGCCAGCGCCATTCGTCCGGCATGTCGCCGAGATGGCGCAGGAAGCCGGCGAAGGTCAGCCAGCGATAGGGCTGGACGACGTTCGGCTCGGCCCGGCGGCAGAAGAGATGCACTTCCGCCGCCCCGGCCTCGAGCGCCGCAGCGGCGTTGTCGAAGGCGGACGCGCCGGCGCCGAGCACGGCGACCGTCCTGCCGCGCCATGCCGCGAAGTCGATGTCCTCGCAGGTATGGGCGCGCATGGCCGCCGGCAGCGCATCCACGAAGTCCGGCATCCACCAGCGGCCGGTGCCGTCCTGCCCGGTCGCCAGCACCACCTTGCGGGCGTGCACCGTCTCCGGACCGGCCGCGGTGTCGAGCCGGACATCGAGGCAGGGCACGCCGTCGTCGGTCGCGGCCGGCGCGATATCGGTCGCGGTCGCCGCGTTGCGCACCGGCAGGCCGAGCACCCGGCGGTACCAGGCGAGATACTGGGCCCACCGGTGGGTCGGGATCAGCCGCATCGCCGCGAAGTCGGCGGCCCCCCACTGCGCCTCGTGCCAGGCCTGGTAAGTGAGGCTCGGAACCCCGAGGTCGGGACCCGTCTGGTCCTTCGGGCTGCGCAGCGTCGGCATGCGTGCGTACGTCGTCCAGGGCCCCTCGGCGCCGGCCGGCGCGCGGTCGACGACCAGGAGATTGTCGACGCGGTCGCGACGCAGGGCGAAGGCGGCGGCGAGCCCGCCCTGTCCCGCTCCGATCACCAGCACGTCCAGCACCGGCGAGCCGCCGCGCCGCCGCGGCGTCAGCCAGCCCTGGCGCGGATGGGCGATCAGCTCCAGGTCGCGCCCGACCGCCCGCTCCAGCTCGGCCAGGGTGCCCGGCGCCATGGTTCAGACGTAGCCCGGACCGTCGATCACCGGATGGGCGGCGAGGAACGCCTCGTCGATCTCGACGCCCAGCCCCGGGCCCTCCGGCGGCCGCACCGTGCCGTCCACCTCCAGCGTGAAGGCGGCGGAGCACAGGCGGTCGCGGAACGGGTTCAGCTTCGACGCGTCGGCCTCGAAGTAGCCGCCGTTCTCGATGCCCGCGAGGAAATGGATCGAGGCGGCCATGTTCAGGCCGGTCACCGACGTGTGCGGATTGATCGGCAGCCGCCACGCCGACGCCAGTGCCGCGATACGCAGCCCCTCGGTGATGCCGCCGCACTTGGAGAGGTCGGGCTGCAGGATGGTGATGCTGCCGTCCTCGACCAGGCGGGCGAAGTCGTAGCGCGTGTAATGGTTCTCGCCGGCCGCCAGCGGCACGGTGCCGTATCGCCTGGCCTCGGCATAGCTGCGCTGGTCGTGCGCCGGGAAGGGCTCCTCCAGCCAGGCGACCGCGTCGGCGTCGAGGGCCGGCATCACGGCGCGCGCGTCGGCCAGCGTATAGGCGGTGTTGGCGTCGGTCAGGATCGCCACCGCGGCGCCGAGGCCGCGGCGTACCGCGGCGACGCGGGCGACGTCCCGCGCGGCCGTGTCGCCGAGACGCAGCTTGAGGGCGCGATAGCCGCGCGCGACCATCGCCTCGGCTTCGGCGACGAGGGCGGCCGGCTCCTGGAAGCCCAGGGAGATGCCGCCGGCATAGGCCGGCACGGCCCGCGCCGCACCGCCGAGCAGGCGGTAGAGCGGCCATCCCGTCGCCTTGCCGCGGATGTCCCACAGCGCCATGTCGAGGCCGCTCATCGCCATCGCGGCGGCCGCACCCATGCCATGGCTGGCGAGTTGCATGCGGTAGATGCGGGCGCCGACGCCGGCCACGTCGGCCGCATCCATGCCCAGCACGAGATGCTTCAGCGTCGTCTCGACGAGCCGGGCGATCGCTCCCGGCGCGCGGCCGGCGTGGCTCTCGCCCCAGCCGACGATGCCGTCGTCGGTCGTCACCTTCACGATCACCGCGTCGCGCTTGACGGTGCGGCCGATGCCGAGGGCGACCTGCCCGTCGGGGGGATAGGGAAAGGAGATCGGGAAGGCCTGGACGTCGGCGATGCGCATGGGACCCCTGCGGCGGCTGGCGGCCCGCCATCATCGGCGACGCCGCCCGCCGCTGCAAAGCCTTCAGCGGAACGCGAGATTGGCCGGGCGCAGATCCATGTACTCGACCGGGATCGGCTTCCACAGCACGTCCTTGCGCTTGCCGTAGAAGATCGCGAACTGGTGCAGCACGGTGCCCGGCGGGTCCTCGCGCTCGACGATCTCCAGCATCCGCCGCCACGCCGACTTGCGTTCCGCCGTATCGACGCTGGTCTCCAGCACGAGGCCGAGGCTGTTGAACTCGGCGTTCGTCCACTCCTTGTAGGCGCCCTGGATCGGCCCGCGCGCGCCGTAGAGCCGCCAGGCGAGCCCGACCGGATCGGGATAGGCCATCGTGTTCGACCAGTTGCGGATGCCGCGGGTCGGGGTCGGCTCCAGGATCTGCGTCCAGTTCTCGCGCATCTGCAGCACCACGTTGAGGCCGACCGCCTTCCACATCTCGACCAGCACCTGGGCGGTGGCGACCTCGTTGGCGTAGTAGTTGGCGAGGCTGCGGAACTCGATCGGCTCGCCGCGGTAGCCCGCCTCCTTCAGCAGCGCCCGCGCCCGCTCCGGATCGTAGGCCGGCTTCGGCCAGTCGGCGATGTAGAGCGCACCGAACGCCGGGAGCTGGTTGCCGCGCGGCACCTCCACCTTGCCGCCCCACAGCGTGTCGACGATGAGCTGCCGGTCGACGGCCAGCGCGATCGCCTGCCGCACGCGCCGATCGCGCAGGACCGGATGGTTCTGGTCGAACACCAGGACGCGGTTGTTGGCGATCGGCCCGCCGACGGGCTCCAGATCCGGGCTCGACGCGACCTCCGCGAGCTGGTCGGGCGGGATGTCGGTCACGATATGGAAGCGCCCGGTCCTGAGGCCGGTGATCCGCCCGGCGACCTCCGGGGCGACCTCGAAGCGCACCGACCGCGCGGTCGGCCGGCCGCGCCAGTAGGCGTCGTGCGCGACGAGCTGGACGTAGTCGTTGTCGCGGCTGTCGGCGACCTTGAAGGGACCCGTGCCGACCGCCGTCCGCCCCCACGCCTGGAAGTCCGTGGCCGCGAGATAGGCGCGCCGGTTGACGATCTGCGCGGGGAACATGGCGAGCCGCTGCTCCAGCAGCGCGTCCGGCCCGCTGGTGACGAAGCGGACGGTGCGCGCGTCGACCGCCTCGACCTTCTCCAGCACGCCCAGGAACGGCCTCGTCTGTCCGCGTAACGGCGCGTTCTCCGCGCTCATGCGCTCCGGGCCGAAGGTGAAGACGACGTCCTCCACGGTCAGCGGATCGCCGTTGTGAAAGCGCACGCCCTCGCGCAGCGTCAGTTCCAGCGTTCGCCCGTCGACGCGCCGCCATTGCGTCGCCAGCCCGGGAACCAGGGCGAAGCCGGCATCGAAGTCGATGGCGATGAGCGTGTCGAAGATGTTGTGGTTGACCCGCCACGCCACATTGCTGAAGGCATGGGCGGGATCGAACAGCGCGGGATTGCCCTGGACGCCGATCTTCAGCGCGGGTCGCTGGTCGGCCTCGGCCGCCGCCGCGGCCGGCAGCGCCAGCGCCACGAGAAGGGCGAGGGCTGGGCGGATACCCGTTCGCATCGTCTGCTCCCGATCGGTTGGATGGGAGCGGGACCCTGCCGGCGCACGATGACAGGCGTGCGACGGCTACGATGACGCCGCCGGCGCGCTCACCGGAAGGCGAGGTTCGCCGGCCGCAGGTCCATCATCTCGACCGGCAGGGCGCGCCAGCGGACGTCGCGGCGCTTGCCGTAGAAGATCGCGAGCTCGTGCAGCACCATCGCCGGCGGATCGTCGCGGTCGAGGATCTCCAGCATGCGCCGCCAGGCCGCCCGGCGCTCGGCCGTGTCGAGGCTCGATTCGAGCACCAGCCCGAGCCGGTCGAACTCGGCGTTCGACCATTCCGCCGCACCCCGGCGCACCGGGCTGCCGGGACCGTAGAGGCGCCAGGCCATCCCCGCCGGATCGGGGTAGACCATGGCGTTCGACCAGTTGCGCATGCCGCGCCCGGCCGGCTCCAGGATCTGCGTCCAGTTCTCCTTGATGCGCGGCACGACGACGAGGCCGACCGCCTTCCACATCTCGACCAGCGCCTCCGCGGTGGCGATCTCGCCGGCGTAGTAGTTGTTGTTGAGGCGGTATTCGATGGGCTCGCCGCGGTACCCCGCTTCCTTCAGGAGCGCGCGCGCCGCCTCCGGATCGTAGGCGGGCGGCGGCCAGTCGGCGATGAACAGCGGCCCGAAGGCCCGATGCTGGTTGCCCTGCGGCACGCCGACCCGGCCGCCCCACAGGGCCTCGACCAGGAGGTTGCGGTCGATCGCCAGCGACAGGGCGCGGCGGATGCGCGGATCGCGCAGCACCGGGTTGGCCTGGTCGAAGACGACGACGCGGTTGTTGGCGATCGGCCCACCCACGACCTCGAGACCGGGGGCGGCCGCGATCGCGTCGAGCTGGTCGGCCGGCAGATCGGTCACGATCTGGTAGCGTCCGGTCTGCAGGCCGGTGACGCGGGCCGCCACCTCCGCGGCGGCGTCGAAGCGCACCGTGCGCGCCGTCGGCCGCCCGCCCCACCAGGTGTCGTGGGCCGCCAGCGCGATGAAGTCGTTGTCGCGGCTGTCGACGACGCGGTACGGCCCGGTGCCGACCGGCGCCCGGGCCCAGGACTGGAAGTCGGGGGCCGCGAGATATGCGCGGCGCGCGACGATCTGCGCCGGGAACGTCGCGAGTCGCTGCTCGATCAGCGGGTCGGGGCGGCGCGTCACGACGCGCACCGTGCGCGGGTCGACCGCCTCCACCCGTTCCAGGCCGCCCAGGAGCGGCCGCGTCTGCGCGCGCAGCGGCGCCGACTCCGACGTCATCCGCTCCGGCCCGAAGGTGAAGGCGACATCCTCGGCGGTCAGCACCGTCCCGTCATGGAAGCGCACGCCATCGCGCAGCGTCAGCTCGAGCGTGCGCGCGTCGATGCGCCGCCACGCCGTCGCCAGCCCCGGCACCAGGCGGAAGCCGTCGGCGAAGTCCACCGCGATCAGCGTGTCGAAGACGTTGTGCAGCACCCGCCACGCGACATTGCTGACGCTGTAGGCGGGATCGAAGAGCGGCGGGTTGCGCTGCACGGCGATGCGCAAGGCCGGCCGCGCGTCGTCGGCGCCGGCGGCGGCCGGCAGCACGGCCGTCAGGAACGCGAGCAGGAGGGCGCGCCATCGCCTGGGCATGAACCCGAGGATATGCCATGGGATGGGCAGGGGCCGCATCATTTGACACTATGACGGCTCTCCTCATCCCCGACGGCGCCCGCCATGTCCTCCCACACCATCCAGATGACCGACGCGCTGCGCGACTACCTGCTCGGCGTCACGCTGCGCGAATCGGCGGTGCAGCGCGAGCTGCGCGAGGCGACGCTCGCGGTGCAGGGGGCGGCCATGCAGATCTCCCCCGAGCAGGGCCAGCTCATGGCCCTGCTCGTCGAGCTGACCGGAACCCGTCGCGCGATCGAGATCGGCACCTTCACCGGCTACAGCGCGCTCGCCGTGGCGCTGGCGCTTCCCGCCGGCGGCAAGCTGGTCTGCTGCGACATCAGCGCGGAGTGGACCGCCATCGGCCGCCGCTTCTGGGAGCGGGCCGGCGTCGCCGACCGCATCGAGCTCAGGATCGGGCCGGCGGTGCACACCCTCGACACCATGCTGGGCCAGGGCTTCGGCGGCGACTTCGACTTCGCCTTCATCGACGCCGACAAGCCCAATTACGACGCCTACTACGAGCGGTGCATGGCGCTGGTGCGGCCGGGCGGCCTCATCCTGATCGACAACGTCCTCTGGGGCGGCCGGGTGATCGACCCCGCGGACACGAGCGTCAACACCGCGGCGATCCGCGCCTTCAACAGCAAGCTCCACGGCGACGACCGGGTCAGCCTCGCGATGCTGCCGATCGGCGACGGCCTCACCCTCGCGCGCAGGCGCGCCTGAAAGGAATCGCCGGCATGATCCGCTACGACATCGAGATCGAGACCGCCTGCCTGCGCGCCGCCGCCACGCTGATGGCGGGCCCGAAATACCGCGGCAATGCGTCGGACGCGACGGAGCTCGCGCGCCTCGCCAAGGCCATCCTCGTCGCGTTCTACAGCGACGAGACTTCGCCCGAGATGCCGGCGCCGCGCCTGCCGGACGTGATCTGACGGGAGGACTCGCGGGTCCCGACCGATGGGCGGACCGGATCGCCCGCCGGTCGGTGCGTCCCTCGACAAGCTCGGGATGAGGCTTTTCTTCTTTTTGACAGCTACTTATCGGTCGCGCGCGATGGTGATGTTCCTGCATCGGACGCGATAGGTGTCCGGAGACGGCGAGACAGCCGGCCTCGAGGCCGGTCGCACGCACTTGGGAGGCTGGTGACGAAGAACCCGCGATCGGGCACC
>JADZBA010000412.1 GCA_020852355.1 Alphaproteobacteria bacterium
CCGAGTCGGGTGCGATAGCGCAGGAAGGCGCCCAGGTTCTGCACCCGGTCGGCCAGCTCGGGACTGTGCAGCAGGCCGAGGAAGGGGCCGACGACATGGCCGCGGCTGCCGGCGATGGCATCGAAGACGCGCTTCTGGTCGGCGTCGAGCCCGTCGGGCCCGACCAGGGGTATGCGTGGGGTCATGGGAGCGGAACCCGCCAGCGAAGGAGTGAGGGAGGTCGAGGCCTGAGCCTAGCGCCGCCGCAGCCGCCTTGCCAGCCTTCCGGGGAGCGGGAGTAGACTGCTGCGGGTCGGGCCTTCCGCCGAGGTGGTGCGTGCGCGTCTGCCGGATGATCATGGCCTTCGCCGTGGCCGCCCTGGCGGCCGTCGCGGCCGCGGCCGCCCCGCCCCCCGTCGACCTGGAGCTGATCCTGGCGATCGACGTCTCCGGCAGCGTCGACGCCGAGGAGGCCCGCCTGCAGCGCGAGGGCTACGTCTCCGCATTCCGCGATCCCGACATCGTCGCCGCCATCCGCTCCGGCATGGTCGGGCGCATCGCGGTGTTCTATTTCGAGTGGGCGAGCGCGCATGAGAACCGCGTCGTGCTCGACTGGCACGTCGTCGGCGACGCCGCGTCGGCGGCGGCCTACGCCGACCGCCTGTCGGCCATGCCGATCATGCGCGGCCGGCGCACCTCGATCGCCGGCGCCCTGGAGTTCGCCCTGCCCTACTTCGGCACCGCCTACGAGGGCGCGCGACGGGTCATCGACGTCTCGGGCGACGGGCCCAACAACGACGGCCCGCCGATCCTGCCGGCGCGCGACGCGGCCTTGGCGGCCGGGGTCGTCATCAACGGCCTGCCGATCATCAACGAGCGGCAGTTCGCCTGGGGCCTGCCGAACCTCAAGGAGCTCGACCTCTACTACCGCGACTGCGTCATCGGCGGGCCGGGCGCCTTCTACATCGTCGCCGAGGACTTCGCGTCCTTCGCCGCGGCGGTGAAGCGCAAGCTGGTCCTGGAGATCGCCGGCCTGTCGCCCGACACGCAGTATGCCCAGAACGCCTATCCCGAGCGGCCGATGTTCGGCCCGGACGGCACGATCGACTGCATGGTCGGCGAGAAGCTGATGGAGATCTTCCGCCGCCGGATGGAGGCGCCGAACTGACGGCGGTCAGCGCGGCGGCAGCACGAGCTGCGTCTGCGTCACGAGGGCCGCCAGCCGCCCGTCGCCGCGGCTGATCCGCGTCTGCCAGACCATCGTGGTCCGGCCACGATGCACGGGCGTGCACTCGGCGCGCGCGACGTCGCCCTCGGGGATCGCCGCCAGGAAATTGGTCTTGCTCTCGATGGTGGTCGTCGAGGCGCCCTCGGTCAGGTTCGCGATGGTGGCGATCGCGCCCAGCGTGTCGGCCAGCGCCATCATCGCACCGCCGTGCAGCACGGCCGGCCGCGTGCACAGCTCCGCCCGGACGGGCAGCTCGGCCTCGACCCGATCAGCGGAGACGTGCAGGAGGCGCAGGCCGAGCAGCTCGGCGAACGGCAGGGCCATGTCGGTCGGCATGCTCTGGCCTCCTCGGCTACCGCTCGGGCGAAGACCTCAGCGCATCAGCAGGACATCCGCATCCCCTGCGCTCGCCCAGCGCTCGTCGGACATCGCCGTCGGCACGACGAGCAGGGCCGGCCGCGCCGCGGCCACCGCCCGCCGCCAGGCGGCAGAGTCGTCGGCGGCGACGCGGACGAAGCGCGGCGGCGGCCGCAGGGCCGCCAGGACCTCGGCCAACGCCGCCTCCGCCTGGGCGTCGGCATCGCTGCCGATCACCACGAGCAGCGGGCTCCCCCGGTCGGCGGCGAGCAGGCCGGCCGCCGCGATGGCGCGCACCGAACCCGGCCCGCCGTCGTACAGCCCCACTACCGGGCCCGGCGCGGCGGCGCGGCGGCGCAGCAGCAGCACCGGGTTGCGCACCCTCTCGGCGACCCGGCGCCAGCGCGACTCCAGGCCGGCCCGGTCGCCGTAGCGGCGCGCCGTGCCCTCGACGATCAGCAGGTCGTCGCCGCCCAGGCCGGCCAATTCCTCCGAGAGGCTGCCGCGCGCCACCGAGAAGGAATAGGTCGTCCCGAGCCGTCCCGCCGCCTCCGCCACGGCGCGCCGCGCCTGCCGCTCGCGCGCGGCGATGTCCGCCTCGAGATCGGACGCCTCGAGCGGCTGCACCCCGCCGCCCGACAGCCGGACCTGGCGCACGCCCGGCAGCGCGCCCAGATGCACGAGGCTGGCGTCCACGACGAACACGCCGGCGAACGCGCAGCGCCAGCGGGCGGCGAGATCGCTCGCGACGGCGAGCGCGCCGCGGTTGTCGCACAGCGCGTCGAGCGCCACGACGACGCGACGGACCTCGAACCGCTCATTCATTGTGTGCGCCATGGCGCTTCTTCCCGTGCTGCGGATGCCGGCGGGTCTCCTCCGCCCGCTCCGCGAACCGGGCGAGGCGCGCCGCGACCGCATGGTTGACCGTGTCCGGCGGCCAGCCGCCGGTGGACAGCGGTGCGCCGGCGGGAATCCCGGTCAGGATCTCGATGCCCTGGTCGATCGTCTCCACCGACCAGACATGAAAGCGCCCCGCGGCGACGGCCGCAACCACGTCGGGCCGCAGCATCAGGTTCTTGACGTTGGTCGCCGGCACCATCACCCCCTGCCGGCCGGTCAGCCCGCGGGAGGAGCAGACGTCGAAGAAGCCCTCGATCTTCTCGTTGACGCCGCCGATCGGCTGCACGTTGCCGCGCTGGTCGACCGAGCCGGTGACGGCGATCGACTGGCGGATGGGGATCTCGGCCAGCGCCGAGAGCATGGCATAGAGCTCGGCCGAGGAGGCGCTGTCGCCGTCGATGCCGCCATAGGACTGCTCGAACACCAGGGTCGCCGCCAGGGCGAGCCGGCGCGCCTGGCCGAAGCGCTCTCCCAGGAACCCCGCCAGGATCAGCACGCCCTTGGAATGCAGCGGCCCGCCGAGGTCGACCTCGCGCTCGATGTCCACCAGCTCGCCGGTGCCCAGGCTGACATTGGCGGTGATGCGGCTGGGCAGGCCGAACGAGAAGCCGCCGAGGCTCTGCACCGCGAGGCCGTTGATCTGGCCGACTACCTCCCCGTCGGTGCGCACGAGATAAGTGCCGCGCCGCATCTCGTCCAGCGCGCGCTGGTAGATGCGGTCGGCCCGGCGCTGTTGCGCGTCGAGCGCACGCTGCACCGCCTCGGCGTCGATGGTCGACGCGCCGCCGCGGCAGGCGTGCCAGTCCGCCTCGCGCATCAGGTCTTCCAGGACGCGCACGCGCAGCGACAGGCGCTCGCCGTCGGCGGCGATCCGCGACGCATGCTCGATGAGGCGCGCCATGCCCGTGCGGTCGACGGGCCGTACGCCGGAGGGGCGGGCGCGCTCGGCGATCACGCGCGCGTAGAGGCCGATGCTGCCCGCGTCGCGCGCCATGCGGTCGTCGAAGTCGGCGGCGACCTTGAACAGGCGGGCGAAGTCGGGATCGAGCTCGCTCAGGAGGTAGTAGAGGTGCGGCGGCCCGATGAGGACGACCTTGACGTCCAGCGGGATCGGCTCAGGCTCCAGCGTCACCGTCGAGGTCATGCTCAGCATGGCCTCCAGCGACTCGACCTTGATCCGCCGCCCGGTGAGCGCCCGCTTCAGGCTCTCCCAGGCGAACGCCCCGGAGAGCGCCCGGTAGGCGTCGAGCACGAGATAGCCGCCGTTGGCCCGGTGCAGCGCCCCCGGCCGCATCAGGTTGAAGTCGGTCACCAGCGCCCCGAAGCGGGCGAGATGCTCGATGCGGCCGACCAGGATCGGGTGGGTCGGATGGTCCTCGTAGACCACCGGGGCGCCGGTGGCGCCGGTATGGTCGACGAAGACGTTCACCTGGTAGCGGCGCCCGGTCGTCGGATCGGCGCCCTGCCCGCCGGCGCCGGCCAGCAGGCCCATCATCGCCTCCGGCCCCTGCTGCGGCTGCGGCAGGAAATCCCGGGCGTTCTCCAGGATGTCCTGCTCGACCGCGTCGAGGTGCTCCTGGACGGCGGTCAGGTCGAGATGCGCCTTGCGCACGTCCTCGATCAGGTGGGTGACGGCGAACCGGGTGACCTCGCGATTGAGCAGCCGGACCTGCTCGCGATGCTCGCGCTCCCAGTCCGGCAGCTTTCGGATGATCGCCTCGAGCTCGCCCTGGAAGCGCTCGATCGCCGCCTTGATGCGTTCCTGCTCCTCGGGCGCCAGCGCCTTGAGGGCGTCGGGGGCCATCACGTCCCCGTCCTTGGCCGGGGCGAGAGCGAAGCCGTTGGGCGTGCGCACCAGCGCCACGTTCTCGCGCATCGCGCGCTCGGCGAGGTCGCTGAACACCTGCTCGTGGCGATGGCGGAACTGGTCGTCGAGGACCTCGCGCCGCTGGCGGTAGTCTTCGCGCTCGAACGCCGCCGGCAGGGCGACCCGCAGCTCGGCGACCAGCCGGCGCATCGACTCGGCGAGCGGGCGCGCCCGTCCGGGCGGCAGGCGCAGGGCGCGGGGCTGGTTCGGCTGGGCGAAGTTGTGGACGTAGCACCAGTCCGGCGGCACCGAATCGGCGGCCGCCTGCTCGTTCAGGAGCTGGTCGATGACACCGTGCTTGCCGGTGCCGGGCGGGCCGAGGGCGAAAAGGTTGTAGCCGTCCTGGCGCATTCCCAGCGCGAATCCGATCGCCTCGACCGCCCGGGCCTGCCCGATGAGGCCGGCCAGCGGCGCGGCGTCGGCGGAGGTGTCGAAGGGGATCGCCGCCGGGTCGACGCGGGCATAGAGCTGTTCGGGAGCGAGCTTGGTCATGCGGCGGGCCTCGTGGGGAGAGGGCGCGGGCCGGGCAGATTGTGTCGCCGGGCCGGCCGGCGCAAGGGTAGCGGTCAGACCGGTGGCCGTCAGGCCGCCGGCCGGTCGATCCGCTCGATCACCGCCCGGGCGACGTCCCGCGTGCCGTGCGGCCCGCCGATCTCGATCGGGAAGGCGGCACCGTCGGCGAAGGCGCGCTCGACCGCGGCGTCGAGGCAGGCCGCGGCCTCCACCAGAGGCTCCCGGCCGTGGCGATGCCCCAGCCATTCCAGCATCATGGCGGTCGACAGCAGCATCGCGGTCGGGTTGGCGATGCCGTGGCCGGCGATGTCCGGGGCGCTGCCGTGGGCCGGCTGGAAGAGCGCGTGCTCCAGCCCGATCTCGGCCGACGGCGCCAGCCCCATGCCGCCGACGATGCCGCCGCCGAGGTCGGAGAGGATGTCGGCGAACATGTTCTCCATGACCATGACGTCGAACATCCACGGCCGCCGCACCAGCTCGAGCGCGGCCGCGTCGACATAGTGGTGGCGGGCGGCGATGTCGGGAAAGCCCAGGGCGCGCTCGTCGAAGATCTTCCGGAAGAACGCCATCGAGACGAAGACGTTCGACTTGTCGACGCAGGTGACCGCGCCCGCCGCGCCCCTGGCCTTGCGCCGGCGCGCGAGGTCGAAGGCGAAGTCGAACAGCTTCTCGCTGGTCGCCCGCGTGATGACCATGGTGTCGCGCGCCTCGCGGTCGTCGATGACGACGCCCTTGCCGCGCGAGGCGAACAGTCCCTCGGTCAGCTCGCGGATGATCACGAGGTCGATCTTGCCGGCGCGCGGGTCGGCCAGAACGGCCGGCGTGCGCGGCAGGCGGCGGATCGGCCGCACCCCGGCGAAGAGGTCGAAGTCGACCCGCATCTTCAGGTGCGGCGCGATCTCGGTGCCGTCGGGAAAGCGCACGTCGGGGAGCCCCATCGACCCGAACAGGATGGCGTCGGCCGAGCCCGCCGCCTCCCAGGCGCCCTGCGGCATCTCCCGGCCGGTCTCGCGCCAGTAGGCGGCACCGCCGGGATGGCTCTCGCTCGCCAGCCGGAAGCCGAACCGGCGCTCCAGGGCGGCGATCGCCGCCAGCGCCGTCTCCATCACCTCCGGGCCGATGCCGTCGCCGGGCAGCACACAGACATTCAGATCGCTCATGGGCCCTCCGCTGGCCGAGGCGCGGCAGTATGCGGCACGCGCCGCGAATTGACAGGATCGCCGAGGGAGGCCACCACTCGCACCATGCGTGTCTTCGCCCGCCGGCCGGTCGTCCGCCTGGCGCTCGCCCTCCTCGCCGGCATGCTCGGCCGCTCCGCCGCGGTCGAAGCCCACGCCGTCGTCCTCGAATCGACCCCTGCCGCGGGCGCCACGGTGGCCGGGCCGGACGTGGCGATCGCCCTGCGCTTCAATGGCCGCATCGACGCGGCGCGCTCGCGCGTCGCTCTGGCGGGGCCCGACGGCAAGGTCCGCGGCGTGCCGGCCGAGCGGCCGGCCGGCGTCGACCGGCTCGCCGCCAGGGCCACCGGCCTGGTGCCCGGCGCCTATCGCATCGAGTGGCAGGTGCTGGCCGCCGACGGCCACGTCACCCGCGGCGTGATCCCCTTCATCGTGACGGCCGCCCCTCGGCCGTGAGCTTCCTCGTCGACATCTTCGGCTACCTCACGGTCCTGCTGCAGGGCATCGCCCTGACCGCCACGGCGACGACCGTGGGCGGCGTCGCCTTCCGGGCGATCATGCCGGACGCGGGCGGCGCCGCGCGGCGGCGGCATGCGGTCCTGCTGCGCGCCAGCGCCGCCGTGCTGGCGGCGGCCATCCTGCTCGCGACGCTGCTCAAGGTGACGATCGTCGCCGGCACCCTGGGCGTGGCGCTCGGCGACGTCGCCGGGGCGCCCTTCGTCGCCGCCGGGATCGTGGCGGCGGCCGGCGCGCTCGCCGTCGTCCTGGCCGCCGGGCGGGTCGGCGCCGCGGCGCGCGCGGCCGAGAGCGTCGGGGTCGCCGCCGCGATCGTCGGCCTGACGCTCGTCTCGCACGCGGTCGCCCGCCTCGACGGCCGGGTCGCGCTGGCCGTGGCGACGGCGCTGCATCTCGTCGCCGCCAGCCTGTGGATCGGCGGCATCCCGTATTTCCTGGTGGCGCTCGCGGGCGACGGCGACCGCGGCGAGATGCGGCGGATCGGCGCCGCGTTCTCGCGCGTCGCGGCGGCGTCCGTCGTCCTGCTCGGCCTGTCCGGCCTCTATCTGGCGCTGCGCTATCTCGGCGCCTGGGATGCCGTGTACGGCACCGCCTACGGCGTGATGGTGGCGACCAAGGCGCTGCTGTTCGGGGTGCTGCTGCTCTGCGGCCTGCACAATGCCCGCGTCGTCGCACGCATGGCCTGCGACCCGGACGCGCCGGTGCTGCGCCTGCGCCGCGTCGCGGAGGCGGAGTTCGGCATCGCGCTCGCCGTGCTCTTCGCCGCCGCTTCCCTGACCTCGGTGCCGCCCGGCATCGACCTGACCGAGGACCGCCTCGCCTGGCACGAGCTGGTCGAGCGGCTGACCCCGACCTGGCCGCGGATGACGAGCCCCGACCATGCCGACCTCGCCATCCCCACCCTGCAGGCGGCGGCCGCCGGTGCCGTCTACGTTCCGGGTCAGGCGGCGCCGGCGCCGCGCAACGCCTCGGACATCGGCTGGTCGGAATACAATCACCATTGGGCCGGCGCGATCGTGCTGGCCATCGGCATCGCCGCCCTGCTCGCCGGCTCGGGCGTGGCCTGGGCGCGGCACTGGCCGCTGCTGTTCCTGGCGCTGGCCGTGTTCCTCGGCTTCCGCTCCGATCCCGAGAGCTGGCCGCTCGGCCCGGTCGGCTTCTGGGAGGGCTTCCGCAATCCGGAGGTGGCGCAGCATCGCTTCTTCACCCTGGTGATCGTCGGCTTCGCCTTCTTCGAGTGGGGCGTCCAGACCGGCCGCTGGCGTGCCCGGGGCACCGCGTGGTTCTTCCCGCTGGCGACCGCGCTGGCGGCGACCCTGCTGCTCGCCCACTCCCACGCGATCGCCAACTTCAAGGACCTGCTGATCATCGAGATCAGCCACATCCCGATCGCCCTCCTGGGCCTCGCCGCCGCCTGGGGCCGCTGGCTCGAGCTGCGCCTGCCGGGGCCCGAGGGGCGGCTGGCCGGCCGCCTGTGGCCGCTCGGCCTGGCGCTGACCGGCGTGACGCTGCTGCTCTACCGCGAGGCGTGAGGGGCATGCCGATCGCCCGCCTGCTCGGCGCGCTCGTCGATGGCTGCCGCCGCCGCGCGCCGGCCGTCGTCCTCCTCGCTCTCGCGCTCGCCGTCGCGGTCGGAGGATGGACCGCCGGCCGCATCGGCATCGACGCCGACCCGCGCAAGCTGATCGCCGAGGACCTGCCCTGGCGCCGGCTGGAGATCCGCTTCGAGCAGGAGTTCCCCCAGCGCAGCGACCTGCTGCTCATCGTCCTCGACGGTCCGACGGCCGACCTCGCCGAGGACGCCGCGACGCGGCTCGCCGCCGCGCTCGCCGCCGACACCGCCCGCTTCCGCCGCGTCGCGCGGCCCGACGGCGGCGACTTCTTCCGACGCAACGGCCTGCTCTTCCTGCCGACCGACGCGCTCGCCGCGACGCTGGAGCGGACGATCGCCGCCCAGCCCCTGATCGGCACCCTCGCCGCCGACCCGAGCATGCGCGGCATCCTGCAGGCGATCGGGCTGGTGCTGACGCCGGGGCAGGTGGAGGCGGCCGACCTCGACCGCATGGCGGGCGCCTTCGAGCGGCTGGCCCGGACGGCCGAGGCGGCGGCGCGCGGCCCGGCGCCACCGCTGGACTGGCGCGGCCTGCTGACCGGAGAGGAACATGCCGAATACCGTCGCCGTCTCGTCCTGGCGCAGCCGGTCCTCGACTATTCCGGGCTGGCCGCGGGCGGCGCCGCCACCGCGGCGGCGCGGGCGGCGGCGGCGGCCCTGGGACTCGTTCCCGAGGCGGGATATCGCGTCCGCCTGACCGGGCCGGTCGCGCTGACCGACGAGGAGTTCGCCTCGATCGCCCACGGCGCGCAGTGGACGATGACCGGCACCGTCATGGCGGTGCTCCTCATCCTGTTCCTGGCGCTGCGCTCGTGGCGGCTGATCCTCGCCATCGCGGTCACCCTCGCCGTCGGCCTGGTGCTGAGCGGCGGCTTCGCCATCTGGGCGGTCGGCCGCCTCAACCCGATCTCCATGGCGTTCGCCGTGCTCTTCATCGGGATCGCCGTCGACTTCGGCATCCAGTTCAGCGTGCGCTACCGCGACGAGCGCCACCGCACCGACGACCTCGCGACCGCGCTCGCCGCGGCCGGCGCCGGGGTCGGCGGCGCGCTGACCCTGGCCGCCGTGACCACGGCGATCGGCTTCTACGCGTTCGTGCCGACCGCCTACCGCGGCGTCTCGGAGCTGGGGATCATCTCCGGCACCAGCATGCTGATCGCGGTCCTGCTCAACCTGACGCTGCTGCCGGCGCTGATCGCGCTGCTGCGGCCGCGGGCGGAGCCCGAGCCCATCGGCTGGACCGCCCTCGCCCCGCTCGACCGCTGGCTGGTGCGCCGCCGGCGACCGGTCCTGGCGGTGGCGGCCGTCGTGGCGCTCGCCGGCGCCGTGTCGCTCGCCTTCCTGCGCTTCGACTTCGAGCCGCTCAATCTCAAGGACCCGTCAGCGGAATCGGTGGTGGCGCTGCGCGAGCTGGCGACGCGGCTCGACACCACGCCCTACGTGATCGACGTGATGGCCCCGTCGCTGGCCGCCGCGCAGGCGCTCGCCCCGCGCATCGCGGCGCTGCCGGAGGTCGCGCGGACGGTCACGCTCGCCAGCTTCGTGCCGGCCGACCAGGACGCCAAGCTGGCGGCGATCGCCGACGCCGCCTTCCTCCTCGGCCCGACCCTGTCGCCGCCTGCCGTGGCGCCGCCGCCGTCGGCCGCGGCGCGCACCGCCGCCGTCACCGCCGCCGTCGACCGACTGCGCCGGGCCGCGGGGACGGGCGAGGGACCGGGAGCGCATGCCGCCGCCGGGCTCGCCCGGGCGCTCGCGATCCTCGACGGGGCCGGCATCGAACGGCTGGCGCATTCCTGGGAGGCCGGCCTGCCGGCGACCCTGGGACTCCTGCGCGATGGGCTGGAGGCCGGTCCGGTCACCCGGGACTCCCTGCCGCAGAACCTGCAGCGCGACTGGGTGGCCGCGGACGGCACCGCACGGATCGCCGTCTTCCCCAAGGGCGACACCGGCGATCCCGCGGTGCTGCGCCGCTTCGTCGGCGCGGTCAGGGCGCTCGCGCCGGACGCCACCGGCATGCCCGTCTCGATCCAGGATTCCGCGGCGACCATCTCCGGCGCCTTCCGCACCGCCCTGCTGTGGGCGCTGGGTGCGATCGGGGCGGTGCTGCTGGTCGTCCTGCGCCGGCCCGGCGACGTCGCCCTCGTTCTGGCCCCGCTGTTCCTGGCGGCGCTCGCCGCCGCCATCGTCAGCGTCGCCTTCGACCTGCCGCTCAACTACGCCAACGTCATCGCCCTGCCGCTGATGCTCGGCATCGGCGTGGCGCTCGACATCTACCTGGTGGTCCGCTGGCGGGCGGGCCTCGCCGGCCCGCTGGCCTCCAGCACGACGCGGGCGGTCGCGTTCAGCGCGGCGACCACCGCCGCCGCCTTCGGCAGCCTGTCGCTGTCCCCCCATGCCGGCACCGCGGCGATGGGCCTGCTGCTGCTGGTGACCCTCGGGCTGACGGTGGCGGCGACGCTGCTGTTCCTGCCGGCGCTCATGGGGCCGCCCGGCGGCCGCCGCTGACCGCCGCCGCGGCGAGCGGACTCGTGGAAACCACGGACTCGTGATAAAGTACGATGTGGCTTAGGGAACCTTGCCTCCCCCCGGCAGAGCCCCCAAGTCGGCTCGTACCTGCCCTGCATCCCTGTCCATACGAGGGCCCGTGCACCGTTCCTGCAGCAGCCTTCTCTGCGCCGCCGCCGTCACGCTCGCCCTCTATGGCTGCGCGACGCCGCCCGAGGATCCCGAGGACCGGGCGCAGTGGGAAGAGGAGAACGATCCGCTCGAGCCGCTCAACCGGGAGATCTTCGCGGTCAACCGCGTCATCGACGGGCTGCTGATCAAGCCGGCCGCGATGATCTATCGCGGCGTCGTCCCCGACGAGGGCCGCACGGCGGTGCGCAACGTCCTGGGCAACCTGAAGGAGCCGGTGTACCTGGCGAACAACCTGCTGCAGGGCGACCTCGGCGGGGCCGGCGACACCGTGGCGCGCTTCGCCGTCAACACCACCGTCGGCGTCGCCGGCATCATGCAGCCCTCGGCCGACATGGGCCTGCCGCGCCGGCCGACCGGGTTCGGCAACACGCTGCACATCTGGGGCACCGGCGAGGGACCCTACCTCGTGCTGCCGATCCTCGGCCCGTCCAACCCGCGCGACGCGACCGGCCTCGTCGCGGACACGCTGATGGATCCCTTCATGTGGATCGCCAGCGCCAACGACGTCGATTGGATCACCTACCTCAGGACCGGGCTCGATGCCCTCGACCGGCGCGCCAACGTGCTCGATTCGCTGGACGAGATCGAACGCACGTCACTCGATTTCTACGCGCAGATCCGCACGCTCTTTCGCCAGCAGCGCAAGGAGGAGCTCCGCCGCGCCGCCCAGCGCGTCTCGGCGACCTCCGATATCGGCATCGAGCGCGTCGCCGCGATCGCCGAGGACGACATAGAGCGCGCGCCGAACCTCGCCGGATTGCCCACGGCCGGCGCCCCCGTCGTGGCGGCGCAGCCGGCGGCGCGCTGAGGCTAGCGGCCGGCGGCCATCGCCACTGCACGCTCGTCGAGCAGCGCGATCAGCCCTTCGAGGCCGCGCTGGCGCACCACGGCGGCGAATTCCGCCCGTCGCGTCGCCAGCTCGCTGATCGTCCCGGTCAGGAAGACGTCGACGACGCGCCCGCGCGCGTCGGTCTCGTGCAATTGGTAGTTGAGCGTCACCGGATCGCCGTCGTCCTGGATGAGGCGCGTCTCGACGACGACGCCGTTGCGGTTGGCCGTGGTGTCCGGCGCCACCACGATGCGCTCGCCGGAATAACCCTCGAAGCGGCTCGCGTAGGTCGCCACGGTGAAGCGCCGGAAGGCGGCGACGAGGCGGTCGCGCTGCTCCTGGGTCATCGTCGCCCACGACGCGCCCACCGCCAGGCGCGTCATGAACGGCAGGTCGTACGTCTCGTCGACGAGGGCGGCCATGCGCCGGGACCGGCCCTCGAAGCCGAGCGCCTTCGCCTCCTTCATGACGCCGATCAGGCCCTGGCTGAAGGATTCGACCACCGCCCGCGGCATCTCGCCGGCGGCGAGCGCGGCGCCCGCGATCGTCATCGCGGCCGCGGCAACCGCCCTGCGCATCCATCGGCCCATGCCGCCTGCTCCCTCGTCATCTGCGGCGGAGGCTTAGCCGGAGGACCGCCCGAAGGCAATCGGCTGCCCCGACGACAGACCGGTCCCATCCGTGCTATGGACGACGCCATGAAGTCCGAGGAATCGTCGCGCGCCGCCCCGCTGGTCGTGGTGCTGGCGCAGCCGCGCGGGTTCTGCGCCGGAGTCGAGCGCGCCATCGACATCGTCGAGCGCGCGCTCGACCGGTACGGGCCGCCCGTCTACGTGCGCCACGAGATCGTCCACAACCGCCACGTCGTCGACGAGCTCAGGGCCAAGGGCGCGCGCTTCGTCGACGAGCTGGACGAGATCCCCGAAGGCGCGGTCACCATCTTCAGCGCCCACGGCGTGGCGCGCGCCGTGGTCGACGAGGCGGGCGGACGCCGCCTGCACGTCATCGACGCGACGTGCCCGCTGGTGACCAAGGTGCACAACGAAGGCCAGCGCTACGACCGGCTCGGCCGCGAGGTCGTGCTGATCGGCCATGCCGGCCATCCCGAGGTGGTCGGCACGATGGGCCAGATACCCGGCGGCGTGCTCCTGGTGGAGACGGTGGCCGACGTCGACCGGCTGGTCGTGCGCGATCCGGGGCAGCTCGCCTTCGTGACCCAGACGACGCTCAGCGTCGACGACACGCGGGACATCATCGCCGCCCTGAGACGGCGCTTCCCGGCGATCGTCGGCCCGGACACGCGGGACATCTGCTACGCGACGCAGAACCGCCAGCAGGCGGTCCGCCGGCTCGCCGGCGAGGTCGATCTGGTGCTCGTCGTCGGCTCACCCAACAGCTCCAACTCCAACCGGCTGCGCGAGATCGCCGGCGAGTTCGGTCGGCCGGCGCGGCTGCTCGACGACGCGAGCCATCTCGACCCGCGCTGGCTCGACGGCGTCGCCCGGGTCGGCGTGACCGCAGGCGCATCGGCGCCCGAGCACTTGGTGCAGGATCTCGTCGCCGCGCTCGGCCGCCTGCGGACGGTCGAAGTGCGCCGGCTCGACGGCGTGACGGAAAACGTGCGCTTCCGGCTCCCGGCGGAGCTCGCCGAGGCGACCGCCGGCGTCGCCTGAGGAGGAAGCCATGGCCGTTCCGCTCCGCCAGGTCGCCAAGGTCGGCCTCTACGTCATGAAGCAGCATCTGGCGGGCCGCCGGCGCTATCCGCTGGTGCTGATGCTGGAGCCGCTGTTCCGCTGCAACCTCGCCTGCGCCGGCTGCGGCAAGATCGACTATCCCGACGAGATCCTGAACCAGCGCCTGTCGGTCGCCGACGCGCTGGCGGCCGTCGACGAATGCGGCGCGCCGGTGGTCTCGATCGCCGGCGGCGAGCCGCTGCTGCATCGCGAGCTGGACGAGATTGTGGCCGGCATCGTCGCGCGCCGACGCTTCGTCTATCTCTGCACCAACGCGCTGCTGATGGAAAAGCGGCTCGACCGCTACCGCCCCAGCCCGTACTTCACCTGGTCGGTGCATCTCGACGGCGACCGCGAGGCGCACGACCGCTCGGTGTGCCAGGACGGCGTCTACGACAAGGCGGTGGCGGCGATCCGTCTCGCCAAGGGGCGGGGCTTCCGCGTCAACATCAATTGCACGCTGTTCGACGGCACCGACCCCGAGCGCGTCGCCGCCTTCTTCGACCAGGCGATGGCGGCCGGCATCGACGGCATCACCGTCTCGCCCGGCTACGCCTACGAGCGCGCGCCCGACCAGGCGCATTTCCTCAACCGGCGCCGCACGAAGGAGCTGTTCCGCGGCATCTTCCGCCGCGGCCAGGGCAAGGGCTGGCAGTTCAGCCAGTCGGGCCTCTTCCTCGACTTCCTGGCGGGCAACCAGAGTTACCGCTGCACGCCGTGGGGCAACCCGACGCGCAACGTGTTCGGCTGGCAGCGCCCCTGCTATCTCCTCGGCGAAGGCTACGCCAGGAGCTTCCGGGAGCTGATGGAGGAGACCGACTGGGACGCCTACGGCACCGGCAACTACGAGAAGTGCGCGGACTGCATGGTCCATTCCGGCTACGAGGCGACCGCGGTCGCGGACGCCGTGCGCAACCCACTGAAGGCTGCGCGCGTCGCCCTGCGCGGGCCGCGCACCCAAGGCGAGATGGCGCCAGAGATCGCGCTCGATCGCCAGCGGCCGGCCGAGTTCGTGTTCTCCCGCCACGTCGCCGACGCGGTCGAGCGCATCCACGCCGCCAAGGCCGAGGCCGCCGACTGACCCTCCCCCCGTGAGCGTGCCCTGCCTCGTCACCGGCGCCACCGGCTTCGTCGGCACGGCGGTCGTCCGCGAGCTGCTGGAGCATGGCTACCGGGTGATCGCGCTGGTGCGTGCCGGCAGCGACCGGCGCAACCTGGAGGGGCTGAAGGTCGAGATCCGCGAGGGCCGGCTGGAAGACGCCGATTCGCTGGCCCGTGCGCTCGACGGCGCCGCCGCCCTCTTCCACGTCGCCGCGGACTACCGCCTGTGGGTGCCCGACCCCGCGCCGATGTTCCGCGCCAACGTCGAGGGCACCATGGCACTGATGGCGGCCGCGCTCCGGGCCGGCGTCGGTCGCATCGTCCATACCAGCAGCGTCGCCGCCCTCGGCCACCGCCCCGACGACGCCCCCGCGGACGAGACGACCCCGGTCGCCTACGCCGACATGATCGGCGCCTACAAGCAGACCAAGTTCCGCTCCGAGGAGGCGGTGCTGGCGATGGTCGCCCGGCAGCGGCTGCCCGCGGTCGTCGTCAATCCGTCGGTGCCGGTCGGCCCGCGCGACATCAAGCCGACGCCGTCCGGCCGCATGGTGCTCGACGCCGCGCGAGGGCGCATCCCCGCCTATGTCGACACCGGGCTCAACCTCGTCCACGTCGCCGACGTGGCGACCGGCCACCGCCTCGCCTTCGAGCACGGCCGGATCGGCGAGCGCTACGTGCTGTCGGGCGAGAACCTGGCGCTGGCGGACGTCCTGCGCACCATCGCCGGAATCGCCGGCCGGCGGCCGCCGAGGCTGCGCCTGCCGATCGGCCCGCTCGTCCCCGTCGCGATCCTCGCCGAGGCCGCCGCCCGCCGCCTCGGCTTCGTCCCGCCGCTGACCCGCGACCAGCTCCACATGGCGCGGCGGCGAATGTACTTCTCGCACGCCAAGGCGACCGCCGAGCTCGGCTACCGCCCGCGCGCGGCGGCCGACGGCCTGTCGGATGCGGTCGCCTGGTTCCGCGACCACGGCTATCTCGGCAGGGCATAGCCGCGCCGCGGGCCGGTACCGGCGCCAGCCCTACCCGGACGGGTTTTCCAGCGCCGCCGCCATGAGGCCGCGCCGCCGCCACGCCCAGATCCAGGCGAGGGCCGCCGCGACGGCGCCGATCGCCATGGCGGGGCGCAGCCCGATCGCGTCCGACATCGCGCCGACGGCGAGCGCCCCGGCCGCCGGCCCGCCGCGGAAGATGATGCCGTAGAGGCTGAGCACGCGGCCGCGCATGCGGGCGTCGACCGCCGTCTGCACCAGGGTCTGGGTGGCGACGCCACTCAGCACCAGGCAGACCCCGCTCACGGCGAGGCAGGCGAGCGCCACGGGAAACCAGGTGGTGGCGACGAAGCCCAGCGTGGCGCCGGACAGCGCCAGGGTGCTGGCGAGCGTGATGGCGGTGAAGCCGCGCACGGATTCGCGGCGGGCGAGCCAGAGCCCCGCGACGATGGCGCCGCCGCCGATGGCCGAGGTCATCAGGGCGAGGCCGTCGGCATCGCGGCGAAAGACGTCGGCGGCGAAGCCCGGCAGCAGCTCGACGAAGGGACGCACCGTCATCGAGTTGATCGACAGCAGCAGCAGGAGCGGCCCGACACCGGGATGGCGGGCGGTATAGCGCAGCCCGTCGGCGATGTCGCCGAGCAGCGAGCGCTTGTGCTCGGGCAGGTGCACCCGTTCCTCGACCGGCAGCCGGACCCGCGTCAGGGCCAGCAGGAACGCCAGGAAGGTGAAGGCGTTGGCGCCGAACACCGCCGCGGTGCCGCCCGAGACGATGAGCGCGCCGGCGAGGGCCGGCCCGACGAAGCGCGCGAGGTTGAAGACGATCGAGTTGATGGCGACCGCGGTCGACAGGTGCTCGCGCGGCACCAGGCTGGAGATGAGCGCCAGGCGCGAGGGCTGGTTGAAGCCGATCACCACGCCGTTGATCAGCACCAGCACGAACAGCGAGACCATGTCGATGGTGCCGGTGGCGGTCAGGACGAAGAGCGTGGCGGCCTGGGCCATGGCCAGCGCCTGGGACGTGAAGATGATCCGCAGCCGGTCGATGCGGTCGGCGATGGCGCCGCCGAGCGGCCCGAAGAAGACCGAGGGGAAGAGGTCGGCGAACGCGACGAGTCCGAGCCAGGTGCCCGACTGGGTCAGCTCCCAGGTCAGCCAGCCGACCCCGATGCGCTGCATCCAGGTGCCGATCAGCGACACCGAGTTGCCGGCGACGTAGATGGCGTAGTTCGGGTTGCGCAGGGCGCGGACGATCAGGCCGATGCTGCTGATGGCGCGACTCTCGCGAGGGAGCCTGCGAGACTAGTGCCGTTCCGCCGCCCGCGAAACGTCGTCGAGCGCCTCGCGCACCTTCGCGGCGATCTCGCGCAGCCGGAACGGCTTGCTCAGCAGCCGGGCATCGGCGTCCAGCCGGCCGCCATGGATGATCGCGTTCCGGGTGTAGCCGGACATGAAGATGACCGGGAGCCCGGGACGCAGCCGCTGCGCCGCATCGGCGACGTCGCGGCCGGTCATGCCGCCGGGCATCACCACATCGGTGAGCAGCAGGTCGAGCGGGGCAGGGCCGGAAAGGATGTCGACCGCCGCGTCGCCGTTCGCCGCGTCGATCACCTGATAGCCGAGCGCCTTGAGCTGGCCCGCGACATGCGCGCGGACGAGATCGTCGTCCTCAACGACGAGGATCCGTTCGCCCCGCGCGGCCCGCGGGGAATCGGCGATATCCGGCCCGTCGATCGGCGGGTCGGCGTCGACGGCCCGCGGCAGGTACATCCGAATCGTCGTTCCGCGGCCGACCTCGCTGTAGATCTTCACGTGCCCGCCGGACTGGCGCACGAAGCCGTAGACCATGCTGAGGCCGAGACCCGTACCCTTGCCGACCTCCTTGGTCGAGAAGAACGGCTCGAACGCCCGGCGCATGGTCTCCGGCGTCATGCCCTCCCCGGTGTCGGAGATGGCGACCATGACGAACTGCCCCACCTGGGCGTCCTGGTTAGCGGCGGCGTAGTCGGCGTCGATCTCGACATTCGCGGTCTCGATGGTGAGCTTGCCCCCGTTCGGCATCGCGTCGCGCGCGTTGACCGCGAGGTTGAGGATCGCGGTCTCGAGCTGGCTCGGGTCGATCGTCACCTCCCAGAGATGCGCCGAGGGAACGAGGCTGATGTCGACCTCCTCGCCGAGGGCGCGCCGCAGCAGCCCGTCGATGCGGGCGACGAACCGGCTGATGTCGACGCGCCGCGGCTGCAGTGGCGAGCGGCGCGCGAAGGCGAGCAGCCGTCCGGTCAGGTCGGCCGATCCCGCCGCGGCACGCAGGATCAGCTCGCTCGCGGCCCGCACCTGCGCATCGGCGCCCGGGTGGTCGACGATGAGCTCGGCGTTGCCGATGATCACCGTGAGCATGTTGTTGAAGTCGTGGGCGATGCCGCCGGTGAGCTGGCCGACCGCCTCCATCTTCTGCGCCTGGCGGAGCTCCTCCTCGATCCGCTTGCGGGCGGTGATGTCCAGTCGCAGGCTGATGGTACCCCCGTCGGAGGTGCGCCGTTCCAGCAGGTGGAACCAGCGACCGTCGCGCCAGGCGACCTCGGCGTCGGTGTAGCCGCGCCGGAACTGAGCCAGCCGCTCCTGCAGCCATTCCTCCCGGCGTCCGACCGCGGCCGCGTCGAACTCCCGGTCGGCGGCGATGCGCACCAGCTCTGCGATCGTCACGCCGGGCCGGATCGCCGGGGCCTCGACGCCCAGCGGCACCCAGCGGACATCGTTCGTCAGGACCAGCCGCTCGTCGCGATCGAACAGCCGGAAGCTGCCCGGGAACGCCCGGATCGCATCGACCAGCCGGACCCGGGCGGCCTCGGCCTCGCCTTCGGCGCGGCTGCGCTCCGCAACCTCGGCGCGCAGCGTCGCATTTGCGGCCGCGAGCATGCCTTCGCCCTGCAGGCGCCGCCGCCACTCCCTCATCAGCCATGCGGTCAGCAGCAGGATGGCGGCCGATCCGGCGAGCCAGCCGGCGGCGACCATGTATGCCGTCCTGCGCCACGACGTCAGGAAATGATCCACGGTGTCGCCGACCACGATCACCAGCTCGGGGTAGGCGGCGATCACGCGGTAGCCGAGGATGCGCGGACGACGGTCGACGTTGCCGTTGGCCTGAAGCGAGCCGACCGGGCGCGCCGGCAGGTGGTCCCGGAACACCGGAAGATCGGCGAAGGACTGGCCCATCACGGACTCGACGAAGGGGCTGCGCATCAGCATCATGCCGTCGCGGCGGAAGAGCGCCACCGCGCGGTCCGCGCTGGCGAGCTCCAGCGTCCACAGCCGGTCGAAGTAGCGGGGATCGAGGGCCACGACGATGACGCCGGCGAACTCGCCTCCGGCGCGGCGCCAGGGGGCCGTCACCGGGATCAGCCACGCGCCGCTCGCGCGGCTGCGGATCGGCGCAGCGATCGTCGTCCCCGATTCCGGCGCCTGCCGGTGCCTCAGGAAGTAGTCGCGGTCGGAGAGATCGAGGCCGAAATTGCCACCGAGATCGTAGACGACCCGGCCCGCGGCATCGAGGACCCAGATCGACAGCAGGAATTCGCGGCCGCCGATCAGGCTGCGCAGGACGGCCCCGACCCCCGGCCCGTCCGCCGCCTCGGCCGGGTCGAGGTCATTGAGGGTCTGCTCGACCAGGCCCAGCGTCCGCTGGGCGGACTGGACGATGCGGACCGTCTGCTCCTCCGCGATCTGGGCGAACGACCGGATCAGCCGCTCGCCGGACGCCAGCTCCTCCGAGCGCAGATGGACGAGGAACAGGGCGGATATCACTCCCCCCAGGAGGATGGCGGAGATCGGCAGCGCGACGACCAGCCAGCGCGGCACGCGCGCGCGAGCCCGGCGCAGCGGGTCACCGATGTCGGCCGGCACGGCGGGAGGCTCCACCATCTTCGGACATCATCATATCAACGAAACCGGGGGCGACCTATGCGCGGCAAGGGCGCGGACGGCGGCCGCCGGGACGGGTTCCCCGATCCCGCGTCCATCCCATAGACTTCGTGCCGTGACGGACCATGCCCTGCTGCTCGCCGCGCTTCGCCGGCTCGGCCTCGTCGGCCGCGACGAGAACCCGGACTTCGCCCCCCTCACCGGCGGCGTGTCGTCGGACATCTGGCGCGTCGACGCCGCGCGCGGCGTCTTCTGCGTCAAGCGGGCGCTCGCGAAGCTGAAGGTGGCGCAGGACTGGCGGGCGCCGGTCGGGCGCAACGCCTTCGAGGTCGGCTGGATGGAGACGACGTCGGCGATCGTGCCGGGAGCGACGCCGCGGCTGCTGGGGCACGATCCGACGGCCGGCCTGTTCGCCATGGAGTTCCTCGACCCGGCCGACCATCCCCTGTGGAAGGCGGAGCTGCGGGCGGGCAGCGCCGACCCGGCGTTCGCCGCGGAGGTCGGCCGGCGCCTGGCGCGGATCCATGCGGGCACGGCGCGCGACGCCGCGGTCGCCGCGCGCTTCGCGACCGACGACATCTTCCACGCGATCCGCCTCGAGCCCTACCTGCTGGCGGCCGCCCGCGCCCATCCCGATCGCGCCGCCGCGCTGGAGGGGCTGGCGCGGCGGACCGCGGCGAGCCGGATCGCCCTGGTCCATGGCGACGTCAGCCCGAAGAACATCCTGGTCGGCCGCGACGGGCCGATCTTCCTCGACGCGGAATGCGCCTGGTACGGCGACCCCGCCTTCGACGTCGCCTTCTGTCTCAACCACCTGCTCCTGAAGTGCCTGTGGACGCCCGCGGCGACGGCGCGTTTCCTCGCGGCGTTCGACGCGCTGGCCGCCGCCTGGCTCGCCGGCGTGACGTGGGAGCCGCCCGCCGCGGCCGAGGCGCGCGCCGCGACGCTGCTGCCGGGGCTGCTCCTCGCCCGGGTCGACGGCAAGTCGCCGGTCGAGTACCTCACGCGCGATCGCGACAAGGACCGCGTGCGCCGCGTCGCCCGCCGGCTGCTCGCCGAGCCACCGACGGGGCCCGGCGCGGTGCGCGACGCCTGGGCCGAGGAGCTGCACCATGCCTGACACCACCATCCGCCGCGTCGCCGCCCGCCGCGTCTGGGATTCCCGCGGCCGGCCGACGGTCGAGGCGGAGATCGAGACGGCGTCGGGCGCTCTCGGCCGGGCGATCGCGCCGGCCGGCGCCTCGACCGGCAGCGGGGAGGCGCTCGACCGGCGCGACGGCGGCACCGCCTTCGGCGGGCTGGACGTGCAGGGCGCGCTGGCGGCGGTGCGCCGCGAGATCGCCCCGATGCTGCGCGGCCGGGATTGCGCCGACCAGGCCGGCGTCGACGCGGCGCTGATCGCCCTCGACGGTACCGCGGGCAAGACCCGGCTCGGCGGCAACGCGACGATCGCCGTGTCGATGGCAGCCGCGCACGCCGCCGCCGCGGCGCACGGCATGGCGCTCTGGCGCTGGATCGCCGGCGACGCGCCGGACCAGGGGCCGGTGCGCATGCCGCTGCCGGAGATCCAGATCTTCGGCGGCGGCGCGCACGCCGACGCGCGCGTCGACCTGCAGGACTTCATGGTCGTCTGCCCGGCCGCCCACAGCTTCGCCGAGGCGCTCGACTGGACCGCCGAGATCTACCGCGCGGCGGGCGCGCTGATGGCCGAGAGCGGGCGCCGCCAGGGCATCGCCGACGAGGGCGGCTGGTGGCCGGTCTTCGCCGGCAACGAGGAGGCCATGGCGACGCTGGTGACGGCGATCGAGCGCGCCGGCTTCCGGCCGGGCGAGCAGGTGGCGATCGCCCTCGACGTCGCCGCCAGCCAGTTCGGTCGCGCCGGGACCTACCGTCCGCGGCTCGACGCCCGCAGCTACGCCAGCGCCGAGTGGGCGCGCACCGTCGAAGGCTGGGTCGCCCGATATCCCATCGTCTCGGTCGAGGACCCCATGGCCGAGGACGATCCGGCCGGCATGGCCGGCGTCACCGCCGCGATCGGCGGCCGGGCCCTCGTCGTCGGCGACGACTTCCTCGTCACCAGCGCCGACCGGGTCGCGGCCGCGGCGGCCGGCGGTGCCTGCACGGCGGCGCTGATCAAGCCCAACCAGGCGGGCACCCTGACGGAGACCAAGTCCGCCCTCGACGCGGCGCGGGCGGCGGGATGGAAGACCATCGTGTCCGCCCGCTCGGGCGAGACCGAGGACGTGACCATCGTCCACCTCGCCGTCGGCTGGCAGGCCGACCAGCTCAAGGTCGGCTCCTTCGCGCGCTCCGAGCGCATGGCGAAATGGAACGAGGCGTTGCGCATCGAAGAGGGGCTGGGCGACCGGGCGCGGTTCGACGGCCGGAGCGTC
>JADZBA010000413.1 GCA_020852355.1 Alphaproteobacteria bacterium
CAGAGATGTGGAACGCGTCGGCGGTCAGCGCGCCACCGGCCACCTCGGCGACGATCACCGCGCCACGGGACTCGGCGTGCTCGGCCGACTCGATGACGAAGGCGCCGGCCGCCTCGCCGAACACGAAGCCGTCGCGTCCCGCGTCGAACGGGCGAGACGCGCGTTCGGGCTCGTCGTTGCGCTTCGACAGGGCGCCCATGTTGCCGAGGGCGGCGAAACTGAGCGGCAGGATTGCGCTCTCGGTGCCGCCGGCGATGACGACGTCCACGTCGCCATGCTCGATCAGGCGCTGGGCCTCGACGAACGACTGGACGCTCGATGCGCAGGCGGCCACCGAGGTGATGACCGGCCCGCGGATGCGGTTCTGGATGCTGACCTGGGCCGCGGCCATGGACGGCGACATCATCGGCACCAGGAACGGGCTGACCCGCGCCGGCCCGCGAGCCTCGAACGTGGCCTCCGCCTCCGCCACGTCCACCAGACCGCCGCCGCCGGTGTTGATGACGACCGCGATGTCGTCGCGGTTGTGATCGCCGATCTCGAGGCGCGCGTCGTCGATCGCCTGCCGGGCGGCGGCGACGCTGAACTGGGAGAAGCGGCTCATGCGCCGTGCCTGCTTGAAGTCCATCCAGTCGCGCGGCTCGAAGCCGCGGACCTCGGCCGCGATCCGCACCTCGAGGTCGGACGCGTCGAAGGCGGTGATGGGTCCCACGCCTGACACGCCGGCGACGAGGTTTGACCAGAAGGTCGGCACGTCGTTGCCGATCGGGGTGATGGCCCCCAGCCCGGTCACGACAGCGCGACGGGCGGGGTCGCGCGGCGGAGGCGGCCTCATGCCTCGTAGCGGCGCAGGATGATGCTCGAGTTGTGGCCGCCGAGGCCCATCGAGTTGGACAGCGCGACCGCGACGTCGGCGCGGCGTGCCTCGTTCGGCACGTAGTCGAGCGTCAGTTCGGGATCGGGGTGGCGGTAGTTGATCGTCGGCGGGATGCGGCCAGTCGAGACGACCTTGGCGCACACGAAGCCCTCGATCGCCCCGGCCGCGCCCATGGCGTGGCCGGTCATAGACTTCGTGCTCGAGACGGCCAGCCGATCGGCATGCTCGCCGAACACCTCTCGGATCGCCACCGTCTCGTATCGGTCGTTCAGCGGCGTCGAGGTGCCGTGGGCGTTGATGTAGCCGACCTCGTCGGGCGCGATCCCGGCACGCGCCAGGGCGGCGCGCATGGCGCGCTGGTTGCCCTCGCCGCGCTCGGCGGGTGCGGCCATGTCGAAGGCGTCGGCCGACGAGCCGAAGCCGATGACCTCGGCGATCGGTGTCGCACCTCGCGCACGCGCGTGCTCAAGTTCCTCGAGCACCAGCACGGCGCAGCCCTCGGCCACCACGAACCCGTTGCGCGTCGCGTCGAACGGCCGCGAGGCCAGGGCCGGCGCGTACTCGCCGCTGTCGGGGTCGCGCGGCGTGCCGAGCGCGCGCATCTGGCCGAAGCCGGCGAAGGCAAGCGGATGCAGCGGTGCCTCCACGCCGGCGCCGAGCATGACGTCGGCCTGCCCGCGCACGATGGCCTCCATGGCCTCGCCGATGGCGTGGCCGCCGGTGGCGCAGGCGCTCACGACGGCCATGTTGGGACCGCGGATGCCGTATTGGATGGCGACCATCCCCGACGGCGAGTCGGGAAGCATGTGCGGCAGCATGAACGGCGAGACGCGGCGCGGCCCGCGTTCCAGCAGGACCTGGTGGTTCTCGAGCAGCAGCCCGATGCCGCCGATGCCGGTGCCGAACACCATGCCGAAGCGGTCCGCATCGGTCCCGGCCAGGCGCCCGTCGTCTCCGAGCAGCCCCGCGTCGCGCAGGGCCTCGCCGGTGGCGGCGACCGCGAAGTGCGTTGAGCGGTCATGGCGGCGGGCGTCCTTGTGCTCCATGTAGTCGGTCGGGTCGAAGTCCTTGACCGCGCCCGCGACGACTTCGAAGTCGAAGGCCGAGGTGTCGAACGTCGTGACCGTGTCGATCCCGGAGCGTCCGGCGAGGAGCGCGTCCCAGGCCGCCGCTGCACCGATGCCGACCGGGGACACTATTCCGAGGCCGACCACCACGGCCCGCCGGGTGCTCACGGGGCCGATTCGCGCAGCGATCCGACCAGCGCCCGCAGGTCGGGGACGTCCACGGCGTGGGTGATCGCGTCGGGGCTGATGCGGCGGATCAGGCCGGACAGGACGCGGCCGGGCCCGACCTCCACGAAGTCGGTGACGCCCGACTCGGCCATGTGCCGAACGGTGGTGGTCCACTGCACTCCGTGGACGAGGTGCTCGGTCAGCTCGTCGCGCAGCCCGTCGGCGGTGCGGATGACCGTCCCGTGGACGTTGCCCAGCATCGGTATCTGCGGATCGCGGAAGGGCACCTTCGACAGGATGCGGCCGAACTCGTCGCGCGCCCGGCGCATGAGGGGTGAGTGGCTGGCCACGCTGACCGTGAGCCGGACCGCCTTGCGCGCGCCGACGGTCTTGCTCATCTCCAGTGCGAATACCAGGGCCGGCACGACCCCGGAGAGCACGATCTGGCCGGGCGCGTTCTGGTTGGCCACGCTGATCTCGCCGTGGTGGCGCGCCGCGTTGACGACCTCGTGCACCTGGTCGTCCGACAGGCCGACCACCGCGCCCATGCCGCCCTCGATGCCGCGCTCCTGCATGATGCGACCGCGCTCGCGCACGAGGCGAAGGGCGTCGTCGAAGTCGATGGCGTTGGCGGCCACCGCCGCCGCGTACTGGCCGGCAGAGTGGCCGGCCACGGCCCGCGGGACGATCTCGATGCCGGCCTGGCGAGCCTCGTCACGCATGGCCTCGAGGTACGCGATGCTGGTGGCCAGGATGGCCGGCTGCGCGTTGATGGTCAGGTCCAGCTCGTCGGCGGGGCCCTCAAGGATCATGTGCGACAGCGGATGGCCGAGTGCTGCGTCCGCGCGCTCGTACACCGCGGCCGCGGCAGGGGAGTGTCGCACCAGGTCCGCCCCCATGCCGACGTACTGTGAACCCTGGCCGGGGAACACGAAGGCGATGGAGCGTCGCGTGATGGCGTCGGTCGGTTCGGCAGCCTGCGTCATGTGGAGGGGTTCGCCCGATGCTGGAGTCAGTCGCCGAGTATAGCCGAGCGTGATCGGGCCTCCGTCGGACCGGTGGGAGTCAGCGGACGGCGTAGCGCGCGACGACATCGGCGAGCACCGGCAGGCCGAAGGCCAGCGCGCTGACCGGAACGCGCTCGTCGTGGCCGTGGAACAGCGACAGGAACGGGAAGTCGGGCTCGAGTCGCAGCGGCGCGAAGCCATAGCACGGGATGCCCAGCGTGGCGAGCGCCTTGGCGTCGGTGCCCGGCGTGATCATCATCGGCACCGGCACGCCGTCCGGGTCGGCCGCCTTCAGCGCGGTGCGCATGTGCGACACGATCTCGGCATCGGCCGGCCACTCCACCGCGGGCAGCGTCACGACCGTCTCGACCGTGGCCGCCTCGCCGGTCACCCCGGCCAGGTGAGCCAGGAGCGCGGCCTGGTCCGTGCCGGGCAGCGTGCGGATGTCGAGCTCGGCCTCGCCAGTGCCGGCCAGCACGTTGACCTTGCTGCCCGCGCGCAGGACCGTGGGCGTCACCGTGTCGCGCAGCATGGCGTCGATCGAGCGTCGCAGCACCGGGTCCGGCACGAGGCGCTCCAGCGCCGCGGCCGCCGCCGCCGGGTCGATCGCGGCCGTTCGTGCCACCTCGTCAAGCCCGATGGCCTCGAGGAAGCCGGCCACCACCGGGTGAACTCGGGCCGGTCGCGCGGCCTGGTCGGCATCGAGCGCGCCTATCGCCGCCGCCAACTTGAGCGCGGCGTTGTCGCGATGCGGCATCGATCCGTGGCCGGGCGTGCCGGACACGCGCAGGCGCGTCCAGGCGATGCCCTTCTCGGCCACCTGGATCGTGTAGTAGCGGTTGGCGCCCAGGGTCACCGAGTAGCCGCCGACCTCGTTGAGTGCGGCGGCCGCGAAGCGGCCCGATGCATCGGCGAACAGGTCCGGATGGGCGCCGACCAGGGCCTGCGCGCCGTGCGTCCCACCGGCCTCCTCGTCGGCCACCGCGGCGAAGATGACGTCGCGGCGCAGGTCGGCGCCCAACTTGCGCAGGGCGAGCATGATGCCGAGCTCCATGGCGACCATGTCCTTCATGTCCACCGCGCCGCGGCCCCACACGACCCCGTCGATCATCTCCGCGCCGAACGGATCACGGCTCCAGGCGCCGGCCTCGACCGGCACGACGTCGAGGTGACTCAGCAGGATGAGCGGCGGTTCGGTCGCCGGACCGCCGGCCCGCAGGCGCGCGAAGCACGAGCCGCGCCCCGGCGTAATCTCGATGACCTCGGCCGCGATGCCGGCATCACCCAGTACGCCGGCGCAGTATCGCGCCGCCGCCGTCTCCGCCCCGCGCGGGTCTCGTCCTGCCGCGAGGTCGGGTCCGCCCTCGGGCGGGTTGACCGATGGGATGCGGATCAGGTCCCGCAGGTGATCGACGCAGGCGGCGAGGTCGAGGTGCGGCGCAAGGTCGTTGCTCATGCGCCAACGGTAGCGTGCTTGACGGTCGCCCGCGGTTCGGCGGCGATCAACCGGCGGTGCGCGAGCGCGGCCAGCGGGATCTCGAGTGCCAGCAGGCCCGCGGCCACCGCCATCAGGATCGGCGCGGAGGCGAGCAGGCCGAGCACGGCCCCGGCGCCCAGGAAGATGACGTGGATCGCGAGGCGCGTGGCGAATGCCAGCCGCAGCCCGATGATCGCGTCCGACGCGCCGTCGGGCTCTCCGCGATCCGTGCCCCAGATCGCCCAAGCCGTCAGGGCGCCGAATACCGCCACCGCCAGCCCGAACATGGCCCAACCGCCACCCGGCGACGGATCAAGGATCGGGCGCAGGGCGGCGAACGGCACGATCGGCAGCAGCAGCAGGCCGAAGGCCGGGATCGGGACGAGCAGTTGCAGCCACTCGCGCCGCGGATGACCGCGCGAGGCGTCGCGAAGCCATCGGGTCAGCAGGCTGAAGCCGAAGGTCACGAACAGCCATGCGTAGAAGTTGCCGGCCGGGACCCCGTACCAGCCAGCGACCAGCGGGATGTCGCGCCACGTCCACAGGCCCACCCTGATGGCGATCGCGTCGAATGCCAGGTCCAGGCTGATCGCCAGCAGGCTGTCGACGAACGGGGCGTAGCGGCGGCGGACCCCGAGCGCATCGGTGATGCGCATGGCGCCCGCGATGATGAGCGCCCAGGTCAGGCCGATGGCCAGCGGCGCGCGGTCGATGGCAGCCACGAAGTCCGGCGAGTAGTGATACGTGCCGAAGATCAGCTGGTCGCCCTCCTCCAGCAGCAGGCCGAAGGTGGCGGCGCTGATCAGTTCCAGGAACGGCAGTCGGCCGCGGCGCAGGGCCAGCAGCGCGGCCGCGGTGAACAGCGTTGCGACGCCCAGCTCAAGGACGACGTACTCCGGCTTCATGCGCGGTCAAGGTAGCATGTTCGCGCAGCCGAGCCGGCCGCCAAACGGACGTAGAATGACCGCATGAGCACGCAGGTTAGCGCGCCGTCCGTCCCGATCTGGGTCGCCGGCGAGTTCATCGAGACCCCGACGCCGCTCGAGGTACGCGACCCGGCCACCGGCGAGTTGGTGGCGACCACGTTCCAGGCCGGACCCGACGAGCTTGAGCGCGCCACGGCCGCCGCGGCCTCGGCCTTCGAGCAAACCAGGCGCATGGGCGCCTACGAGCGCCGGGATGCGCTGGCCCACGTCGCCGGCTGCATCGACCGCGACGCCGAGGAGCTGGCCACGCTGCTGTCGCGCGAGTCCGGCAAGCCGATCCGCGACGCGCGCGGCGAGGTGGCGCGCGGCGCCCTGACCTTCCGCATCGCGGCCGAGGAGGCCACCCGGATCAACGGCGAATGGCTGCCGCTCGACTGGACCGCGGCCAACCGCGGCCGCCACGGGATCGTGCGACGCTACCCGGTGGGCCCGGTGGCCGGCATCAGCCCGTTCAACTTCCCGCTCAACCTGGCGGCGCACAAGGTCGCGCCGGCCATTGCGGCCGGCTGCAGCATCGTCCTCAAGCCGCCGAGCCGCGACCCACTGTCGATGCTGCGCGTGGCGCACTACCTGGCCGAGACCGACCTGCCGCCGGGAGCGGTCAGCATCCTGCCCATGGATCGGCCGACCGGCGACGCGATGGTCGGCGACGATCGGTTCAAGCTGCTGTCGTTCACCGGCAGCCCGAGCGTTGGCTGGAAGATGAAGGCGGAGGCCGGACACGCCAAGGTCGTGCTGGAGCTGGGTGGCAACGCCGGGGCCATCGTGGACGAGACGGCCGACCTCGACTGGGCCGTCGAGCGCCTGGTGTACGGCTCGTTCGCGTACGCCGGCCAGGTCTGCATCAGCGTCCAGCGCATCTACGTCGTGCGCGACATCTACGACGAGTTCGAGCGTCGCTTCGTCGAGCGCACCCGCGCTGTCAAGGTCGGCGATCCGCTCGATCCGGCGACCGACCTCGGACCGATGATCGACACCGCCGCCGTGACCCGCACCGACGGCTGGGTGACCGATGCCATCGCGGCCGGTGCCCGCGCCCTGGTGCGCGGCGAGCCGAA
>JADZBA010000414.1 GCA_020852355.1 Alphaproteobacteria bacterium
GGACGGCTTCATGCAGTGGTACCTCGCGCGGCGGGTCGTGGCGACCGTTCCGGTCGTGCTGGTCGTCGCGCTCTTCGTCTTCGCGCTCCTGCACCTGACGCCGGGCGACCCGGCGGCGGTCATCGCAGGCGACCTCGCCAGCGCCGACGACGTCGCGCGCATCCGCGCCCAGCTCGGCCTCGACCGGCCGTTCGTCCTGCAGTTCTGGGAATGGTTCGTGCGCCTGCTCTCCGGCGACCTCGGCCGCTCGATCTTCTCCAACCTGCCGGTATCCCGCCTCATCGCCCAGCGCCTGGAGCCGACGATCGCCCTCACGGTGCTGACGATGATCGTCGCCATCGTCATCTCCGTGCCGATCGGCGTGCTCGCCGCATGGAAGGCCGGCACCTGGGTCGACCGCCTCGTCATGGGCTTCTCGGTGCTCGGCTTCTCGGTGCCGATCTTCGTCCTCGGCTATGGCCTCATCTATCTCTTCGCCGTGCGTCTGGAGTGGTTGCCCGTGCAGGGCTACGTGCCGATCGGCACCGGCATGCTGCCGTTCCTGGAGAGTCTCGCCCTGCCGAGCGTGGCGCTCGGCGTCGTGTATGTCGCCCTCATCGCCCGCATGACCCGGGCCAGCATGATCGAGGTCCTGAGCCAGGACTACATCCGCACGGCGCGCGCCAAGGGACTGGCGAACGGTCCGGTGCTGCTGATCCACGGCCTGAAGAACGCGGCGATCCCGATCGTCACCACCATCGGCATCGGGGTGGCGCTGCTGCTGGGCGGGGTGGTGGTGACCGAGAGCGTGTTCAACATTCCCGGCCTCGGGCGTCTCACCGTCGATGCCATCCTGCGCCGCGACTACCCCGTCATCCAGGGCGTGATCCTGGTCTTCTCGCTCGCCTACGTGCTGGTCAACCTGATCGTCGACCTGCTCTACACGGTCCTCGATCCGCGGATCAAATACTGAGCCCATGGTCACCACCATCCTCGTCGAGGAAGAGCCGGATGCGCCGCCGCGGCGCTGGTCGCTGCGCGAGACGGTGGGGCGGCATCCGACGGTGGCGATCGGCCTCGTCATCCTGCTGCTGCTGGCGGCGATGGCCATCGCCGCGCCGTACCTGTGGACGGTCGACCCCCTGCGCATCAGCCCGGCCTTCCGGCTGCGCGGCCCGTCGGAGCGCTTCTGGTTCGGCACCGACCATGTCGGGCGCGACGTCTACAGCCGCATCGTCTACGGCAGCCGCATCTCGCTCCAGGTCGGCCTCGCCGTCGCCGTGATCGCGACCGCCATCGGCCTCGTCGTCGGCCTGGTCTCGGGCTATGTCCGCTGGCTCGACGGCTTCGTCATGCGGATCATGGACGGGCTCATGTCGATCCCCGGCATCCTGCTGGCGATCGCGCTGATGGCCCTGACCCGGCCCAGCCTGGAGACGGTCATCATCGCCATCGTCATCCCCGAGGTGCCCAGGGTGGTCCGCCTGGTGCGCGCCGTCGTGCTGACGCTGCGCGAGCAGCCCTTCGTCGAGGCGGCGGAGGCGGTCGGCACCAGCTTCTTCAACACGCTGCGCCGCCACATCCTGCCGAACGCGGTGGCGCCGCTGATCGTCCAGGCCACTTACATCTGCGCGTCGGCGATGATCACCGAAGCGATTCTCTCCTTTCTCGGCGCCGGCATCCCGCCGGAGGTGCCGAGCTGGGGCAACGTCATGGCCGAGGGACGGCAGTACGTCCTCGTCGCCTTCCACCTCATCGCCGTGCCCGGCGCCTTCCTCACGGTGACGGTGCTGGCGGTCAACCTGCTGGGCGACGGGCTGCGCGACGGCCTCGATCCAAGGCTGCGGCGGCGCCTGTGACACCGGTTCTCGAGATCGCCGATCTCCAGACGCACTTCGCCAACCGCGACGGCACCGTCCGCGCCGTCGACGGCGTCTCGTGGAACCTCGCGCGCGGCGAGACGCTCGGCATCGTCGGGGAATCCGGCTGCGGCAAGAGCATCACCGCCCTCTCCGTGCTGCGCCTCGTGCCGACGCCGCCCGGCCGCATCGTCGGCGGCGCGATCCGCTTCGAAGGCCGCGACCTCCTGGCGATGGACGAGGCCGCGCTGCGCCGCGTGCGCGGCAACGAGATCTCGATGATCTTCCAGGAGCCGATGACGTCGCTCAACCCGGTGCTGACGATCGGCCGGCAGATCGCCGAGACCCTGATGCTGCATCAGCGCCTGCCGCGCCGCGCCGCCGACGACCGGGCGGCCGAGATGCTCGATCTCGTGCGCATCCCCGAGCCGCGCCGCCGGCTCGGCCAGTACCCGCACGAGCTCTCGGGCGGCATGCGCCAGCGCGTGATGATCGCCATGGCGCTCGCCTGCAGCCCGAAGGTACTGCTCGCCGACGAGCCGACGACCGCCCTCGACGTCACCATCCAGGCCCAGATCCTGGGCCTCATGGCCGAGCTGAAGGCGCGGCTCGGCACGGCGATCGTGCTCATCACTCACGATCTCGGCGTCGTCGCCGAGATGGCCCAGCGCGTCGTCGTCATGTATGCCGGACGCAAGGTCGAGGAAGCGCCGGTCGGCGAGCTCTTCGCGCGGCCGCTGCATCCCTACACGATCGGCCTCATGGCCTCGATCCCGCGAATGAACCGCGGCGGCACCGACGGCGGGCGGCCGCGACTGGCGGAGATCCGCGGCATCGTGCCGTCGCTGAAGCGCGCGCCCGTCGGATGTACCTTCGCGCCCCGCTGCCGCCACGCGGACGCGCAGTGCCGCGCGGCCTATCCGCCGCTCGCCGAGCACGGGCCCGGCCATGTCGTCGCGTGCTGGCATGCCGGCCGCATCGCGGAGGGCGGTCATGCCTGAGGCGCCGCTGCTGGAGGTCGACGGCCTGGTAAAGCATTTCCGGCTCGGCGGCGGTCTGTTCGCCGGTGCCGGTGCCACCGTGCATGCGGTCGACGGCATCAGCTTCACCCTGCGCCAGGGCGAGACCCTGGGCCTCGTCGGGGAATCGGGCTGCGGCAAGTCGACCGCCGGCAAGACGGTGCTGCGGCTGCTGGCGCCGACGGCGGGGGCGATCCGCGTCGACGGCGCCGACATCGCCGCCCTCGGAAGGGCGGCGATGCGACCCTATCGCCAGCGCATGCAGGTGATCTTCCAGGACCCCTATGCGTCCCTCAACCCGCGCATGACCGCCGGCACCATCGTCGGCGAGCCGCTGGAGAACTACGGCATCGCGCGCGGCGCCGCGAAGCGCGAGCGCGTGGCTCGGCTCTTCGATCGCGTCGGCCTGCGCGCCGAGCAGATGGCGAAGTACCCGCACGAGTTCTCGGGCGGCCAGCGCCAGCGCCTGGGCATCGCCCGCGCGCTCGCCCTCGACCCGCGCCTCATCGTCGCCGACGAGTGCGTGTCCGCGCTCGACGTGTCGGTACAGGCACAGATCCTCAATCTGATGATCGACCTCCAGGAGGAGACCGGCGTCGCCTTCCTGTTCATCGCCCACGACCTGGCGGTCGTCGAGCACATCAGCCACCGCGTCGCGGTCATGTATCTCGGGAAGATCGTCGAGCTGGCGGACAAGCGCGCCCTCTTCCACCGGCCGCTGCATCCCTACACCGAGGCGCTGCTCCAGGCCGTGCCCGAGCCCGACCCGCAGGTCAAGCGCACGCGCGTCGTGCTGAAGGGCGACGTGCCGAGCCCGCTCGACCCGCCGTCCGGCTGCCGCTTCCACACCCGCTGCCCGATCGCCGAGGCGCGTTGCCGGGAGATCGAGCCGATGATCCGGGAGGTCGCCCCGGGACAGATGGTCGCCTGCCATCTGCGGTGAGCCGTGCAGGCGCTTTACGGCCGCGGCCTGCCCCAATAGCCTTCCCGGAAACCAACGATCCGGGAGATCGCCCATGGTCTATGCCACCGAAGCGGGAGTCGCCGCTCGAACCCGGTTCTCGCGGCACACCGCGGAAGGCGCGCTGATCTGGCGCAGCGAATATTTCGGCCCGCCGCCGTCGCCGCCGGGCACGACCTCGGTCGATCCCGGGGCGCCGCGCGGACCCGCCTATGCCGATCCGGCCCCCGGCGAGGTCCGGCCGCCGCAGGCCTTCCTCGTCGAGCAGGAACCGGGCGCGATCGTCCATCCGCACTTCCATTTCGTCGACCAGTTCCAGGTCGTCGTCGACGGCGGCGGAACGATCGGCAAGCATGCGGTGCGAGCGGTATCCGCCCACTTCGCGGCGGCCCATACCGGCTATGGGCCGATCCGGGCCGGCACCTCCGGCCTGAAGTACTTCTCGTTGCGGGCCAGCGCCGATTCGACCGGTGCGCAGTACCTGCCCGGTGCGCGCGACCGGATGCGCGCAGGCCCGCGGCGCAACGTCTTCGCGGACCCGGTCGTGCCGTCTTCGGAGGATGCGCTGCGGCGGCTGGCGGGGCCGGCGGTCGCGACCGCCCTCGAGGCGGAGGACGGCCTCGCCATCCATGTCCTGCGCATCCCGCCCGGCGGCACGCTGGCCGCCCCGGAGCCGGCGGCGGGCGGCGGCCAGTCCTTCCTCGTCATCGCCGGCACCGTCCTGCGCGACGGCGCCGCGCTAGGCCTATGGTCCGCCCTCTTCGCCGCGGCCGACGAGCCGGCGTGCCTGTTCCGCGCCGGCCCCGGCGGTGCGGAGGTGCTGGCGCTGCGCTATCCGCGGCCTGCGCCGATGTGCGACAGCCCGGGCATGGCGAACGGCACCGCGGATTCGTAGGCACGGCTCGCCTGCAGGACCAGCGCGTCGCCGTAGCGCGGCCCGACGATCTGGATCGCCGCCGGCAGCCCGGCCGGGGTCAGGCCGCACGGCACGCTGGCGGCCGGCTGGCCGGTCCAGTTGAAGGGATAGGTGAACGGGCTCCAGTCGAACCACGAGGTCATCCCGCGGCCCTCGGGATACTCCAGCCCCGCGGCGAACGCCGCGAGCGGAAGCTGGGGTGTCAGCAGCAGGTCGAAGCGCTGGTGGAAGGCGTTCATGTGCCGACCCACCGCCTCGCGCGCCGCCCACCCCTCGATCAGGTCGATCCCCGAAAAGCGGGCGCCGGCGTCGGCCATCCGTGCGTAGCCCGGGTCGACCACCGCGCGCGCCTCCGGGCCGAGGCGCTTCAGCGTCGTCGCGATGCTGGTCGCATAGAACATCTCGAACGGCACCCGGGGGTCGGCGAAGCCGGGATCGACCTCCTCGACCGCGGCCCCGAGGTCGGCGAAGACGCGCGCCGCGGCGTCGGTCAGCGCCGCGATCTCCGGATCGACCCAGGCATAGCCGAGCGTCCGGCTGTAGGCGATGCGCAGGCCCCTGACGCCCGCCTCCAGCCCGACGCGATAGTCGCGCCCGTCCGGCAGCGGCGCCAGCCAGTCGCGGTGGTCCGGCTCCGCCATGACGTTCAGCATCAGGGCGGCGTCGGCGACGGTGCGCGTCATCGGCCCGGTGTGGGAGCACATCGGCAGCAGGCCGTAAGGATACGCCGGCACCCGCGCGAACGTCGGCTTCAAGCCGAAGACGCCCGAGAAGCCGGCGGGCATGCGGATGGATCCGGCTCCGTCGGAGCCGAGATGGAGCGCCCCCATGCCCGTCGCGGCCGCGATCGCGGCACCGCCCGACGAGCCGCCGCAGGTCTTCGAGGGATCCCAGGGATTGCGGCTGATACCGGCGAGCGGGCTGTCGGTCACTCCCTTCCAGCCGAACTCCGGCAGGTTGGTCTTGCCGAGCAGGACGGCCCCGTGCTCGCGCAGCCGGGCGACCGCCGGTGAATCCTCGTCCCACGGGCCGTCGCGCCGTGCGGTCTTCGTCCCACGCAGGGTCGGCCAGCCCTTGGCCAGCCACTGGTCCTTGATCGAGGTCGGCACGCCGTCGACGAGGCCAACCGGCGCACCGCGCATCCAGCGCGCCTCCGATTCCCGCGCCGCCGCCAGCGCCTCCTCCGGCGCACGGTGGATGAAGGCGTTCAGCACGGGATCTCCCGCCTCGATGCGCGCCAGTGCCGCCCGGGTCGCCTCGACGGGCGAAAGCTGTCGCATGCGGTAGAGGCGGACGAGAGTCGCCGCCGGCAACATCGCGATGTCGTCGCTCACCACGCGCGCTCCATATGGGATGGAAGGCCGGCCCGGCCGCGTCTCGGCGGCCGGGCCGGGCAGGACTACTTCTTCTCGATGTTCCAGGCGACGAACAGCAGCGCGTCGGGGACGCCCTGGAGCGTCGTGCGCCACGCCACCGGCGCGAAGAACTGTCCGGTGTTGACGTAGGGCAGGAACTCGAAGAAGCGCTTCTGCAGCGCGTCGACCACCTGGCGCTGTTCGGCGAGGGTGCCGGCCTTGATGAAGTCCGCGCGCAGCTTCTCGATCTGGTCGTCGCACGGCCAGCCGAACCAGTTCTTCTTGTCGCAGGTCGTGACCAGCGGCGCGTTGGTGATCGGGCTCGACATCGGCACGCCGGTCCACCAGGTCGTGAAGATGTGCCAGCCGGGCGAACCCGGCCCCGGCTTGTCCTGGCGGGTGCGCCGCGAGGTCAGCGTCGACCAGTCGAGCGCCTCCAGCTTCACGTTGGCGCCGATGTCGCGCAGCTTCTGGGCGATGACCAGCGCGATCGTGCCGATGAGCTGCTGGTCGGTCGGCTGCATGATGACGATCGGCTCGCCCTTGTAGCCCGACTCCGCCAGGAGCTGCTTGGCCTTCGCGAGATTGGCCTTCCGGTACGGCTCGGAGTGGCTGTCCATCGCCAGCGGCGAGCCGCACATGAAGACCGCGTAGCACTCCTTCTCGAACTCCGGCGTCCCGACCATCGCAGCCAGGAACTCCTTCTGATCGATGAGCAGCCACAATGCCTGGCGGGCACGGACGTCGTCGAACGGCGGATAGAGGAAGTTCGGGCGGATGTGGCCCATCTTGCCGACCGGATCGAGGACCTTCACGACGATGTTGCGGTCCTTCTTCATCAGCGGCAGCAGGTCGTAGGGCGGCTGCTCGATGGCGTCGACCTCGCCCTTGAGCAGGGCCTGCACGGCGGTGTTGGTATCGGGAATGTATATCCACTCGACCTTGTCGAGCTTCGCCACCTTGCCGCCGGCGAAGCCGTCGGAGGGCTCGGCGCGCGGCACGTAGTCCTTGAACTTGCGGTAGACGACCTTGCTGCCCGGCACCCACTCGTCCTTGGCGAAGACGAAGGGTCCCGAGCCGATCGCCTCGGGCACCTGCTGGAAGGGATCGGTCAGCGCGTCCTTCTCGCGCATGATGAAGGCCGGCAGAGCCGGATTCGCCAGGACGTCCAGCACCGGCCCGAACGGCTCCTTCATCTTGAGCTCGAACGTCAGGTCGTCCTTGGCGGTCGCCGTCTCGACGCGACCCATCATCGCCGCGCCGTCGGTGGCGCGCTTGCCCCAGCGCGAGAGCGAGGCGACCGCGTCCTTCGCGGTGACCGGCGTCCCGTCGTGCCACTTCATGCCCTTGCGCAGGGTGAAGGACCACGCCAGCCCATCGGCGCTCTTGGTCCACGTATCGACCATCTGCGGCTTGGGCTCGAGCTTGGCGTTCAGCGCGAACAGCGTGTCGTAGATCATATAGCCGTGATTCTGGGTGATCGCGGCCGTCGTCCAGATCGGATCCAGGTTCTTCAGGTCGGCCTGCGGCACGACCCGCATGACGCTCTCGGCGTGCGCGTATCCCGCCAATGCTAGCGGGGCGGCGACGGCGGCGCCGACCAGGGCCCGGCGCGCCGACCTCCATGCTGACGTCATCATTTTGCCTCCCGTGCGTTCGTCGGGCGCCAGCATGCGCCGGCCCACGACGGCTCGCGAATGATGCACTCCGGACGCCACGGCCGGCAAGCCGAGGGCGGTCACTCCGCCGCCTGGGTTTCCTGCTCCAGCGCTTCGATGCCGCGTGCGATCTCGGCCGCCACCTGTTCGACGATCGCCGCCAGCGGCTCCGCGTCGCCGGCGTCCGCCGCGCGTTCCAGCGTCAGCGAGGCCTGCGCGAGATGGACGAGCCCGAAGGTCTGGGCGCCACCCTTGATCGTATGCGCGACGCGCCTGAGGTCCTTCATCTGCCCATCGGCGAGCGCGACGCTCATCGCCGTCGACCGCTCGCGCAACTCCGCGAGGAACATGCGGGTGAGCCGGTCGGCGACGGTGCGGCCGACATCGGCGCGCATGCGCTCCAAGGCTGCGGGATCGAACGGTTCCGCGTCGCGCGGGGCGATCGGCACGACCGAGGCACCGGGCGCCGCCAGCGTCGCATCTTCCGGCGGCGGCGCCCGACGGCCGTAGCGCGCCACCGTCTCCAGCAGGCGCACGCGATTGAACGGCTTGCCGAGGACACCGTCCATGCCGCTGGTGAGGATGCGCGCCCGATCCTCGCTCATGACGTTGGCGGTCAGTGCCACGATGGGGACGGCGCCGGCGGGCGGCGGCAGCCGGCGGATGCTGCGGGCGGCTTCGATGCCGTCCATCTCCGGCATGATGACGTCCATCAGGACCAGGTCGAACCGCTGGTCGGCGGCGAGAGCCACGGCTTCGACGCCATTGCCGGCGATCACCACCTCGTGGCCGGCCGACCGGAGCTGCTCGCTCGCGATGAGTTGGTTGACCGGAGAATCCTCGGCGACGAGGATGCGGAAGCAGGCCGTCGAGGTCTCCGGCGGCGGCGCATCGGCCGGCACCTCCTCGACTACCGGGGTGCCGGGCAAGAGCGGCAGGCGTACCCAGAAGACGGCGCCCCCGCCCGGGCGATCGGCGACGCCGACGCTGCCGGCGAAGCGGTCCACCAGCCCCTTGACGATCGCCAGGCCGAGGCCCGATCCAGTGCGCATCTCCGGCCGGTCGAGTTGGAAGAACGGCCGGAACAGCTTGTCGCGGTCGGACTGCGGCACGCCGGGCCCGCTGTCCGCGACGGAGAAGCGCACCTCGAACGGCCCGTCCCCGACGGAACGGCGCGAAGCGATCGGCTCCACCGTCGCGCGCACATCGCCGGTCGTCGTGAACTTGACCGCGTTCGACATGAGGTTGATGAGAATCTGCCGCAACCGGCCGGCATCGCCGCGGCACCAGCGCGGTACCCCGGGGGAGATCGAGACGGTGATCTCGATCCCCTTGCTGTCCGCCGCGGCGCTGAAGAGGCCGACGACGTTCTGCATCATGGCGGGCAGGTCGAAGTCGACCGACACCAGCGGCATCCGGTCCGCCTCGAGCCGCGAGAGGTCGAGGATGTCGTTGATGATGCTGACCAGCGCGTCCGCGGAGGAGCGCGCGATCTCGACGTAGCGCCGCTGCCCCCGGTCGAGGGCGGTGTCGGCGAGCAGCTCCAGGGTTCCGATGACGCCGTTCATCGGCGTGCGGATCTCGTGGCTGACGATCGCGAGGAACCGGGACTTCGCCGCCAGCGCCTGCTCGGCGAGCTCGCGGGCGCGCCGCATCTCCGCCTCGGCGTGCTTGCGCAGGGTCACGTCGGTATAGAGCGTCACGACGCTGCCGTCGGGCTGGGTCGTGCGGCGGAGCTCGATGAAACGCCCGTCCGGACGCTGGCGCTCGACGAGCTGGAAGGGCGCCGTCCGCAGCACCCCGATGCGTCGCTCCGCCTCCGCGTCGGGATCGACCGGGCCGAACTCGCCATGGGCGGCCTGGTAGCGCAGCACGTCGAACAGCGGCGTGCCGACCTTCGCCAGCGACTGGTCGACGCCGGTCAGCTCGAGGAACCGCTGGTTCCAGACCATCAGCCGCAGCTCGGGATCGAAGGCGCTGATCCCATCGCTCATGCTGAGCAGCGTCGTCTCCAGCAGGCGGGACTTCTCGTCGGCCCGCGCCTTGGCCTCGGCCAGCGCCGCGGTCGCCTGGCTCAGCGTCTCGCGCTCGTGCTCCAGCTCGTCCTCGCGGCGCTGGCGCCGCCCGACCTCAACGACGAGCGCCGCCAGGAACATGATGATGGCCGCCGTCACCGCGCCGAGGAGCACCAGCCGGTTGCGCTCGCGGTCGTCGACGCGCGACAGGATCTCGCTGCGCGACATGCCGACGGCGACGATCAGCGACTGGGCGTCGACCTGCTGGAACGAATAGATGCGGCGTACGGCATCGATCGGGCCGGCGACATCCAGCGACCCGAGCGGCGACCCCGTGACCTGGCGGAAGAACGGGGTCGCCGAGATATCGTCACCGGTGCCGTGCCGCGACGACGAGACCGCCGCCCGCACCACGCCGTCGCGCCCGATGAGCAGCAGCTCGCCGCCCTCGCCGAGATCGACGTTCTCGTAGAGCCGGACCAGGGTGTCCGGATTGAACGACAGCACGAGGACGCCGGCGAGCCATCCGCCGGGGCCGTTGAGGCGTCGGCTGATGTTCAGCGATTTGCGGCCGGAAATTCGCCCGACGATCGGGCGACTGATGAAGATGCCGCCGGAATCACTGCCGAGGTGGACGCGGAAATGCTCGCGGTCCGACAGGTCGACCGACGTCGGGTTCTTCTCGAGGCTCGACGCCAGCATGATCCCGTCGGGGCCGATCAGCGAGAGCTGGAAGGCGATGTCCTTGAGCCCGCTGACGCTGTCGAAGGCGCGATGGATCTCGAACGCCTCGGGATCGCGCTCGTAGTCGGCCTTGAGAAAATTCAGCGTCTGCTCGATCGCCGCCAGCGTGCGCTGGGTCTGCTCCTCGAACGCGATGACGAGATTGCTCGTATCGCGGGTAGCGTTGGCGACCGCCTGGGCTCGCTCCGTGCGGCTCTGGTAGATCACGTAGACCCACATCAGACACAGCAGCAGCACGCCGATCGCGAGAATCGTCGCGCGGACTGCGAGGGTCCGGTGACCACGCAGCATATGGCGGCTAGGACGAAACCATGACGGGACGAGAGTCAGCGAAATCACCGCCTGGCGCAAGCCGGCTGATCGCCACCCCAGGGCCCGCCGCCGCCGGCGATCCGCGCCGGGATCACGCCAGGTTGCGTACGACCTTGGCCGCCTGCCCCGACGTGCTGCGGTCGGGATCGGCGATCTCCACGCGGTTGCCGCCGCGGGCCGAGGCGGCCGCCGCGGCCCGCCCGGCAGTCTCGAAGGGGTCGGTGCCCTCCTCGTCCCAGCCGGTACGGTGGGCGATGCCGATGCTCACCGTGACGATGCCGCTGCGCGCATTCGCCTGCGGCACCCGCGCGCGGCCGACGCTGAGCCGCAACCGCTCGGCGAAGGCTGCGGCCTCGACCAGCGAGCGGTCGACGAGCACGATGGCGAGGCGGCCCGGCACGGATCCCACCGCCAGCAGGTCGCCGAGCAGACCCGGCTCGCGCGCCGCGATCACCGCCAGCGCCTGCGCGGCCGCGTCCATCTCCTCACCGCGCATGACGCCCGCGGTCGTCGCCCGGTCATCGATGTCGGCGATCAGGACGGCGACGTCGCGCCCGGCGGCGAGCGCCGCCTCGGCGAGGCCGCGCGCGACGGATTCCGACAACAGCCCGCTCACCGGATCGGTCGCCGCCCGCGACAGGGACTGGCGCAGGCGATCGAGTTCGGTCCGCAGGCCGTCCTCCTGCGCCCTCCGTCGCTCCAGCTCGGCCCGCAGCCGCAGGGCCGAGCGGATGCGCGCCAGCAGCTCGACGCGCTCGATCGGCTTGCGGATGTAGTCGGACGCGCCGGCGAGAAACGCCTGCTGCAGCGCCGTCGTGTCGTCGCGGCTCGACACCATCAGCACGGGGGTCTCGGCCAGCGGCGCATGGCGCTTGATCCGGGCGCACGCCTCGATCCCGTCCATTCCCGGCATGATGATGTCCATGAGGACGACGTCGACCGGCTCGATCGCCGGCCCGCTCGCCGCCGCCCCCGCCCAGTCGACCCCGAGAAGGGCGAGCGCCTCCTCGGCCCGGGCCGCCTTGATCGGCTCGGAATAGCCCGCGGCGGTCAGGTACGCCGCGATGATCTCGCGGATCTCGACGGAGTCGTCGACGATCAGCACACGCATGCGTGCGATCCGGAGCGGATGCCCGCCTCAGGGGCCGACGACGATGGCCGAAGACGCACCAATCTCTCCCGCTTTGAACCAAACTCTAAAGCCAGGGATGAAGTCCGTAAAGCGCGCCATACGCGAAAACGGCGGGAGCCGGCACAAGCTCGAGGATCGCGCGAACCGACCGATGCGTCGCCCACCGATCCCGTTACGCGAAGGTCAGCAGCCGACGCGGATTTTCCACCAGGATGGCGTCGACCTCGGTCTCCGTGAAACCCCGACGCCCCATCATGGGGACGACATTGGCGAAAATGTGGCCGTATCCATGGCCTCCGAAGCGCGTCAGCCGAGTGCGGTAGCAAATGTCATGCGAGATGACGACCCGATCGAGGTGGCCGTGATCGATCAGTCCACGGATATGACGCAGCCGCATCGCATCGTTCGGCATGTCGATATCGGAGCTCGCGTAATAGGATTGCTCGATACCGAAAAGGTCGAACTCCAGCGTGCAGCCGGTGTCTGCCAGCCGCAGCATGCGGTCGAGGTCGAAGATCGTCCGGTCGATGTGACTGATCACCACGCGCGATGTATCCCCGCCATTCTTCACGATGAATTCCGCCGCCTCCTGCGGTTGATCGTGATGGCGCCCGGGATGGACGTTGATGGCGGCGCCGGTTTCCGCCTGGGCCAGGATGGCCGCGCGCATCACCCGCTTCTCGAGATCGGTCCATGGCGCCTGGCATCCGATCTCGCCGATCATCCCCGCCCTGATCTCGGTACCCCAGGCGCCGACCTGCACCTGATCGATGATCTCCGCGGCGAAGTCGTCGACCGTGCGCTCGCGGTTGCCCGCGTCCTGGTATTCGTCGACATAGTGGCCGCAGCCCATGACGACATGGACCCCGGTCGCCTCGGCGATGCGCAGGAGCCCGCGCGGGTCAGGCTTGAGCCCGCCGCAGCTCAGCTCGACGATCGTGCGCCCGCCGGCGCGGCGCATCAGGTCGATCTCGGAGATGGCGACATCGAGGAGGTCCAGGCGGTACTTCCGGGCCGACTGGATCTGGCCGTAGTTGATCGCCCAGACGTTCTCCAGCGTGATCTCGGGGCCGGGGTCGTTGCGCGCCGCCAGCTTCGGCGGGGTGATGTCGCACAGCACATGCTCATGCATCAGGGTGCGCCCGATCGCGCCGGGTTCGATCAACCCGGCCACGGTCTGGGCCTTGCCCGTGAGGGCGGCGCGGTCGAGGCGCATCCTCCCGCTCTCCGCTCAGCTCGCCGACGCGCTCTCGATGACCATGGCGCGGCGCGCCGCCTCGTCGTAGCGCAACCGGGGCGCCCGATCGAGGTCCGTGCCGGTGATGCGCACGTAGCGGGCACCGGCGGGGTAGTCGATGGCGTGGATCTCGGCACCGTCGTAGAGGCCGGCCTGGCCCGGACCGAGGCGGTACTTCTTCGCCACCTCGAGCTCGGCGGTACCCGCCCCCGCCCCGCCGTCGACGCGGCGATATTCGGTCATGTCCGTGTAGGAGGCCACCTGCGCGTAGATCGCCCACGACCAGCCATGATCGTGCGGCGGCGACCGGTGCGGCTTGTCCTGGTTGTAGCCGAGGACCACGAACCCCAGGTCGGCATCCTGATAGAGCGTGCGCTTGCCGAGCGGGGCATCGGGGCCGACATAGGCGGCGACGAAGTCGGCATCGGCGACCAGCCGCTCCGCCAGCGCGCGCACGCGCTCGCGGCCGGCCGGCCCGGCGTCGGTCCGCAGGATGGAGCGGGCCTCGTCGCAGAATGTCGTCAGCGCATCGCTCATGATGGGAGTTCCTCCAGGATCAGACGGCGCCATCCTACCCCAGGACGCTCCCCGCGGGGAGCGTCGAGCAATGCGGCGCCGGGACGCGGACATGCGGGTGCGTCTGCATCGGCTCTCGGCCACCCGGACCGAGAATGGCGTCAGCGAAACCGGAAGATGATCGGCGGCGGGACGTGCTCGCGATCCCGGCGGACAGGTTAACGGGCCGCTCGCAGCGGCGGGAGAGCGCCACCATGGAGATGCACGAGATCCGCTACTTCCTGGCGATGTGCGAGACGCTGAACTTCCGCCGCGCCGCGGAGCGCTGCAACATCTCCCAGCCCGCCCTCACCAAGGGCATACAGAAGCTCGAGGAGAAGCTCGGGGGCCAGCTCTTCCGCCGCGAGCGCAATCTCACCCACCTGACCGACTTCGGCCGCCTCGTGCGCCCGCATCTCGCCGAGATCATGAGCCGTACCGAGGCGGCGGAGGCGGCGGCCCACGATTTCCTCTTCCTCGACCGGGCGCCGCTGAACATCGGCATCATGGTGTCGATCGGGCCGCTGCGGTTCACCCGATTCCTCTCCGAGTTCCAGCGCGACAACCCGGGCATCGAGCTGTGGATTCATGAGGGCACGCACGAGGAGCTGGCCGACAAGCTGATGGCGGGGACGCTCGATCTCGGCGTCATGGGCCTGCCGGCCGCGCTGGGCGGACGCTACGACGCCGTGCGGCTGTACGCCGAGCGCTTCGTCGTCGCCTTTCCGCGCGGCCATCGCTACGAGAGCGCCGATCGTGTCCCGTTCGCGGACCTGGTCAAGGAGCCGTACATCGACCGGCTGAGCTGCGAGGCGCGGCCGCTGATCCTTCGGCAATGGGAAGCGGCCGGCGTCGCCATGACCTGTGCTCATCGCAGCCACCGCGACGACTGGGTGCAGGGCCTGGTGCTCGCCGGCTTCGGCGTGGCGGTCATGCCGGAGTTCTCGATCTCCGCCATCGGGCTGAAGACGCGCGTCGTATCCGATCCGGAGCTGACCCGCGACGTGGCGCTCGTCACCGTCGCCGGGCGGCGCTTCTCCCCCAGCACCGCCAGGTTCGTCAGGGAGGTGAAGGCGTTCTCCTGGTCGCGGTCGCCCGACGCCTGACCCCCGCGCGCAGACGCCGGCAGGGCCCCGACGTGCCGTCGGGGCCCTGCCTGTCGCGTCAGCCTACCAGAACAGCCCGCCGAGCGCGGCGTCGACGGTGCTTCCGACGATCGGGACGCTCTCCGCGAGCGATCCCACGCCTGCCCCCACCGCGTCGTCGCCGGCATCGCCGATGATCGCGCTCTCGGCCGTGGCGCTGTCGGCGATCTCGCCGGCGAGATCGCCGTCGCCATCCTCGGTGCCACCGACCACCGCCGCCTCGACCATCGGGAACGCGTCGATCGCGTCGAGGACGCTCGCGCTGCCATCGACATCGAACGAGACCGTCGTCGTAGCGAGCGGCGCTGCGTCGACCTCGACTTCGCCTGCGGCAGTGGCTTCCGCCGCCACGCCGCCGAGATCGTCGGTTGCACCGGTCACCGTGGCCTCTGCGGCAGCGCTCCCGCCGGCGCTGGTGTCGCCGGTATCGAGCACCTGGCCCAGCGTCCCGTCGTCGCCGCCGCCGAGCAGCGCCGCCAGCGTCTCGCCCGCCACCGGCAGCGCCGCCACCGTCTCGCCCACCGGGTCGTCGCCCAGCAGGTCGGCGACTGCGCCGCCTGCCTCGGTCACCCCGAGGCCGCTCCCGCCGCCGACGTCGGGCACGTCGTCGAGCACCTCGCCCAGCGTCCCGTCGTCGCCGCCGCCGAGCAGTGCCGCCAGCGTCTCGCCCGCC
>JADZBA010000415.1 GCA_020852355.1 Alphaproteobacteria bacterium
GAGCCAGCCCTGTCCGGCGACGATCGCGTCGGAGACGACCGCGAGGCCGAAGCCGGCGACGGCGCCGTAGGCCGCGTCCGCGGTGGCGGCGCCGAGCCCGGTCGCGAAGCCCAGCGCCGGCCCGTCCGCCAGCGTGCGGCGGATGCAGAGCAGCCCGATCGGCCCGACCGGCGCGGCGATGGCGAGGCCGAGCGCCAGCCCCTTGGCGAACAGCGTCAGCATGGCCCGCCCGCCGCGGCCGCGCAGGGCAGGAACGCCGTCTCCTTGGCCGAGGAGAGGGCGATGGTGGTGCGCGTCCGGACGACGCCGGGCAGCGTCTTGATGCGTCCCGCGACCAAGCGCTCGAGGTCGCCGGTGTCGTGCGCCCGCACCTTCAGCAGGTACGACCAGTCGCCCGTCACGTGGTGGCACTCCTGGACCTGCGGCTCGGCGCGGCAGCCGGCGATGAAGGCGGCGTCGTCGCCCGGGGCGGCGAGCAGCACCTCGACGAAGGCGCAGACGTCGAACCCGGCGCGCCGCGGCTCGACCCGGCCATGCACGCCGGCCAGCACGCCGTCGGCCTGAAGGCGGCGCAGCCGCTCGTTGACCGCCGACGCCGAGAGGCCGACGGCGGCGCCCAGCGCGGCCAGCGGCCGCCGCCCGTCCGCCTGGACGGCGTCGAGGAGAATCCGGTCTATCGCATCCACGTCCGCAGAATATGCGGACAATGCGACGATCTACAGGAAATTCAGTGGCGCCGCGGCGGATCGCGCGACTGGCCGGCGGCGGCCAGCGCCGCGACGTACTTGCGCCACAGCGTCTCCTGGTCGCGGCCGATCTCGTGCAGGTACTTCCAGGAGAAGATGCCGGTGTCGTGGCCGTCGTCGAAGCGGATGCGGATGGCGTAGTTGCCGACCGGCTCGACGCCGAGGATGCCGACCGCGCGCTTGCCCGGCACCAGGGTCTTCTGGCCCGGCCCGTGGCCCTGCACCTCCGCCGACGGGCTCTCGACGCGCAGCAGCTCGGCCGGCAGACGGAAGCGGGCGCCGTCGTCGAAGTCGATCTCGAGCGCGCGCTCGGCGGTCAGCAGCCGGATCTCGACCGGCCAGTGGGCGGTCTCGAACTCGCTCATGGGGCTCAGCCCGGCGTCGCGGCGTCCTCGAGCCGGCGCGCCTCCTCGACCAGCATGATCGGGATGCCGTCGCGGATCGGGTAGGCGAGGCCGGCCTGGCGGCTGACCAGCTCCTGCTTGGCGGCGTCGTAGTCGAGCGGGCCCTTGGTCAGCGGGCAGACCAGGATCTCCAGCAGCTTGGGATCGACGGTCGGATGCGGCTCGGTCATCGGCGGCTCCTCGGGCGGGCTTCGGTCAATGGCGGGCGGGCGTCTCGTCGTCGGTCCGCGCCGGGACGGCGGCCATCTCCATCAGCGCCACCAGCGCCGCGGCGCGCGCGGTGCCGTCGGGCGCCTCCAACAGCGCCTGCTTCTCGTTCGGCGCGAACGGGCAGACCATGGCCAGCGCCACCACGAGGCGGCCGTCGGGCGTGCCCTTGATCGCCTCCCAGTCGGCCGACAGGCCCTGGACCTTGAAATAGGCCTCGACCGCCTTCAGCAGGCGGGCGCGGTCGACCTGCGGCGGCGGGCCGTCCGCGTAGTCCTGGGCGTAACGGTCCCATTGCGGCACGACGCGGCGATATCCGCGCGTCGTGGCGATCTCCTGGTCGACGTCGAAGCGGCAGAGGCCGGCCAGCGTGATCAGGAAGCGGCCGTCGTCGGTCTCGCTGAACGAGACGATGCGGCCGGCGCAGCCGGTGCGGTAGAGGGCGGGCGGATGGCTCGGTCGCTCGTCCTCGGTCGGCTGGATCATGCCGATCATGCGCTCGGCCGCCAGCGCGTCCTGCACCATCGCGAGATAGCGCGGCTCGAAGATGTTGAGCGGCAGCTTGCCGCCGGGCAGCAGCAGCACGCCCGGCAGCGGAAACACGGGAAGCGAGCGCGGCAGGGCCGCGAATTCGGGATCGAACGGATGCCGGCTCATGAAAAGAGGATGGAGGACAGCCGCTTGCGCGCGTCCATGGTGAGCGGGTCGGCGACGCCGAACGCCTCGAACAGCTTCAGCAGCTGCTTGCGCGCCGCCTCCTCGTTCCACTTGCGGTCGCGCCGCACGATGTCGAGCAGATGCTCGACCGCCGCCTCGCGCTCGCCCGCCGCGTAGAGGGCGGTGGCGAGGTCGAAGCGCGCCTGGTGGTCGTTGGCGTTGGCGGCGAGCTTGCCCTCGAGCTCGGCGAAGGCGCCGACCGCCTTCTCGCCCTCCTCGGCCAGCTCCAGCGCCGAGCGCGCGGCGGCGACGTCGGCGTGCTGCGCGTGCTCCGCCGGGATCGCGTCGAGCGCCGCGCGGGCGGCGGGGAGTTCCTTGGCGGCGAGCAGCGCGCGCACCCGGCCGGCCAGGGCGGCGACGTTGGCCGGCTCGTGCTGCAGGATCTGCTCGTAGAGGTTCCCGGCCGTGCCGAAGTCGCCCTCCGCCAGCGCTTCCTTGGCCATGGCGAGCGCCTCGTCGATCGGCGATTCCTTCGGGCCGCCGGCCGCCTTGGCGAGGCGCTGCACGAACTGCTTCACCTGGCTCTCGGGGAGCGCGCCGACGAAGCCGTCGACCGGGCGCCCGTCCTTGAAGGCGTAGACCGCCGGGATCGACTGGATGCGCATCTGCCCGGCGAGGTCCTGGTTCTCGTCGATATTGACCTTGACCATCTTCACCGCGCCGCGGGCCTCTTTCACCGCCTTCTCCAGCGCGGGGCCGAGCTGGCGGCAGGGGCCGCACCACGGCGCCCAGAAGTCGACGACGACCGGCTGGTCGAACGAGGCGTCGACCACGTCGGCCATGAAGGTGGCCGTGCTGGTGTTCTTGACGAGATCGGCCGCCGGCGGGGCGGCGGCGATGATGGGCTCCATCGGCGTGTTCTTTCGGCGAAGGGCGGCGAAACGCCGCAATTAGATGGCGGGTCGGGCGGAGGGAGGCAAGAGGTTCGCGGCGCTCCAGGCGGTCACGCGGCGAGGCGGTGCTCGCGCACGGCCGAGAAGCGCACGTCCTTCCAGTCCTCCGCCGTCTGGCGCAGGTGCCAGCCGTTGCGGGCGAGGAAGACCAGTGCCCCGTCATGGTCCTCGGCCAGGGCCGAGCGGTTGGCGTCGACGAAGCGCTCCAGCACCTTGGGGTCGTCGGCCTCGATCCAGCGCGCGGCGTCGACCGGGGCCGGCTCGAAGCGGGCGCGGATGTCGTACTCCGCCTGGATGCGGTGGCTCAGCACGTCGAACTGCAGCGGGCCGACGACGCCGACGATCCAGTCGGCACCCAGCAGCGGGCGGAACACCTGCGAGGCGCCCTCCTCGGCGAGCTGGATGAGGGCGCGCTGCAGGTGCTTGGCCCGCATCGGGTCCTCCAGGCGCACCCGCTGCAGCATCTCCGGCGCGAAGCTCGGCACGCCGAGGAAGCGCAGCTCCTCGCCCTCGGTCAGGGTGTCGCCGATGCGCAGGGTGCCGTGATTGGGGATGCCGACGATGTCGCCCGGGAACGCCTCCTCGGCCAGCTCGCGGTCGCGCGCCATGAACAGCACGGGATTGTGGATCGCCATGGTCTTGCCGCTGCGCACGTGGCGCAGCTTCATGCCGCGGCGGAAATGCCCGGCGCACAGCCGCACGAAGGCGATGCGGTCGCGGTGGTTGGGATCCATGTTCGCCTGGATCTTGAAGACGAAGCCCGCGACCTTGGCCTCGCCCGGGTCGACCGTGCGCGCGTCGGCCGCCTGCGGCCGCGGCGAGGGGGCGAAGCGCGCCAGCCCGTCGAGCAGCTCGGCGACGCCGAAATTCTTCAGCGCGCTGCCGAAGAAGACCGGCGTGCGGTGGCCGGCGAGGTAGGCGTCGCGGTCGAAGGGCTGGCACAGGCCGCGCGCCATCTCGACCTCCTCGCGCAGCCTGGCCGCCTGCGCCGCGTCGAGGGCGGCGTCGATCTTCGGGTCGTCGAGGCCGTGGCATTCCTGGGCGGGCAGGATACGGTCGCCCGAGCCGCGGTCGAACAGCACCAGCCGGTCGCCCATCAGGTCATAGCAGCCGCGGAAATCGCGCCCCATGCCGATCGGCCAGCTCGCGGGCGAGGCTTCCAGGGCCAGCGTCTCCTCGATCTCCTGGATCAGGTCGAAGGGGTCGCGCGCCTCGCGGTCGTACTTGTTGATGAAGGTGATGATCGGCACGTCGCGCAGGCGGCAGACCTCGAACAGCTTGCGCGTCTGGGTCTCGATGCCGCGCGCGCCGTCGATCACCATGACCGCCGAATCGACGGCGGTCAGCACGCGGTAGGTATCCTCGCTGAAGTCCTCGTGGCCCGGCGTGTCCAGCAGGTTGAAGACGTTGCCGCCGTGCTCGAACGTCATCACCGAGGCGGTGACCGAGATGCCGCGGTCGCGCTCGATCTTCATCCAGTCCGAGCGCGCGCGCCTGGCGTCGCCGCGCGCCTTGACCGCGCCCGCCATCTGGATGGCGCCGCCGAACAGCAGCAGCTTCTCGGTCAGCGTCGTCTTGCCGGCGTCGGGGTGGGCGATGATCGCGAAGGTGCGGCGGCGTGCCGCCTCCGCTCCGGGGCTGCTCATGGCTGGGGGTCCCGGGTCAGGCGAGGTCGACGATCAGCGGCTCATGGCCGCAGGCGCGCACGAAGCGCAGCAGGTCGTCCGGCGCGATCGCCGTCGTCGCCGTGTTGGTCAGCGGGTGGTAGTTGAGCGGGTCGCGGCTCAGCATCTCGCGGTCGAGCACGACCCGGACGCGGCGCTCCGTGTCGTTGATGAGGGCGAACGGCGTGACGCCGCCCGGGGTCACGCCCAGCACCTCGACCAGCAGCTCCGGCCGGCCGAAGGACAGGCGCGCCGCGCCGATGCGCTCGGGCAGCGTCTTCAGGTCGATCGGCCGGTCCTCCAGCGTGACGACGAGCCACAGCCGGTCCTTGCGGTCCTTGAGGAAGAGGTTCTTGCAGTGCCCGCCCGGCAGGTCGCCGCGCAGCCGCCGGCTGTCCTCCACCGTGAACAGCGGCGGATGGCTGGCCGTGGTGGTGCGGATACCGAGCTCCTCCAGCCGCGCCAGCAGCCGCTCGGGCCCGGCATGGTGCGGTCCCGGCGCCAGGTCCGGGGCGTTCGCGTCCGTCGCTGTCATGATCGCCCGGGTATATACGGGGGCGACGGCGCCGGTTCAACGCGGCACTTGCAAACCGAATCCGCCCGGGTATTATCCGCGCCCTGCCGACGGGGCGCACACCCCGGCGGATACCCGGTGCGGGCGTAGCTCAGGGGTAGAGCACAACCTTGCCAAGGTTGGGGTCGGGCGTTCGAATCGCCTCGCCCGCTCCATTTTTCCCGACGACGCGAGAGATCCAGCGACGGCCCTTCGGGGCCGTTTCCGCTGTCGCGGTTCCAACCGCTCCGGCTGCCGCGGAGCGTGGCGGGACCGCTTGCGCCGGTCGCATGGGCTCCCCGTTGTCGAGCGGGATCATCCGTCCATGAGGCGCCGGTCCGTGAGCGGGCGATTGTCGCGCTTGACGTTGCATTTGTTATATAGCAAATATTGCAGACATGACAGATAGCGCAACCGTGGCCGCCTCGTTGCGCGCCATCCGCGCGCGCCTCGACCTCACGCAGGAGCAGCTCGCGGAGCGGCTCGGGGTCTCGTTCGCCACGGTGAACCGGTGGGAGGGTGGCTCCAACATGCCGCAGAAGGCGGCGCGCGCGATGATCGCCGCCCTTGCTGCCGAGGCGGGCATCGACATGAACGAGCCCGGCGCCGGCGCGGCCGAGGCGGCGGCGCAGGTGACGCGGCGGCGGATCGGCAGCCGGTCCGCCACCCCATCGACGAAACCGATGGAGCAGATGCTGTGGGATGCCGCCTGCTCCATCCGCGGCGAGAAGGATGCCGCGAAGTTCAAGGACTACCTGCTGCCCCTCCTGTTCCTGAAGCGCCTGTCGGACGTGTTCGACGACGAGATCGGCCGCCTGGCCGAGGAGTATGGCGACCGCGAGACGGCGCTGGAGATCGCCGAGGGCGACCACGCGCTGCTCCGCTTCTACCTGCCGCCCGAGGCGCGCTGGGCGGTCATCGGCGGACGCGCCCGATATGAATGGCCGGACGACGCTCAGGGCCGCAGCACACGTCCCAAGGACATCGGCGAGCACCTGACCCGGGCGGTGCGCGCCGTGGTGCGGCAGAACCCGTCGCTGTCGGGCGTCATCGACGTGGTCGACTTCGGCGCCGAGCGCAACGGCGAGCGGGACATCAACCCGGCCAAGCTGCGCGCCGTGGTCGAGACCTTCTCCGACCCGCGCTACCGGCTGGGGCTGGCCGACGTGCAGCCGGATTTCCTCGGACGGGCCTACGAGTACCTGCTGCGGAAGTTCGCGGAAGGTTCGGGCCAGAGTGCGGGCGAGTTCTTCACGCCGACCGAGGTCGGCCTCCTGATGGCGCACATCATGCGCCCCAAGCCGGGCGAGGAATGCCACGACTACGCCTGCGGCTCGGCCGGGCTCCTGGTGAAGCTGCAGCTCGTCGGCAAGGAGCTCGACCCGACCAGCAGGGTCCCGCTGAAGCTCTATGGCCAGGAGCTGACGGCAGAGAGCTACGCCGTCGCGAAGATGAACGCGATCATCCATGACATGAGCGTCGAGATCGCCCGCGGCGACACGATGATCAATCCGAAGTTCAGGACGGCCGACGGCAGGCTCCGCACCTACGACGTCGTCGTCGCGAACCCGATGTGGAACCAGCCGTTCAACCCGGATGTGCTCGCCCAGGACCCGCTCGATCGCTTCCGCACGCGGGGCGGCGTCACCACCGGCAAGGGGGATTGGGCTTGGCTGCAGCACACCATGGCCTGCCTCAACGACCGCGGCCGGGCGGCGGTGGTGCTCGACACCGGCGCGGTGACGCGCGGATCGGGGTCCAGGAACGAGGACAGGGAGCGGAACATCCGCAAGTGGTTCGTCGACCGCGACCTGATCGACGGCGTGATCCTGCTGCCCGACAACCTCTTCTACAACACGACGGCCGCCGGTGTGATCGTGGTGCTGTCCCGGCGCAAGCCGGCCGCGCGCAAGGACCGGATCGTGCTGCTCAACGCCGCGCGCCGGGTGCGGAAGGGCCGGCCGAAGAACTTCATCCCCGAAGACGCGATCCGGCCGCTGGCGGCGGCCTATCTCGGGGGCGAGCCGGTCGAGGGCGAGGTCGCCGTCATCACGCGCCAGCAGGCCGAGGAGGCGGACTACAACCTCAGCCCGAGCCGGTGGGTCGGACCTGTGGCCGGTGGCGATAAGGACGACCTTAGGGACATCCTTGATCGCTTTGCCGCAATCGTCGTGGCGGAGGCTGATATCTCGCGCCACGTTGGCGCCGCTCTCGCCAGGTTGCGGGCACTGGCCTGATGGCGGAAGCAACCATGCGGCTGTCTGATCTCTGCGATTTCGTCGGCGTGCAGATCGATCCGGCAACCTGCGCCGACGATGTCTACGTAGGATTGGAGCATGTTGCTTCGGGCCGCTTTCGAAGGGCGGCCGAGGGTCGTGCCTGCGACGTCCAGAGCGCGAAATATGCCTTTCGGCCCGGCGATGTGCTCTATGGGAAGCTCCGCCCATATCTCGACAAGGCGATTCTCGCCGATGATGCTGGTATCTGCACCACGGAACTGTTGGTGTGTAGCTGACGCGTGATCTGTCCGGGATTTGTAGCGCGTGATCTGTCCGGTTCTGGAATCGCTCCAGGGAGGAGCGATCGATGGGTCGGGCGGAGGTGCTGCAAGGGGTCAGGCAGATGCGCTTTGA
>JADZBA010000416.1 GCA_020852355.1 Alphaproteobacteria bacterium
ACGACGAGCGAGCGACGCGCCCGGCTGCTGCGCGTCGCGCCCTTTCGGACGCCAACCGTGCGGGTCCTGGTCGACGGCGTCCCAGTCGCGGCGCATGTCGGCGAGAGCGTCCTGGCGGCGGTGCTGGCGGTTTCGGGCCACGTCCGCCGCGCCGAGACGGGCGACGAACCGCGCGCCGGCTTCTGCCTCATGGGTGCCTGCCAGGACTGCTGGGTGTGGTTCGGCGCGGGCGAGCGCGGGCGTGCCTGCACGACGCCGGTCCGCGACGGCATGACGGTGTTCACGCGGCCGCCGCACGCAGGGGCCGGCGATGGCTGACGCCGTCGTCGTCGGTGCCGGCCCCGCCGGCGTCGCCGCCGCCGCGGCGCTGGCCGAGGCCGACCTGGAGGTGATGCTCGTCGACGAGGCGCCACGGCCGGGCGGGCAGGTCCATCGCAGCCCGCCCGACGGCCTCGACCTCGACATGGCGGCGCTGCTGGCCGCCGGCCACGACGCCTACCGCGCGTTCCACGCGCGCTTCGCGGCGCTGCGGCCGCGCATCGACTATCGGCCGCAGACGCTCGCCTGGAACGTCTTCGCGGGCGAGATCCACCTCGCCGCCCGCGGCGCGCTGGAGGCCGTGCCCTGGCGCGCGCTGGTCCTGGCGACGGGTGCCACTGACCGCGTCCTGCCGGTACGCGGCTGGACCCTGCCCGGCGTCTATACGCTGGGCGGCGCCCAGGCGATCCTCAAGGACCAGGGCTGCCTGATCGGGCGACGCGTCGTCTTCTGCGGCAGCTCGCCGCTGCTCTACCTCGCGGCGGTGCAGTATCTGCGCATGGGCGGCGAGGTGGCGGCGATCCTCGATACGACCCCCTTCGCCCGCAAGGTCGCCGCCGCCCCGCGCCTCGCCGCTGCGCCACGCACCTTCGCCGAGGGCCTCGGCCACATGGCGCGGCTCCGCCGCAGCGGCGTCGCCATCGTCCACGGCGCGCACATCGTCGCGATGACCGGCGACGGCGCCGTCGACGGCGTGACCTACCGCGGCGGCGACGGCGTCGAGCGCCGCACCGCATGCGACGCCGTCGCCTGCGGCTTCGGGCTGCGGCCGGAGACGCAGCTCGCCGAGCTGGCGGGGTGCGCGCTCCGCTTCGACCCCATCCATCGCCAGTGGTTTCCCCGCGTCGACGGCGACGGCCGGGCCGGCAACGGCGTCTATCTCGCGGGCGACGGCGCGGCGATCGGCGGGGCGGCGGCCGCGGCCCTGTCCGGGCGCCTCGCCGGGCTGGCGGCGGTCGCCGACCTGCGGGCCGGCACGATCGCCGCCGAGGCGCCCCGGCTACGCCGCGCGCTGCATCGCCTGCGGCGGTTCCAGCACGGTCTCGCCGAGGCGTTCGCCTGGCCGCACGGCCGGGTCGCCGACATCGCCGACGACGTCGCGATCTGCCGCTGCGAGGGCATCACCGCCGGGGAGGTCCGCCGGGCGGTCGGCGCGGTCGCCGGCGCGCTCGAGGTCAACCGCGTGAAGGCCGCGACGCGGTGCGGCATGGGGCGCTGCCAGGGCCGCTTCTGCGGGCCGGCCGCCGCCGAGCTGACCGCCGCCGCCCTCGGCCGCAGCGACGGCGAGATCGGGCGGCTGCGCGCGCAGCCGCCGGTCAAGCCGCTGCCCATCGCCGTCGCCCCGGCGGAGGACGCGGCATGAGCACGCGCCGGGCCGACGTCGCCATCGTCGGCGGCGGCCTCACCGGCTGCGCCGCGGCCTACTACCTGGCCAGGCGCGGCCGCAGCGTCGTCGTGCTGGAGCGCGGCTTCGTCGGCGCCCAGTCGAGCGGCGTCAATTTCGGCAACCTGCGCCTGCAGGGCCGCTACCTGCCGCAGCTCCCTCTGGCGCTGCGCGCCCAGGCGATGTGGGAGGGGCTGGAGGCGGAGCTCGGCGACAGTGTCGAGTTCGTGCAGGCCGGCCATGTCCATGTCGCGCTGAACGCCGCTCAGGCCCAGGAGATCGAGCGCCACGCCGTCGATTGCCGGCCCTACGGGCTGGAGGTCGAGATCCTCGACCGGCGCGAGACGATCCGCCGCTGGCCGTTCCTCGGCGCGGGCGTGCTGGCGGCCTCCTGGTCGCCGCGCGACGCGGTGGTCAATTCCCGCCTGGTCTGTCCCGCCTTCGCGCGCGCCGCCATCGCGCTGGGCGCGGCGATCGTGGAGGAGATCGAGGTCACCGCGATCGAGCACGCGAGCGGTCGCTTCACGCTGCGCACGGACCGGGACCTGGTCGTCGAGGCGGGATGCCTGATCAACGCCGCCGGCGCCTGGGCCGCACCGCTGGCGCGCCGGTTCGGCGAGGAGGCGCCGGTCTTCCCCGCCGGCCCGGTGCAGATGGTGACCGAGCCGGTGCCGGCCTTCGTCGCGCCGGTGATCCACGCGGTCGACGGCAGCATCCTCTTCCGGCAGACGGCCCGCGGCAACGTACTGGTCGCCGGCCATCCGCGCGTCACCGTCGACGCCGAGGGCCGCCGCTCGCGCGTGCCGCCGGCGAAGATGGCCGTGAACATGGCGCGGCTGGCGGCGGTGGCGCCGCACATGCGCGCCCACCACATCATCCGCGCCTGGACGGGGATCGAGGGCTACCTGCCGGACATGCTGCCGGCCCTGGGGCCGAGCGGCACGACGCCCGGCCTGTTCCACGCCTTCGCCTTCTCCGGCCACGGCCTGCAGATCGGCCCGGCGGTCGGCGCCGTGCTGGCCGAGCTGATCGTCGACGGCGGCACTCCCACACCGATCGCCCCGTTCTCGATCGGCCGCTTCCGCGAGCCGGTGGCCGCCGACCGCGACAGGCTGCGTCACGAGTTCTACGACGACGTGCTCGACCGGCGGCCCTCGGCCTGACCGGAGGCTACGCGGGCGTCGCCTCCAGCCGCGCGCGCAGCGCGCTCATGGCGGCGTCGACCGCGGCGAGGTCGGCCATCGCGAAGCCCCCGGCGAGGTCGGGGGCGACGCGGCGCAGCCCCTCCGCCAGCCGGCCGGTGTAGCGGGCGCGGCCGTCGGCGCCGACCACCATGCCGCTGCGCTCCTCGAACGCGGCGTTCCACGCGACAGCCTCGTCGCGGTCGAGGCCGGGCGGCAGGTCGAGCGCCAGCGCCCTGCCGTCGAAGGCGACGGGATAGCCGCCCGGCAGCCCGTGCGGGCCCGGCGCATGGCCGCGCCACGGCCGTCCCGCGGCGATCGCCTGGAACAGCGGCACGCCGGAGGCGCCGGAGATGTCGATCACCGGCTCGGGCGTGAGCTGCACGCCGACGAAGCGCTGCGCCACGTCGTCGATCTCGCGCCCGTCGATCCACACCCGCGGCACGGCGCCACCGCCGCGGTCGGCCGGCAGCCGGCGGTAGTCGGCCAGCGTCTGGTACTGCGCCAGCACCCGGAGGTCGCGCACGTCCGGCCCGAGGACGCCCGCGAAGGCGGTCGCCAGGATCGCGACGTTGCCGATGCCGCAGGCGATCGGCAGGCCGAGGGCGGCGATCATGCCGTTGACGACGTCGGGATAGCAGCAGTTGACGAACAGCGCGTCGGGCGCGGCGGCCGCCACGGCGCGCGCGGCGCGCACCGAGAGCCGCGCCTGGAACACCGCGGTGGTGCTGAGCCCGCCCTCGGCGACGAGTCGCGTCCAGGCGTTGCCCTGGGCGCTGATGACGCGGCCACCCTGGGCCGACGCCGCCTGCACCGCCAGCTTCGGGCGGACCGCCGCCAGCAGGGCGGCGACCTCGTCCTCGCGGTCGAGGTCGACCAGCCGCTCGGCGACGCGCACGTCGCGACCGAACATCGCCGCGCGCGCCGCCGCCGCGGTGCGCAGCCACGCCGCCCGCGTCGCGTTGCGGCCGGCGACGACGACCGAGACCGGCCCGGGAGCGGTCGCGGCGAGGTCGAAGAGGATGCGGGCGGCGAAGCTGCCGGTCCCGAACAGGACGATGTCGGCGTGCCCCGTCATCGGCTCAGCTTCTCCCGTGGATGGGGACGGTCCTGGACATCGACTGCGCCGCGGCGACGACCAGCGGCGCGAAGCGTCCGATCGCCGCGTCCGGCTCGAAGCGCACGCGCGAGGTGCTGATGCTGATCGCGGCAACCGGCCGCCCGTCGGCGCCCAGGATGGCGGCCGCCGTGGTGATGTCGCCGGGCGCGATCTCCTCGACGGCCGCCGCGTAGCCGTCGGCGGCCGCCTTCTTCATCTTCTGGAGGATCGCCGGCATCTGCCACACCGTGTGCGGCGTGTACGGCCGCAGCTCCGATTGCTCGAGGATCGCCTTTGCCTCCGCCGCCGGCAGGCGCGACAGCAGCGCGATGCCGGGTGCCGTGCAGAACGCCGGCCGGCGCGAACCGATCATCACGTCGGTGTTGAGGACGTGGTGGCTGACCAGCCGCGACACGAAGATGACGTGCGTGCGGTCGAGCATGGTGAGGTTGACCGTCTCCTCGGTAGTGCGGCTCAGATGCAGCAGGAAGGGCTGCGCCTGCTCGACCAGGGAGCTCGACCGGCTGTAGCGGTAGGCGAGGTCGAGCGTCCTGGGCGTCAGGCCGTAGCGCCTGGTCTCGGCGTCCTTGCGCAGGTAGCCCAGCTGCAGCAGCGTGTGGGTGAAGCGCTGGGCGGCACTCTTGTCGAGGCCGGTCGCATCGGCGACCTGCGACAGGCTCAGCGTCTCGCGCCCGACGTCGAAGGCGAGGAGGACGCGGAACGCCTTCTCGACCGACTGCACCATCAGCGTGTCGTCCGGGCGGTCGGCCGGCGTCGTGGCGGGACGCTTGCTGCGGGGCGGAGAGGGCACGGCGACGGCTCCCGGGGATGTCAACGACGTTGACACTATTCGATCGCACGGTCACCATTACGCTACTTCGTATCGTAAAGAAATATGTGCGACGCATCGAGCACGGGGTGAGATGCCTGATCGGCGCGGTCAACATCGCGGCTCCTCGCCGTCCGTCGTCGCCGCGCCCGGCCGGCACGCGGCGCGGCGGCTGATGCGATGACCGCCGCAGCGGGCTTCCTCGATCTCTTCGCCGACCGCGCGCGGCGCTGCGGCGGGCGGATCTTCGCCCGATTCGACGGCGCCCCCGTCACCTTCGCCGACCTCGACCGCCGATCCGCCGCGCTCGCTGCCGCGCTCGCCCGCCGGGGGCTGCGGGCGGGCGACCGCGTGGCCGTCATGCTGCGCAACAGCCCCGCCTGCGTCGTGGTGCTGCTCGCCCTCGCCCGCGCCGGCCTCGTCTGGGTTCCCGTCAACGTGCAGCAGCGCGGCGCCGGGCTGCGCTACGTGCTGGAGCATGCGCGGCCCGCGCTGGCGGTCGCCGAGGCCGATCTCGTCGCGACCCTGGCCGATGCCGGCGGGCTGCCCGAGGGTGCGCCGATCCTGCGCCACGGCGATCCCGGCGCCGGCCCGTCGCTCGAGGCACTGGTCGATTCCGGCGAAGCCTTCGCCGCGCCGCCGCCCGCCCCCGACGCGGTCCTGGCGATCAGCTACACCTCGGGCACGACGGGGCCGCCCAAGGGTGTGCCGGTGACGCACGCGATGCTGCGCTTCGCCGCCGAAGCGGTGCTGCTGACCGCCGACCCGCGCCCCGGCGACGTCATGTTCATGTGGGAGCCGCTCCACCATATCGGCGGCGCGCAGATGATCGTCGTGCCGCTGCTGCGCGACGTCGAGCTGGCGATGGTGCCGCGCTTCAGCGCCTCGCGCTTCTGGGCCGACGTCGTCGCCACCCGCGCCACCCACATCCACTATCTGGGCGGCATCCTGCAGATCCTGCTGAAGCAGCCGCCGGGGCCGTTCGACCGCGCCCACCGCGTCCGCGTCGCCTGGGGGGCGGGCTGCCTCGGCGAGACCTGGACGACGTTTCCCGAGCGCTTCGGCGTCGCGATCCGCGAGTGCTACGGCATGACCGAGGCCTCCAGCATCACCACCTGCAACACCGCCGGCATCCCCGGCGCCGTCGGGACGCCGGTGCCCTGGCTCGACGTGGCGATCGAGCGCGACGGCCGGCCCGTCCCGGCGGGCGAGCGCGGCGAGATCGTCGTCGCCGCCGTGCAGCCGGGCGCCCTCTTCGCGGGCTATGTCGACGCGCCCGACGCGACGGCGCGCGCGCTGCGCGGCGGCCGGCTGCACACCGGCGACCTCGGCTCGCTCGACGCGAGCGGCAACCTCGTCTTCCACGGCCGGATGAGCGACGGCATCCGCTGCAAGGGCGAGAACGTGTCGGCCTGGGAGGTCGAGCACGTCGTGGCCGGCCATCCGGCGGTGGAGAGCTGCGCGGTGATCGGCGTGCCGGCGGAGACTGGGGAATCCGACATCAAGCTGTTCGTCAAGGCGAAGGCCGGGGTCACCCTCGACCTCTGCGCCTTGTCGACCTGGATCGGCGTGCGCGTCGCCCTCTACCAGCGCCCGCGCTACATTGCGGTCGTCGCCGACTTCGAGCGCACGGCCAGCGAGCGCATCATGAAGCACAGGCTGCCGTCCGGCACCGGCGACTGCTGGGACCGGCTCGCGCGATGACGGAACCCCAACCTGCGGAGGCATGGCGATGCTGAAGAAGTCCTTGGCGGCCCTGACGGTCGCCGCTGCGATCCTCGCGCCGCTGGCGGCGATGGGCCAGGCGCCGCCGGCGAGCCGGCCGGCGCTGACCGTCGCCATGCCGATCGATCCGCAGCAGATCGATCCGTCGACAAATACGGTGAACGTCACCGCCATCATCATCCAGAACGTCTTCGAGACGCTCTACACCTTCGACGCGGAATGGCGGATCCAGCCGATGCTGGCGGCCGAGATGCCGACCTACGGCGACGGCGGCAAGGTCGTGACGATCAAACTGCGCGAGGGCGTGAAGTTCCACAACGGCGGCACCATGACGGCCGCCGACGTGGTCGCCTCGCTCGCCCGCTGGCAGAAGCTCTCGGTGCGCGGCCGGCTGTCGGCCGAGGTGACGGAGGAGCTGCGCGCCGTCGATCCGCTCACCGTGCAGTTCCGCCTGAAGCGGCCGTTCGCGACGCTGATTCCGATGATGGCGTTCTTCAACGCCGCGGCGGCGATCATGCCCGAGGCGAATGCCAAGGCGGCGATGGGCGGCCCGATGACCAACGTCGCCGATTTCGTCGGCACCGGCCCCTACCGCCTCATCGAACGCAAGCCCGATCAGTATGTCCGCATGGTGCGCTTCGACGACTACTCCGCCCTCGACCGGCCGGCGTCGGGCTATGCGGGCAGGCGCCAGGCCCTGGTGCCGGAGCTGCGCTTCGTGCCGGTGCCCAACACCACGACGCGGGTGCAGAGCATCCTGTCCGGCCAATACGATGTCGCCGACAACGTGCCGACCGAGTTCGCCCAGCGCATCCGCCAGAGCCCCAACGCCGGCGCCCTGGTGGTGAAGTGGAGCGGCTGGATCCAGATGATCATGAACTCGCGCGAGGGCATCGCCGCCAACCCGGGCGTGCGCAAGGCGGTACAGGCGGCGATCGATCCCGAGGCGATCCTCCTGGCGGCCTTCGGCTCGCCGGAGTTCTTCGCGCTGACGCCCAGCATCTACCCCGAGGGCGCGCCCTTCCACTCGACCGCCGGCAGCGAGCTCTACAACCAGAAGAACCCGGCCAAGGCCAAGCAGCTCCTCGCCGCGGCCGGTTACAAGGGCGAGACCTTCCGCATCCTCACCAGCCAGCAGTACGACTTCATCTACAAGGCCGCGCTGGTGACGGCGCAGAATCTCCAGGAGGCGGGCTTCACCGTCGACGTGCAGCTCATGGACTGGGCGAGCGTCATGGAGCAGCGCAGCAACCCGAAGATCTGGGACGCCTTCCTCACCTTCCACAACTTCGTGCCGGAGCCGAGCCTCATCACCTTCATGAACCCGAGCTTCCCCGGCTGGTGGGACACGCCCGGCAAGCGCGCCGCTCTCGACGCGTTCACCTCGACGCTCGACCAGGCGGCGCGGGCGGCGGCGTGGGCCAGGCTGCAGGGCCAGCTCATGGAGGACGCCCAGAGCATCACCATCGGCAACTACTATGCGCTGATGGCTCACAACAAGCGCGTCACCGGCCTGCAGCCGGTCCTGATGCCACCCTACTGGAACGTCGCCAACCCGCGCTAGGCGGCGGCGCCGTCCCTTGCTTCGCGCGGTGCTGCAGCGGCTGGGCGGTGTCCTGGTGGTGATGCTGCTGGTCGCCACCACGGTGTTCGTGATCTCGCGCGTCATCCCCGGCGACCCGGCCGGGGTCATGCTCGGATCGGTCGCCACGCCCGAGGACATCGCCCGGCTGCGCCGCGAGCTCGGCCTCGACCAGCCGCTGCTGACGCAGTACTTCGCCTTCCTCGGCCAGGTCGTGCGGCTCGACCTCGGCACCTCGATGTTCATCGGCCAGCCGGTGACCACCGCGATGCTGGAGCGGGCGCCGCTGACGCTCTCCCTGTGCGTGCTGGCGACGGTCATGTCGGTGATCGTCGGGCTGCCGCTCGGCATCCTCGCCGGCGTGTGGCGCGGCAGCCTGGTCGACCGCGCCGCCACCCTGCTGGCCCTGGGCGGCGCCAGCCTGCCGTCCTTCTGGATCGGCCTCATCCTGATCCGCTTCCTCGCGGCCGGCCTCGGCTGGTTCCCGATCTCGGGCTGGGGCGAGCCCGACGCGGCGTTCGCCGAGCGGCTGCACCATCTCGTGCTGCCGGCGATCGTGCTGGCGCTGCCCAACGCCGTGCTGCTGCTGCGCACGACGCGCGCCGGGATGATCGAGGTGATGTCTCAGGACTATGTGCGTACGGCGCGCGCCAAGGGCCTCGGCCCCTGGGCGGTGGTGGTCAAGCACGCGCTGCGCAACACGCTGCTGCCGCTGGTCACCGTCATCGGTCTCACCGTCGCCATGCTGATCGGCCGCACCATAGTCGCCGAGACGGTGTTCGGCCTGCCCGGCCTCGGCAACCTCGTCATCGGCGGCGTGCTGCGCCGCGACTATCCGGTCATCCAGGGCGTGCTGATGGCGATCTCCGGCATCTACGTGCTGATCAACCTCGCCATCGACCTCCTCTACATGCGCCTCGACCCGCGGCTGCGGGGAAAGATCGCCTGATGCTCGATCGCTGGACCCGCCGCCCGCTCGTGCTCGTCGGCATCCTGGCGCTGCTGGCGCTCGCCGCGGTCGCCTGGGCGACCACCGCCGACCCGCTGAAGATCGCGGTGATGAACCGCCTGAAGCCGCCATCGGCCGCGCACATCTTCGGCACCGACGATTTCGGCCGAGACGTCTTCGCGCGCGTTGCCTACGGGGCGCGGCTGTCGCTCATCCTGGGCTTCCTGGTGACCGCCGTCGCCTGCGTCGCCGGCACCGCGATCGGCCTGCTGGCGGGGTTCTTCCGCAAGGCCGATCCCTTCCTCGCCCGCCTGCTCGACGCGCTGATGGCGTTCCCCGACATCCTGCTCGCCATCGCGCTGATGGCGGCGTTCGGGCCGAGCGAGGCCAACGTGGTGATCGCGCTCGGCGTCGTCTACGCGCCGCGCGTGGCCCGCGTCGTGCGCGCCGCCACCTTCGCCCAGAGCGCCAGCCTGTTCGTCGAGGCGGCGGTGTCGATGGGCGCCTCGGGCGGCCGCATCCTGCTGGTCCACATCCTGCCCAACCTGCTGCCCATCCTCTTCGTCCAGGCGACCTTCATCTTCGCCTATGCGCTGCTGACCGAGTCCGCCCTCTCCTTCCTCGGCGCCGGGGTGCCGCCGTCGACGCCGACGCTCGGCAACATGATCGCCGCGGGGCAGGCCTATTTCGATTCGGCGCTGTGGATGATGCTGTTCCCCGGCGCGGCGATCGCGCTGGCCGTCCTGTCGCTGCAGATGGTGGGCGACGGGCTGCGCGACATCCTCGACCCCGTCCTCAGCAACAGCCAATGACCGCTCCTGCCGCGACGATGCCGGCCGATGCCGTGCTGTCGGTGCGCGGGCTCGCGGTCGACTTCGCGACGCGCCGGCGCACGGTGCGGGCGGTCTCCGAGGTCGCCTTCGACCTGCGTCCCGGCCGCACGCTGGGGCTGGTCGGCGAATCGGGATCGGGCAAGTCGGTCACCAGCCTCGCCCTGATGCGCCTCCTGGCGCAGCCGGCCGGCCGCATCGGCGCGGGCTCGATCCTGCTGCGCACGCCGGACGGCGTCCTCGACCTCGCCCGTCTGCCGGAACCGGCGATGCGCCGGGTGCGCGGCCGCCGGGTCGCGATGGTCTTCCAGGAGCCGATGACCAGCCTCAATCCGATGCTGCCGATCGGCGAGCAGATCGCCGAGGTGGCGCGCCTCCATCTCGGGCGCGGCCGGGCCGACGCGGCGCGCGACGCGGTGGCGCTGCTCGACCGCGTCGGCATCCCGGCGGCGGCCAGCCGGGCGCAGAGCTACCCCCACGAGCTGTCGGGCGGCATGCGCCAGCGCGCGATGATCGCCATCGCGCTCGCCTGCAGGCCCTCGGTGATGATCGCCGACGAGCCGACCACCGCGCTCGACGTCACCATCCAGGCGCAGGTGCTGACGCTGATCCGCGAGCTGCAGGACGAGACGCGGATGGCGGTCCTCTTCATCACCCACAATCTCGGCGTCGTCGCCGAGGTCGCTGACGAGGTGGCCGTGATGTACGGCGGCCAGTTCGTGGAGACCGGCATGGTGGCCGAGGTGCTGGCGCGGCCGGCCCATCCCTACACGCGGGCGCTGCTGGAGAGCCTGCCGCCTGCCATCGGCAGCGCCGTGCCGCTGCGCCGCCGGCTGCACGCGATCCCCGGCAGCGTCGTCGATCTCGCCGCACCGCCGCCGGGCTGCCGCTTCGGCCCGCGCTGCGAGCGGCACGTCGCGGCCTGCGACGCCGCACCGGTGGCACTCGATCCGCTCGCTCCCGGCCGGGCCGTGCGCTGCATCCGCGCGCGGGAGACGGCATGACGGCGCTGCTCTCCGTCGAGGGACTGACCAAGGCGTTCGGCCCGGCGCGGGTCGTCGACGACGTCAGCTTCACCGTCGGGCGCGGCGAGATCGTCGGGCTGGTCGGCGAATCCGGCAGCGGCAAGACCACGGTCGGCCGCTGCATCCTGCGCCTCACCGAGCCGACGGCCGGCCGCATCGTGTTCGATGGCGTCGACCTGGCCGCGCTGCACGGCGCCCGGCTGCGCGCCCGGCGCCGGCGCATCCAGATGATCTTCCAGGATCCGTTCGCCAGCCTCAATCCGCGCCTGCGCATCGGCAGCATCGTCGCCGAGCCGATCGACATCCACGGCCTGGCGTCGAGCCGCGCGGAGCGGCGGCGCAAGGTCCAGGCGCTGCTCGACGAGGTCGGCATGCCCGCCGACGCGTGGCGACGCTATCCGCACGAGTTCTCCGGCGGCCAGCGCCAGCGCATCGGCATCGCCCGGGCGCTCGCCGCCGACCCGGACCTCGTGGTCGCCGACGAGCCGGTCTCCGCCCTCGACGTCTCGGTGCAGGCGCAGGTGCTGAACCTGCTGGCCGACCTGCAGCAGCGGCGCGGCCTCAGCATGCTCTTCATCTCCCATGACCTCGAGGTGGTGCGCCACCTCTGCGACCGCATCGCCGTCATGTATGCGAGCCGGCTGATGGAGACGGGATCGGGCGCGCGCATCGCGGCGCGCCCCGCCCATCCTTACACGCGCGCGCTGATCGCCGCCGTGCCGCATCGCGATCCGACAGCGCGCAAGGCCCGCGCCATCGTCGAGGGCGAAACGCCCGGCCCGCTGGCGTTGCCCCCGGGCTGCGTCTTCCAGTCGCGCTGCCCGCACGTCGTGCCGCACTGCCGCGAGGCGCGGCCGCCGCTGGCGCCGATCGAGCCGGGACACGCCGTCGCCTGCTCCAACCCGCGCGCGGTCGCCGCCTGTACCGCCGATTGACAAGAGCGCATTCCGTGATGTCATATCGCATATCGATAAGAAGGATCGATCGATGACGATGCCCCCCGCCCGCGTGCCTGCCGGCGATCCCGACGGGCATGTCCTCGCCGAGCTCGCCGACGGCATCCTCCTCGTCACGCTCAACAAGCCGGCCCGGCTCAACGCCTGGGACGCGCCGATGCGCGCCGTGCTGCTGCGCCTCGTCCTGGAGGCCAACCACGACGCGCGCGTGCGCGCCGTCGTCCTGACCGGGGCGGGCGAGCGCGCCTTCTGCGCCGGCCAGGACCTCAACGAGGGGCAGAGCTTCGACGGCGACCGCTCGGAGGAATGGATCGAGGAGTGGCGGCGGCTCTACGGCGCGATCCGCCGGTTCGAGAAGCCGTTCGTCGTGGCGCTCAACGGCATCTGCGCCGGATCGGCCTTCCAGGTGGCGCTGCTGGCCGACCTGCGGGTCGGCCATCCGGGCGTGCGGATGGGCCAGCCGGAGATCAATTCCGGCCTGCCGAGCATCACCGGCTTCTGGATCATCCGCGAGATCCTCGGCCTGTCGCGCGCGACCGAGCTGGTGCTGACCGGGCGGATGCTGACGGCCGAGGAGTGCGAGCGCCTGGCGCTGATCCACCGCCTGGTGCCGCAGGCCGAGGTACGCGCCGCCGCGCTCGCAGCGGCCGACGAGCTGGCGGCCAAGGCGCCGCTCGCCTTCCGCCTGACCAAGGGACGCATCTGCGCCGCGACGCAGGCGAGCTTCGACGAGGCCTTCGAGGCGGCCCGCCAGATCCACCGCCGGGCCTTCGAGGCCGGCGAGCCGCAGCAGGTGATGGAACGCTTCCTGGCACGGCCCGGCAACGCGCCAGACGGCCCGGAACGGAAGGAGACGAGATGACCGCGAAATCCCCGCCGGCGGAGCCGCTCAGAGGCAATGCCGGCGCCGACATGGAGCGCACGACGCCCGACGACCGCATGCGCTACGCCGTCGCCGACGCGATCGCGACGATCACCATCAACCGCCCGACCAAGCTCAACGCGCTGCTGCCGGACATGATCCTGGAGTTCGCCGACCTGCTGGAGCGGGCGCGGCGCGACCGGGCGGTGCGCGCGGTGGTGATCCGGGGCGAGGGCAAGTCGTTCTGCGCCGGCGATGACCTGCATCCGGAGGACCGTTTCAAGTACGGCCCGCCCGACCTGCACACCCGCCTCAAGATGGGCTATCCGCGCCTCGTCGCCGACATCCTGCAGCTCCGCAAGCCGGTGGTGGCGATGGTGCGCGGCTACGCCGTCGGCGCGGGCTGCGACCTGGCGCTCGCCTGCGACTTCCGCATCGCCGCGCCGGACACGCGGCTCTCGGCCATCTATGTCCGCCGCGGCCTCGGCGGCGGCTGCTCCTACCTGCTGCCGCGCTTCGTCGGCCTTGGCAAGGCGACGGAGCTGATGCTGCTGGGCGGCATGGTCGAGGCCGAGGAGGCGCTGCGCCTCAACCTCGTCACCCGCGTCGTGCCCGACGCCGAGCTGGAAGCCGAGACCTATGCGCTCGCCGGCAAGCTGGCCAAGGGCCCGACGCAGGCGATTGGCGCCATGAAGAACGCGCGCAACCAGGGCCTCGGCCTCGACCCGGTCAAGGGCATCGAGGCGCAGATCCTGTGCAACGTCGAGCTGATGTTCCATCGCGACGCGCGCGAGGGACCGCGCGCCTACCTCGAGCGCCGCGAGCCGAACTTCACCGGCGAGTGGATCGACCTGCAGTACGACACCTTCGATCCCGACTATCGCTGATGTCGCGATGATCCGGCTGCTGGAGCACGAGGGCAAGGCGCTCCTCGGGCGTCGCGGGTTCGCGATTCCCGAGGGCGCCCTCTTCCCCGGCCTGCCGCCGACGGGCCCCTGGGTCGTGAAGGCGCAGGTGCCCGTCGGCGGCCGCGGCAAGGCGGGCGGCATCCGCTTCGCGGCGACCACGGACGAGGTGCGCGCGGCGGCCGACGCCGTCGCCCGGCTCGTCATCGGCGGCCACGACGTGCGCGCGGTCTATGTCGAGCGCCGCGTGCCGCCGGGACGCGAGGTCTATCTCGCCGCCCATGTCGACCGTGACCTCGGCTGCCCGGTCATGCTCGCCTGCCCCGCGGGCGGCGTCGACATCGAGGCGGTGCCGCACGAACGCATCGCGCGGGTCGCCGTCGATCCCCTGGCCGGGCTCGGCGACGAGGATGCGGCCATGCTCGCCCGCGCGCTCTCGCCCGACGGCCCGCCGCCGCCGGCCCTGCGCCGGGCCGTCGCCGACCTCTACCGCACGCTGGTCGAGGAGGACGCCGAACTGGTCGAGATCAATCCGCTGATCGTCGGTGCCGACGGCACGGTCACGGCGGCCGACGCCAGGCTGATCCTCGACGAGGACGCCGCCTTCCGCCATCCCGGCCGCCGCGCCATCCCCGAGGGCACCGCGTTCGAGGAGGAGGCGCGCCGCCGGGGCGTCATCGGCATCGAGCTCGACGGCGACATCGCGGCGATGATGAACGGCGCGGGCATGACGATGGCGACGCTCGACCAGTTGGTCGCCATGGGCGGCAGCGTGCGTGGCCTCGTCGAGCTGCACGGCGCCATGGCGCGCGGGCCCGACCATCTCGCCGGCGTCGTGGCGCTGATGGCCTCACTGCGGCCCCGGGTGCTGCTGTTCAACATCTACTTCCAGTTCCGCAACCTCGACACCGTCGCCGAAGGCATCGCGCGCGCCATCCACGCGGCCGGCCCGGGCGGGCTGCCGCCGGTCGTCGTGCGCATCCGCGGCGTCCGCGAGGCCGAGGCGCGGCGGATCCTGGAACCGCTCGACTGCTGGGTCACCGACGACTTCGCCCGGGCCTGCGCGCGCGCGATCGAGCTCTCCGGCCGGCCCGTCCTGCGACGCTGAGGGTAATCGTGGCGATCCTCGTCGACGCGCGCTCGCGCATCCTCATCCAGGGCATCACCGGCGAGACCGGGCGCGCCTACGCCGCGCGCATGGTGGCGGCCGGCACCCCCCTGGTCGGCGGCACCTCACCCGGCAAGGCGGGGCAGGCGGTCGAGGGCGTCCCGGTCTTCGCGACGATCGCCGAAGCCGTGGCCGCCACCGGCGCCGACTGCGTGCTGAGCTCGGTCCGGCCGGCGGCCGCGCTGGCGGCCATGACCGAGGTGTTCGAGGCCGGCATCCGCGTCGCGGTGCTCTACACCGAGAACGTGCCCGTGCACGACGCCATGCGCATGCGCGCGCTCGCCCGCGCGCGCGGCGCCTGCCTGCTGGGGCCCAACTCGGCCGGCGTCATCAGCCCGGGCCGGGCCAACCTCGCCGACCTCAACGATGCGCGGGTGCGGGCCGGGCGCATCGGCGTCGTCTCCAAGAGCGGCACGCTGACCTACGAGGTGATCGACGGGCTGCACGCCGAGGGGCTGGGCGAGAGCACCGTCGTGTGCCTCGGCGGCGATCCCGTCGTCGGGACCGGCTTCGCCGAGATCCTCCGCCTCTTCGAGGCCGATCCCGGCACCGACGCCGTGGTGCTGGTGGGCGAGCCGGGCGGCGCCATGGAGCACGAGGCGGCCGCGGTCGTGCGCACCATGCGCAAGCCGGTGGTCGCCTACGTCACCGGCCAGCGCGCGCCACCGGCCAAGCGCATGGGCCACGCCGGCGCCGTCAGCGGCGCGGGCGCCGAGGCGACGACGGCCGCCGCCAAGCTCGCGGCGCTGCGGTCGGCGGGCTGCACCGGCGTCGACATCGTCACCGACGTCGGCGCCGCGATGGTCGCGGCGCTGGCGGCGCGCCGCGGCGCGCACGCGTCCTGAGGCTCCCCGCCCGCCGGGGAGCGAATTGCCGAGCGGTGCGTTGACCGCCGGCTGCCATGAACGACGCGCCCGTCACCACGACCCGCGATTTGCGGACCGGAAGGCCGGTCTGGCTCGATTCCCCGGGGATCGGCGTCGCCTGCCGTGGCCGCATCGCCCGGAGTGCGTACGACGTCGTCATCGTCGGTGCCGGCATCTCCGGCGCGATGCTCGCCTACCGGCTGCGCCGGCAAGGCGGCAAGGTGCTCGTCGTCGATCGCCGGCGGCCGCTCCACGGCAGCACCGCGGCCAGCACGGCGCTGCTGCAGTTCGAGATCGACACGCCGCTCTTCGCGCTCTCCCGCACGATCGGCCGCGAGGCCGCCCGGCGCGCCTGGCGCCGCTCGGTCGCGGCGGTCGGCGATCTCCACCGGCTGGTGCGGCGCGAGCGCATCCGCTGCGGCTGGCGCGACGCGCGCACGCTCTACCTCGCGGGCGACGCCTATGGCCGCATCGCGCTGCGTGCGGAGGCCGAGGCGCGTGCCGCGGCCGGCATCTCGGGCAGCTACCTCGACCACGCCGATCTCTCGGAGCGCTTCGGCATCGACCGCACCGGGGCGATCCTGAGCGCGGGCTCGGCCCAGGCCGATCCGATGCAGCTCGCGGCCGGGCTCCTGCGGCGTGCCGTCGCGAAGGGCGTGCGAATCTGCGCGCCGGTCGAGATCGCGGCGATTGCCGCATCCGGCGACGGCGTCGCCCTCGCCACCGCCGACGGCACCGCGATCGCGGCGCGGGCGGCGGTCTTCTGCACCGGCTACGAGATCCTGAAGGCCATCCCCGACCAGGGACACGCGATCCGCTCGACCTGGGCGCTCGCCTCGGCACGCGGCGCCACGGCACCGGATTGGCTGGCGGACCACCTCGTGTGGGAGGGCGCCGACCCCTACCTCTACCTGCGGCGCAGTGCCGATGGCCGCATCATCGCCGGCGGCGAGGACGAGCCCTGGTCCGAGGCCCATGCCGATACCCGGCTGCTGCGCGAGAAGACACGGCGGATCGCCCGGAAGGTGCGCGCGCTGATCCCCGGCCTGCGGTTCCGCGTCGCCCATCGCTGGGCCGGCGCCTTCGGCGAGAGCCGGACCGGCCTGCCCTTCATCGACCGCGTCCCCGGCCATCCGCACTGCTACGCGGTGATGGGGTTCGGCGGCAACGGCATCACCTATTCGATGATCGCCTCGGACATCGTCGCGGCGCTGCTGGCCGGCGAGGACGATCCCGACGCCGATCTCTACCGGTTCCGCGTGTGATCGCGGCCTACATCCACCTCCCGCTCACCCGGTCCCAGCTTCCCTGGCGCAGATCGGGCTTCTCGGCCGCGAGGTCGGGCTTGCGTACCTTGCCGCTGGTCGAACGCGGCAGCGGGACGGTGCGGTACTCGATGTAGCGCGGCACCTTGAACGGCGCGAGGCGGCCGCGGCAAAGCTCGACGATGCGCTCGGGCGGCAGGTCGACCGGTGTCGTGCCGGGCTCCAGCCCGACATAGGCCTTCACCTCCTCGCCACGCAGCGGATCGGGGACGGGGATGGCGGCGGCCTCGGCGACGTGGGGGATGGCGAGCAGGGCCGCCTCAACCTCGGTCGCCGAGATGTTCTCGCCGGCGCGCCGGATCATCTCCTTGATACGGCCGTGGATGGTGACGAAGCCGCGCGCGTCCATCGACGCGAGGTCACCGGTGCGGAACCAGTCGCCGTGGAAGGCGGCCGCCGTCGCCTCGGGCTTGTTGTGGTAGCCCTTCAGCAGGCCCGGCCCGCGGATCAGGAGTTCCCCCGTGCGCCCGGCGGGCAGCGTGTTCCCCTCGAGATCGGCGATGCGCACTTCGCGGAAGGGGGCGGCCATGCCGCACGACCCCGAGCCCACCATCTCGGCGGCGCCCAGCGGCGTGAACATGCCGAGCCCGATCTCGGTCATGCCGAAGGCGCTGCGCGCGGGGAACCCGAAGCGGCGCTCGGCCTCGGCGTGCTGCTCCCTGCGATGGATGTAGATGTTGGCGCGCACGATGCAGTTGTCGGCGTCGTCGGGCCGTTCCGGCACTTGGCTGATGATGTCCATCGGGAAGATGCAGAACTCGATGCGGTAACGCCGCATCCACTCCGGGAACCGCGTCAGGCTGATGTGCGGCGCCACGAAGAGGGTGCCGCGCTGGTAGAACGCCATCAGCAGCAGCCACTGCGGCGTCATGTAGAAGTAGGGATTGCCGGTGAGGATGTTGCGCAGGCGCAGCCCGTCGCAATCCGAATAGGCCCTGGCGCAGGTCAGCCAGTAGCGCTGCGTCAGCAGGCAGCCCTTGGGCAGGCCCGTCGTACCGGACGTGTACTGGATGTTCATGAGGTCGTCGAGCACGGGCTCGCGCTCCGGCGCGAAGCCCGGGCGGAAGCCGTCGACGAGATCCTGCCAGCGGCGCTGCCCCGGCCGCGCGGCGCCGACCACGACGACATCGGCCAGCGCCGGGCGCGGCGCGGGCATGGCGTCCAGCGCCGGCAGGTAGTCCTCCTGGATCACCAGCCGGTCGGCGCCGCTGTCGCTCAGGAGATAGTGCAGCTCATGGCCGGTGTAGCGGACGTTGACCGGCACCATCACCGCGCCGATGCGCCCGAGCGCCAGCCACGTCGCCGGCATCTCGGGCACGTTCGACAGCATCACCGCGACATGGTCGCCGCGGCGCACGCCCAGCGACGCCAGGCCGGCGGCGAGCCGCTCCACCTGTTCCAGCAGGGCCGCGTAGGTGATCGTCCGCCCGCTCGCGATGAAGTGCCAGGCGTCCCGGTCGGGAACGTCCGCCGCCGCCTCGCGCAGCAGCGCGAAGATGTTGGGCGGCAGCGGCGCCGCCTCGACGCGACGGATCTGCTCCGCCGCCGCGACCTGCCAGTCGCCCTGTGCTGACTGCATCCTGCCGGGGTTCTCCGCGGTCGTCGGCCGGCACTCTATCGCCGTGCCGGGAGATGGCAAGCGCACCGGCGCCGCGCGCCGCCGCCGGCCTATCGCCGCATCCCGCGCACCGCGGCGAAGCCCGCGTCGGCCGCCGCCAGCACGCGGTCGATGTCCGCCTCGCGATGGGCGGTCGACAGGAACATCGTATGCCTGGGGTGCAGGTATGCGCCGTGGCGCAGCGCGGTCGCGCAGAAGAGGTCACCCTTCGCGAAGTCGGGGTCGTCGTCGAACAGCACCATCGGCATCTGCACCGGGCCGGTCTGGCGGATCGGCGTCGCGTGCCGGGCCGCCAGCCGGTCGAGGCCGGCGCGCAGGCGCGTGCCCATGGCGACCATGCCGGCGATGCCGTCCTGCTCGCGCAGCTCCGTCAGCGTGGCGATCGCGGCGGCCATCGGCGCCGCCTCGCACCAGAACGAGCCGGTGACGAAGATCTTCTGCGCCGCCTCGCGGAAGCGGTCGTTGCCGGTGACGGCCGCCAGCGGGTAGCCGTTGGCGATCGCCTTGCTCCAGGAGGCGAGGTCGGGGCGCACGCCGACCGGCTCCCACGAGCCGCCGAGGTCGATGCGGAAGCCGGCGCGCACGTCGTCGACGATGAGCGCCGCATCGGCCGCGTCGCAGATCGCCCGCGCGCGCCGTGCGAAGGCCGGGTCGGGCAGCTCCTGGTCGCGCGCGAGATCGTGGCGGAAGGCCGCCACCAGGATCGCCGCGAGATCGCCGTCGGCCGCGTCGGCGGCGGCCTCCAGGCTGGCGATGTCGTTGTAGTCGAAGGGCACGAGATGGGCGCGGTCCTCCGCCGTGACGCCCACGACCGAGGGCGTGCACCAGGGGGCCGAGCCGTGATAGGAGCCGCGCGCGACCAGCACCTTGCGCCGCCCGGTGCCGGCGCGCGCCAGGGTGACGCAGGTGGTGGTCGCATCGGTGCCGTTCTTCTGCAGCATCGCCCAGTCGGCGTGCGCAATCATGCCGACGAGCAGCTCCGACAGCTCGACCAACACCGCGCCCGGCCCGTTCATGCAGTTGCCGAGATCGAGCTGCCGGCGCACCGCCGCCTCGACCGCGGGGTGGCGATGGCCGAGCACGATCGGGCCCCAGCTGCACATCATGTCGACATACTCGTTGCCGTCGACGTCGCGCACCCGGCAGCCCTCGGCGGCCGCGAAGAACTGCGGATAGCCGTCGGGCAGCCGCGCCGCGTTGAGATGGCCCCACAGGCCGCCGGGAACGACGCGGGCGGCGCGCTGCCGTAGCCCGGCGTCGACCGAGTTTCGCCGCTCAACCATCTGCTCGTCGCTCCACTGGATGAAGGGCGCCGTCCCGCTCGCCGACCGGAGGGTCGACGATCGACCATGGTGCCACCGTCGACCCTATCGCACCGACGGCTCGACCGTCTCCGGTTGATCGGCGGCGCGCGGGCCGATATGGATCGCCCCTGGCAGCGAGGCGGAGAGGCGGCATGACCCGGCGACGATGGAATGCGGTCGCGGCGAGCGATCGGACGCGGGCATGAGCGACACCGTCCGGCGCGACCTCGCCGCCGATCCCGCCCTGGCGGCCACCGTGCAACGGACCGTCGAGGAGACGGCTCTGGCCCGCGGCCTCGACGCCAGCGGCGCCGCGCGCCTCGGGCAGGCCGTGGAGGAGGTGTTCGTCTTCGTCGCGACGCGGGCGCGCGGCAGCTCCTTCGCGCTGGAGGTGCGCGACCGGCGGCACGCGCTGGAGGTCCGCCTCGCCTGCCGCCTGCCGGCGTCCGAGCTGCACTGGTTCAACATCACCCAGCCGATCGACGTCGCCGACGCGAGCGCGCTGGAGGCCCTCGAGCTGCTGCTCGCCTCGCGCCTCGTCGACCGGCTGTCGGTCGCCCTCGACCGCGACGGCGGCGCCGTCCTGATCCTGGAGCAGCAGCGGCAGTATGCGATGCCCGAGGATGCCGCCGGCGCCGCCTCCGGCGGCACCGCGGCCGGCGCGCCGGAGCCGGCCGACGCCGCCACGCTGCCCGCGCTGGCGCGCCTCTTCCGCCGCCGCCTCGGCATCGCGGTGCCGGCCGCCTTCCAGGCCGACGGGCTCGCGCTCGACCTCGCGGCGGCCGGCGAGTTGTCGGCGCTGGTCACCCGCGACGCGGCGGGTGAGGTGGTGGGCGGCGTCGCCTGGACGGCGCGCTCGCCGCGCCTCGTCGAGATGCTGGGCCCGGTCACGCTCGGCGACGATGCCGCCGCGGCCGGCCGCCTCGTGATCGCCCTGGCCGAGGCCCTCGCCGCTACCGAGGCGACGGCCCTCGTGAGCGAGGAGCGCGGGACCGGCTTTCCGGTGGACGAGCTCGATGCGCTCGGCCGACTCGGGCCGCGACCGCTGCACTATCGCGCGCTGCGGCCCGACGCCGGTGCCCTCGCCTGGGTCGATCCCGCCTCGCGGCCCTTTCTCGCCGTCCTCCACGAGCAGCTCGGCCTGCAGCGTGAGCTGCGCGACGCGCCGCCGGACGGAGACCGGCGGCTGGCGCGCGCGCTGCTGGCCGCCGACATCGACCGCATCGCCAGCCGCGTCACCCTGCGGCCGCTGGTCGACGGCGCCGACATGCCGGCGCTGATCGCCGCCCATGTCGACCGCTTCGCCGCCGAGGGCCTCGACGACTTCCGCTTCGAGACCGACCACGGCGAGCCGTGGCAGGCACGCCTCGGCCAGGAGCTGCTGCGCACCGGCTTCGCGCCGCGCGTCATGCTGCCCGGTGCCGGCAAGGGCGACGTGCTCGTGTGGGAGCGCGACTGGATGGCGATGTGAGGGTCGCGGTCGGGGCGGCGGGCCACGATGGGCGCCAAGAGACCCGCGGGAGATGGTGCAAGCATGCCCTCTCCGCCCTTCAGGGCGGAGAGGGGGTGATGGCGCCGACCGTCAGCCCGGCGTGATCTCCGTCCGGCTCTGCGTCTCGGCCTCCACGGCGGCGCGGCGGAGATGAACCGTGTGGTAGATGCCGCGGCGCCAGGCGTCGAACTGGTCGCGGTAGTGCGGGCTGCCGGGGACACCGGAATTGCCGATGTTCTGCACCGCCAGGAACGATTCCGGTGCGGCGAAGTCGACGACGATGCGGTACTCGGCCCCCGACGTGGCGCCGTGCGGCGGCAGCTCGCCGCCGGTGTTGCACACGGTGTGCGAACCGCCGTCGACCGGTGCCGGACCGATGTCGAAGGCCTCGGCCACGGCCGCGCTCGACAGGGGGTGGCGCCAGTGCGCCAGGTGCACCCGCCCCCAGGTCCAGCGCCGCGGATCGTCGCCGAGGCGCGTGCGCAGCGCCGCCATCGCCGCGCCCGCCACCTCGGCGGCGGCGGCGCGGGTGCCGCCGGGGAAGTAGGCGATTGCCGGGTCCGCCAGCAGGCCGACCGCGAGGCCGGTCTGCTGCATGGCCAGGTCGAGCAGGCGGTCGGGCATGTGCTGGCCCAGCACCCGGCGCTGCCAGTGGAACATGAAGGTCTCGAACACGGTCGGCGCCACCGCGTCGACGCCGTAGCGGAAGTCCCAGGGTGCCAGGAGCGCCGCCAGCGCCGCCGCGTCGGGCTCCCCGGCGCCGGCGAGGGCGCCCAGGATGTGCGGCGTCAGGCGCTCGGCACGGACGTTCTTCACGTCATTCTGCAGCGCCACCGTCGCCGCCGCGTCGCCCGGCCCCGCGGCGAACGCCTGGTCGATGCGCAGGCCGCGATGACCCTGTGAATAGGCGCCGTAGATCGGGTGGGGATAGTCCGCCGGCACGATGCGCTGGTTGGCGCTGGCGACGTAGCCGCGCGGCGGATCGTAGGAATGCGGCAGGCCGTCGAAGGGGATGTAGCCGGTCCAGCGATCGGCCGGCTCGTCGGCGTCGCGCAGGCCGTAGGTGATGCGCCCGCGCACCGGGATGCGCCCGGCCATCTGGTAGCCGACATTGCCCCGGACATCGGCGTAGACGAAGTTGAACACGGCGACCGACCAGTCGCGCACGGCGTCGCGAAAGCTCCGCCAGTCGCGGGCGCGCGAGATCGCCATGCTGGCGCGCAGGTCGTCGAGATGCTCGTGGCCGACCCAGCGCAGCGACAGGGGCGGGTCGCCGCCCGCCTCCAGCGCCGTCACCAGGGCGTTGACGACCGGGCCACGCACGGTCGAGCGGACGACGAGGTCGCGTGCGCCCTCGCCGCGCACCGGGATGGTCAGGCGACGTTCCTCGAAGGCGCGCCAGACGTCGCCGTCGCGGTAGCGGCCGGGATCGGCGGGATCGACCGTCTCACGGTAGAGGTCGCGGGTCGACGCCATGTTGTTGGTGAGGCTCCAGGCGACGGTGCCGTTGCTGCCCCACCAAAGGCCGGGGACGCCGGGATGGCCGCAGCCGGCGGCATCGTCCTCCGGTCCGTGCAGCGCATACTCGTACCAGCTCGACGGCACCCAGAAGGGCTGGTGCGGATCGCCCGCCAGCAGCGCCTTGCCGTCGGCCGCCGCACGGCCGGCGACGGCCCAGTTGTTGCTGCCCGTCGCGTCGTCGCTGCCCGCGGCGAGCGAGCCGCCGTCGGGCAGCACGAGATGCTCGGACGCCTCCGGCGTCAGGTACATGAGGCGCATCGCCTCGGGCAGCAGGCGCGCCGCCTCGGCCGCCATCAGCCGGTCGATGCGCCCGTTCAGCGACCACCACAGGCCACGGGCGATCGCCACGACGCAGCCCACGGTGAACGGCTCCGGCGCGTAGCCGAGCAGGCGGAACTCGACGGGCAGGCCGGAGCCGAAGGCGGCGATCTGGCGGTTGATGCCGGCGACGAAGGAGGCGACGGCGGCGTACGTCGGCCCGTCCATCAGCGCCGGCTCGCGCGCGGCGATGCGATCGATGCCGACCGTCAGGTGGGCGACGTCGCCGGCGACGAAGGACGGCCCGAGAATCTCCGCCTGCCGGCCCAGCGCGCGCCGGCGCAGCCGGTCCATCTGCCAGAGCCGGTCCTGCGCCATCGCGACGCCGAGGCCGAAATAGAGGTCCGTCGTGCTGCCGGCGTAGACGTGGGGAACGCCGGCACGATCACGCAGGATCTCGACCTTGCCGCCGACCGGTGCCGTCAGCCGCGTGTCGCCGATCCGGGCGCTGCGCGCCAGCCAGGCGTCGCGCGCGGCGGCGAACCCGTCCGGCAGGGCGCCGCCGGCGCGGAAGGCGGCGAGCAGCGCGGCATCATCGATCGGCATGGCGGTTCCATCGGCGGGGAGAGGAGCGCCGGTCGAACGCCGGCGGCAGGGAGAAGCTAGCGGCCGCGGCGGCGATTGTCATGGGGCGCCGCGGGCGCTCAGGCCGGCCATCCCTGCCCGGCCCCGTCGACGCGCAGCACCTGGCCCGAGACGAAGGCGCCGAGCGGACCGGCGAAGACGTCGACGACGCGCGCCACCTCGTCGATCGTCGCGATGCGGTCGAGGGTACCGCCCTCGACCATGCGGCCGTCGTCGACGGGGCGCGAGGAGAGGAAGCGCCCGGTACGCGTCTCGCCGGGCGCGATGCAGTTCACCGTCACCTCGTAGGGGCGGAGCTGATCGGCGAGACAGCGCGTGAAGTGGGCGACGCCGGCCTTGGCGACGGCGTAGATCGCACCCTTGGTGCGGCCGCGCGAGCCGGCGGTCGAGCCGATCGTGACGATGCGGCCGCGCCGCCGCTCCATCATGCCGCGCGCCACCGCCTGGCAGGTGAGGATGGTGCTGAGAAGATTGCGGTCGAGCACCGCCCGCACGTCCTCCTCGCGGATGAGCACGACGTCGTTGGGATCGGGCTTGCCGCCGCGCGCGGCGATGTCGCCGCCGGCGTTGTGCACGAGGACGTCGATCGGGCCGAGATCGCGCGTCGCCGCGGCGACCACGCGCGCCACGTCGGCGCTCAGCGTCAGGTCGCCCAGCAGGCGCAGCGTGCGTACGCCGAACGTTCGCCCCACGTCCTCGGCCACGGCCGTCAGCGTGGTGCCCTCGCCGAATTCCGCGGGCCCGTGCTCGCGCATCCCGTGGATCGCCACGTCGGCGCCCAGCGCGGCGAGCCGCTCGGCGAAGGCACGGCCGAGCCCGCGCCCCGCGCCGGTCACCAGCGCCACCCTGCCCGCGAGCGGACGTGCCCCGTCGGTCGCCGTCATGCGTCCCCCCTCTGCTGCACGCCGCACTGTATCGGCGAAGACCCGGGATTGGCACGGCGGGCGCGCATGGGTATCACATGGCGCACGAACCACGCCCCACCCCCAGGCCGCCGCCATGACAGAGAGCCCGCCCGACCGCCTCTCCAACGACCCGCGCAGCCCGCACCACGACGCGGCCCTGCTGCAACGGGGCATCGGCATCCGCTTCAAGGGCGTCGAGAAGACCAACGTCGAGGAATATTGCGTCAGTGAAGGCTGGATCCGCGTCGCCGTGGGCAAGACGGTCGACCGGCACGGTGCGCCGCTGACGGTCAAGCTGCGCGGCACCGTCGAACCCTACTTCCGCGACGCGCCCCCCGCGACCTGAGCCGCGGGCCGGGTCGTCCCTAGGCCCCGGACTCGCCGTCCGCCGCCTTCAGCGCCGGGACCGACGCCTGGACGGTCAGCATCCGCCCCCGCCGGATGACCTCGTCCATCGCGGCAGGGCCGACCGCCGCGAGCTCGCGCCCGAGTGCGGCCGCTTCCGCGCCTTCCGCCTTCTCGACGCGGCCGGCGAGGTCGCCCGCGCTGCGCGCGCCGATCTGTTGGAAGGTGCCCCGCAGCCGATGCGCCCGGGCGCGCAGCGTCGCATGGTCGCCGGCCGAGACCGCTCGCTCGATGTCGAGCAGGTCCTTCCTCGCATCCCGCTCGAAGGCGTCGAGGATCCGGTCGAGCTGGCGGGCGCCGAGATTGTCGTACAGCTCGCGCAGCAGATCCTCCTGCTCGGCCGGCTCCGCGGCCGCGACCGGCAGGGCGCGTGCCGTCCCGGAGAACTTCTCCAGCAACGTCGCCAGATCGCCCTTGCGGACGGGCTTGGTGAGGAAATCGTTCATCCCGCACGCCTCGGCCCGCTCGCGATCCATCGGCAGCGCAAGCGCGGTGAGCGCCACGATCGGGACCCGGGCGACGTCGCCACCGAGCGCGCGGATCCGGCGGGTCGCCTCGTAGCCGTCCATCACGGGCATCTGCAGGTCCATCAGGACGAGATCGAAATGCGCCTGCTGGGCGGCCACCACCGCCTCGGCGCCGTCGCTCACCATCTGGGTGCGATGGCCCATGTTCTCCAGCATCGAGCCGATGACGAGCTGGTTGGCCGGCGTGTCCTCCGCGACGAGGATCCGCAGCGGCATGGCCGCCGCCGGCCGCTGGTCGGCACGCGCGGCGGCGGGCGGCGTCGCGAGATGGCTGCGCTCCAGCGGGATCTTGAACCAGAAGGTGGAGCCCTGAGCGGGCTTGCTGTCGAAGCCGATCGAGCCGCCCATGACATGGACGAGGCGCTTGCTGATCGCCAGGCCCAGGCCGGTGCCGCTCTTGAGCCGGTTGCTGGAGGAGTCCGCCTGCTCGAAGGGTTCGAACAGGCGGTCGTAGAGCTCAGCCGGCACGCCGCGCCCGGTGTCGGTCACCGCGAAGAGCACCGTGACGTAGTCGCCTTCCACCCGCTCGACCGAGACCGACAGCCTCACGCTGCCCTTCTCCGTGAACTTGATCGCGTTGCCGGTGAGGTTCAGCAGGACCTGGGTGATGCGGCCGGGATCGCCGATCAGCGCGGGCGGCACGTCGGCGGCGATGTGCGCCTCGATCTCGAGGGCGACGGCGTCGGGCAGGCCGCGGGCGATCTCGATCACGTCCTGGCAGAGCGCGCGGATGTCGATCCGGCTGCGCTCGATCTCCAGCTTGCCCGCCTCGATCCGCGAGAAGTCGAGGATGTCGCCGATGATCGACAGCAGATGCTGCGCCGACGCGTTGATCACCTTGATGTAGCGGATCTGCCGCTCGTCGAGCGCGGTGTCCACCAGCAGGTCCGACATGCCGATGACGGCGTTCAGCGGCGTGCGGATCTCATGGCTCATCGTGGCGAGGAAGGCGGACTTCGTGGTGTTCGCCCGCTCCGCCGTCTCCTTGGCGACGGTCAGGCTCGCCGACAGCGCGGTCAGCTCGTGGCGCTGCTGCTCCAGCCGCCGCATCTGGAAGGTGGTCAGGGCGCCGAAGGCGAGCAGGCTGAAGATCAGCACGGACGTGGCGATGACCACCGCCAGGAGCGAATGCAGCATCGCCCGCTTCTCGGACTGCCAGTGCTCGGCCGATCGCCGCCGGACGTCCGACAGCAGATCCTGCAGGATCGGCCCCAGCGGCTCCAGCCTCGCCGCGAGCGTGCGAGCGATCGTCGGCGTGTCGAGATCCTTCCGCTCCATGATGCGGTCGGTCTCGTCGATGATCTCGTTGACGCTTCTGACCAGGAGGTTGAGGCCGGCATGGTCGGCCCCGATCTCCGGACCGAAGAGCGTGACCATGCTGGGGTTGCGGCTGAAAAAGATGTCGGCGGCCGTCGAGATCTGACCGCGGCTGATGGTCGAGCCGGGCGCCTGGGCGGCGAGCAGGAGGTCGGTCAGCTTCTGGAATTCGAGATGCGCCTGATAGGCGTACCAGAGGATATCGTACTGGAAGACCTCCGCCCGCTTGTAGAGATCCTGCATCGTCGTCGCGAACAGCCCGGCGACCGCCACGGTGCAGGCGAGCAGGCCGCCGATGACCGCCAGTCGCAGCCGGTTCGCACGCGGGCGAGCCGGAGGCGACCCGGTCGGGGTCGCCGGGAGATCCGGACTCTCGGGCACCGATCCTACCGGACCTCGATCGCCTTGAGCTGCCACGCGCACCGCGCGAAGTAGAGGTCGGTCTTGAGCTCCGGATTGTCGTCGAACGGATACATGATCCAGAGCGGCCCCTTGTCGCGGACCGGCATCGCACGACCATCCCGACGGTACGCCAGAATGACGTTGAACTTATTGAAGTCCGCAATGGGAATCTTGACCTTGTAGTCGTTGAGGGCGACCGCGACGATCTCCGTTCCGCCGCCACCCACCTTCTTCAGCAGGTCACGCATCAGCACACCCTCGAAGACGATCTGCCCCTCGGTCCATTTCGTCGAGGTGCGAACGACGGTCTTGCCCAGGGCTTCCAGGTCGGCGAGGTCGAACTTCGCGACCTTCCCGTCGGTGGTGTTGGAGATGTTGCCGCTCAGCTCGAGGATCACATCGCCCTTGGGCGCCGGCAGGGTCTGACTGCCGGCCGCTGCCGGCAGCCCGAGGACGAGAAGGAAACCGACCGTCCTGAATAGCCGCGAGAGCATGTCGTGGCACCTTTCGGTTGTGTATGCTTCCAGGATTCCCGCGAGCTGGGCGATCTCGCCGGGCGACGAAGTGCGGATCATCGGTGGCCGGCGATCCGGCCCAAGCAGAGACTGTCTCGTTGTCGGATACATCCTTTGCGCGTGACAGGTCCTCGAGATTTCACGCCGGCCGCGTCATCGGAATCGCACCTCGCCGTCGGCCGTGACGCACCCGCCCCAAGTCCCGGCGGCGCCATCGTCCTGTCTCGCTTCGGCACGTCGAGGCACGGACCCTTTGAAATCAATCCTCTTTATTCGCGAGCGTACCCCATCGTTTTTGGCGGGGTCAATCACGGGCGTCCCCTCGGGCGGCGCCCGCGACGGCCTTCTCGCATTCCATCCTATCAGCCGCGGTCAGGGCCGGCGATGCCGGCTTGGATCGGGCGCGCCGGATTCACCGCGTCGCGGGAATCACGGCGGCGAGCCGGTCGAGATGCGTGCGGATATGCGCGGCCTCCGCCGGCGAGCCGGCCAGGGCGATGGCTCGGTCGAAGGCGACGCGCGCCTCCTCCGTCCGTCCGAGCTGCAGCAGGAATGTCCCCCGGGTACCGAAGTAGTAGAAGTAGCCGGCGAGCCGCGGCGCCAGCGGCTCGATCATGGCGAGCCCGGCCGCCGGGCCCTGCACCTTGGCGACGGCCACCGCGCGGTTCAGGGTGACGACGGGCGAGGGCTGCAGGCGCTCGAGGGTGGCGTAGAGCAGGTCGATCTGAACCCAGTCGGTGTCCTCGGGCCGCGCCGCGCGCGCATGCAGGGCCGCGATCGCCGCCTGCACCTGGTAGGGGCCGGGGCGGAGATGGCGCATCGCCTTGTCGATCAGCGCCAGCCCCTCGGCGATCATCGTGCCGTTCCACAGGCGGCGATCCTGGACCTCCAGCAGGATGACGGCGCCCTCGGCATCGAAGCGGGCCGGCGCGCGGGCGTGCTGGAGGAGAAGGAGCGCCGTCAGCCCCATGATCTCCGGCTCCGCCGGGAACAGGCGCAGCAACAGCCGGGCCAGGCGGATCGCCTCGACACAGAGGGGCGCACGGGCGGCGACGGCGGCGCCGGTCGCCGAATAGCCCTCGTTGAACAGCAGGTAGATCATCGCGGCGACGGCGGCGAGGCGCTCGGCGCGCTCCGTCGCGCCCGGCGGCTCGAAGGGCACGTCGGCGGCGGCGATGCGGCCCTTCGCCCGGGTGATGCGCTGCTCCATGGCGCTCTCGCCGATCAGGAAGGCGCGGGCGATCTGGGCCACCGACAGCCCCGAGACGAGGCGCAGCGCCACCGCGATCTGCTGGGTCGCAGGCAGCTCCGGATGGCAGCACACGAACAGCAGCCGCAGGA
>JADZBA010000417.1 GCA_020852355.1 Alphaproteobacteria bacterium
CGTCGCCTTGCCCGATCCGGCGTCGATCGTCACCACGGTGCCGTCCTCGACGACGCCGTAGAGCATGCCGTCGGCCGGGCGCACGTCGATCCCGGCGAGGCGACCCTTGATGCCCGACACGGTCGTCGTCCTCGTCACCTTCCCGGCGCCGGTATCGACGATGGCCAGCGTCCGGTCGCCGACCAGGGCGACGACGGTCTCCGCCCGGGCGACGCCGGCGAGCGCGGTGGCGGCGAGCAGCGTTCCGGCGATGGTGCGTAGCAGCATGCGAGGCTCTCCCTTGAGGTCGTCGGGCCGCGGGTCGCGGTCCCGCAGCGGCTACCCCCGGCCACGGCCCGCGGATGCAGGGGGAGGAGAAAAAACTTGCCGATGCATCCCCGGCCTCCAGTTCGGTGTAGGGACGGGTATGATGTTGGTCGGACGGGGAGGATGGTGACGGGCGACGCGGGAGAGCGGTCCGCGCCGGGCGACCTCGCCGCTGCGCTGCGGCGGTGCGCGGGCGGCGACCGGGCGGCCCTGCAGGCGATCTACGACGCCGAGGCGCCGCGCATGCTGGGGGTGGCGCTGCGCCTGCTGCATCGCCGCGCGCTGGCGGAGGAAGTCGTGCATGAGGCGTTCCTGCGCATCTGGCAGCGCGCCGGCAGCTACCAGCCCTCGCGCGGCGACGCGCGCGGCTGGATCTACGCGATCCTGCGCAACCTCGCCCTCAACATGCTGCGGAGCGAGGGCCGGGTCGATCTCGTCGACGATTTCGGACCGATGGAGCTGGCGAGCGAGGAGGAGGGGCCGGAGAGCATCGTCATGCGCCTCTCCGAGGGCAGCCGGCTGCGCCGCTGCCTCGAGGGGCTGGATGCGGTGCGCCGGCAGGCGGTGGTGCTGGCCTATGTCCAGGGCCTGACCCATGGCGAGCTGGCCGGCCGCCTCGGCGTGCCGCTCGGCACCGTGAAGTCCTGGATCCGCCGCTCGCTGCTGGCGCTCAGGGAGTGCATGGCGTGACCGAGGAAGAACGCGACCGCCTCGCCGGCGAGCACGTCCTCGGCCTGCTCGAGGGCGAGGCCGCGGCCGCTGCCGAGCGGCTGGCGGAGCGCGACCCGGACTTCGCCGCCGCCGTCGCCCTGTGGCGCGCCCGCTTCTTCGAGCTCGACCTGACCGCCTCCCCCGAGCGGCCGCCCGCGGCCCTGTGGCAGCGCATCGAGGCGGGGATCGCGGCCCCCGCCGCCGCACCGGCTCGACCCGTCCGCCGTGCCGCGGCGTGGGGCGCCCTGTGGGACAGCCTCGCCTTCTGGCGCATCGCCGGCCTCGGCACCGCCGCGGCGAGCATCCTGCTGGCGCTCGGCCTGGCCACCCTGTGGCAGCAGCGCGCGACGACGCCGGTCCTGGTCGCCGTGCTGCTGACCGACGACCGCCGGGCCGGCGCCGTGGTCAACGCCTTCGCCGACGGCCGCACGGAGCTGCTGCCGCTCGGCGACATCCCCGTGCCGCCGGGCCGCGCGCTGGAGATCTGGACCCTGTGGGACCGTGCGCGCGGCCCCGTCTCGGTCGGGCTGATCGACCGCGCGCGCACCGTGCGCCTGCGCGTCGACGACCTGCCGCGCGCCCGGCCCGACCAGCTCTTCGAGATCACGCTGGAGCCGGCGACCGGCTCGCCGATCGGCCGCCCGACCGGCCCGGTGCTGATGAAGGGCACGGCCTCGCGCGCACTGTGAGCGCGCGGCCTTCCCGTTTGCGCCCGCCTCGCCTATGAGGGTGCGCCCACCGGAGGGAGCCCCATGACCGACACCGCCGCCGAAGCCGCCGCCGTCCTCGACCGTCTCGGGGTGCCCCGTGCCGCCTACACCGGTGGCGATCTCCCGGTGCGCTCGCCGATCGACGGCGCGGTCATCGGCCGCGTGCCGACGCACGGGCCGGCCGACGTCGCCGCCGCGGTCGGCCGCGCCGCGGCCGCGTTCGCCGCCTGGCGCCCGGTGCCCGCCCCGCAGCGCGGCGAGCTGGTGCGCCGCTATGGCGAGGCACTGCGTGCGCACAAGGCCGACCTCGGCCGCCTCGTCAGCCTGGAGGCCGGCAAGATCGTCCAGGAGGGCCTGGGCGAGGTCCAGGAGATGATCGACATCTGCGACTTCGCCGTCGGCCTGTCGCGCCAGCTCTACGGCCTCACCATCGCGACCGAGCGGCCGGGTCACCGCATGATGGAGACGTGGCACCCGCTGGGGCCGGTCGCCGTCGTCACCGCCTTCAACTTCCCGGTCGCGGTGTGGTCGTGGAACGCCATGCTCGCCTTCGTCTGCGGCGACAGCGTGGTGTGGAAGCCCTCGGAGAAGACGCCGCTGACCGCACTCGCCTGCCACGCCCTCTTCGAGCGTACCGCGGCGGCGATCGAGGGCGTGCCGGCGCATCTCTCAAACCTCGTGATCGGCGCCCGCGACGTGGGCATGGCGCTGGTCGACGACGCCCGCATGCCGCTGGTCAGCGCCACCGGCTCGACCCGCATGGGCCGCGAGGTGGCGCCGCGCGTCGCCGCGCGCTTCGGCCGCGCGATCCTGGAGCTCGGCGGCAACAACGGCATGATCGTGGCACCCTCGGCCGACCTGGCGCTGGCCGAGCGCGGCATCACGTTCGCCGCCGTCGGCACCTGCGGCCAGCGCTGCACGACGCTGCGCCGGATCATCGTGCACGAGGGCGTCTACGACCGGCTGGTGCCGCGTCTGGCGTCGATCTGGGGCCGCCTGCCGATCGGCAGCCCGCTGGAGGCCGGCACCCTGATCGGCCCGCTGATCGACGCGGCCGCCTTCGAGGCGATGCAGAAGGCGCTGGCGCAGGCCAGGGCCGAAGGCGGCACCGTCCATGGCGGCGGCCGCACGCTGGCCGACCGCTGGCCCGACGCCCGCTACGTCGCCCCGGCGCTGGTCGAGATGCCGGCCCAGAGCGCCATCGTCGCGCGCGAGACCTTCGCGCCGATCCTCTACGTCATGCGCTACCGCGACCTCGACGAGGCGATCGCCATGCACAACGCCGTGCCGCAGGGCCTCGCCTCCTCGATCTTCACGACCGACCTTCGCGAGGCGGAGCGCTTCATGTCGGCGGCGGGCAGCGACTGCGGCATCGTCAATGTCAACATCGGCCCGAGCGGTGCCGAGATCGGCGGCGCCTTCGGCGGCGAGAAGGAAACCGGCGGCGGCCGGGAATCCGGCAGCGACGCCTGGAAGGGCTACATGCGGCGCGCCACCAACACCATCAACTACTCGACCGCGCTGCCGCTGGCGCAGGGGATCAGGTTCGAGATCGACGGGTAGGGGCGGCCGTCGAGCCGCTACCCGCGCGGCGCGAGGTCCACCCGGGCCACGATCCCCTCCAGCTCCGCCGAAGGCGCCGGATAGAGCTTCATCACCAGCGGGTCGTGGCCGGGAATGATGTGGTCCGGCGAGGCGGCCAGCCGTTCCACCGTGCGGTAGGCCTGGACCATGTCGTCGAGGCGGTAGGCCGTCGTGAACAGCCGGTCGGTCTGCATGTGCTCGTAGAAATGGCTGGCGTCGGATGCCAGCACGACCCAGCCGCGGGCGGTATGGACGCGCACCACCTGGAGGCCGGCGGTGTGGCCGCCGGTGAAGTGCAGCGAGATGCCCGGCGCCAGGTCGGCGTCGCCGTCGTGGAAGTCGACGCGGCCCTTGAAGTTGAGCCGTACCATCCCGGCGATGTCGTCCGGCTCGAAGCTGTGGCCGAAGACCATGTAGCGCATGTGCCGGCCGGTCGCGAAGTTCATCTCCCGGTCCTGGAGATGGAAGCGCGCCCGCGGGAACTTGTGGAAGTTGCCGACATGGTCGTAGTGCAGATGCGTCAGCACGACGTCGTCGACCGCGTCGGGATCGACGCCGACGAGGCGCAGCGCCGCGATCGGGCAGCGCAGGAAGGTGCGCCCGCGCCTCGCCGCGACCTCGGCCGTGAAGCCGGTGTCGACGACGAAGCTGCGCTCCGGCCCGACGATCGCCCAGACGAAGTAGTCCATCGGCATCGGCGCGTCGTGCGGGTCGCCGCGGATGAAGTGCTCGGCGCGGCGCGCCTCGCGCGTGGCGTAGCGGATGGCGTGGATCGCGTATTCGGGGAGGGCGGTCATCGGTCGAGGATAGCCCGCGCCGGCCGGCCGATGGCGCGCCGGCTTCGTCATTTCTGTTATGCGCGATTGCGCCGGTGCCGCTCCCGGGCGCAGCCGATATAGTCCGCCGCAAATGGGCGCCCGAATCGACGGGCGTGCGGCGGGGAGGATCGGGCATGGCGGGGCAGGTGCTGGGATTCGTCGGGATCGGCCGGATGGGCGGCCCGATGTCGGCGCGCCTGCTGGATGCGGGCTACCGCCTCTGCGTCTACGACACCAACCCCGACGCCATGGCGCCGCTGGTGGCGCGCGGCGCCGTCGCCGCACGCTCGGCCGCCGAGGTCGCGTCCGCGGCCGAGATCGTCCTCATCAGCCTGCCGACCCCGGCGATCGTCCAGGCGGTGACGCTGGGCGAGGGCGGGCTCGCCCACGGCAACTCCGTGCGCACGGTGGTCGACCTGTCGACGACGGGGCCGGGCATGGCCGGGATCGTCGCGCGCGCGCTGGCCGACCGCGACATCGGCCTCGTCGACGCGCCGGTCAGCGGCGGCGTCACCGGGGCGGAGAAGGGCACGCTGGCCGTCATGGTCTCCTGCCCGAAGGCGACGCTGGAGAAGGTGCGGGACATCCTCGGCGTCTTCGGCAAGATCTTCTTCACCGGCGAGAAGCCGGGCCTCGCCCAGTCGGCCAAGCTCGCCAACAACCTGCTCGCCGCCGCCGCCCTGGTCGCCACTTCCGAGGCGATGGCGATGGGCGTCAAGGCCGGCCTCGACGCGCGCGTGCTGATCGACATCATCAACGCCGGCAGCGGCCGCAACAGCGCCTCGCAGGACAAGTTCCCGCGCGCCATCCTGCCGGGCACGTTCGATTTCGGCTTCGCGACCGGCCTCTCCTACAAGGACGTGCGCCTGTGCGTCGACGAGGCCGAGGCGATGGGCGTGCCGATGGTGGTGGGGGCGGCGGTGCGCCAGATGCTGGCGATCACTAATGCGAAGTTCGGCGCGACCTCGGACTTCACCTCGGTCGCCAAGGTGCTGGAGGAATGGGCGGGGGTCGAGATCCGCGGGTGAGGGGCGACGGCGCAGCGCGCCCGCCGCGCGGAACCGGGACCGCGTGATCGCCGGCTTCGCCGAGAGCTTCCTGCAGGCGCTGGCCGCCGGCCTGCTCGCCGGTGCCATCTACGGGCTGATGTGCGTCGGCCTGGCGCTGATCTTCGGCGTCATGCGCGTCATCAACTTCGCCCATGGCGACTTCATGATGCTGGGCATGTACGCCGCCTGGTACCTGCTGACGGCGACCGGCATCCAGGCGGTGTTCGGCGGCATCGTCGGCCCGTTCGTCGCGATCGCGCTGGCCACGCCGCTCCTCGTGCTGTTCGGCTGGCTCGTCCACCGCACCCTCATCGCCCGCGTCACCGGGCGGCGGACGGCGCAGCTCGAGGGCGAGGGGCACTACGCCCAGCTCATCCTCACGCTCGGCATCGCGCTCATCCTGCAGAACGGCGGGCAGATCGTCTTCGGCTCGGTCCTCGTGTCGATCCGCACGCCGCTCTCCAGCAGCGCCTGGGAGATCGGGCCGCTCTGGGGCGACCTCGTCAGCATCTTCGTCAACAAGGCGCGCGTCGCCGCGGCCCTGGTGTCGGTCGCGACGATGGTCCTGCTGGCGCTGCTGATCGCGCGCACCGCCCTCGGCCGGTCGCTGCGCGCGGCGGCCGACAATCCCGAGGCGGCGACCTACATGGGGATCGACGTCGACCGCGCCTACCGCGTCGCCTTCGGGCTGGGTGCCGGCATCACCTCGGTCGCCGGCGGGCTGCTGGCGCTCAACTATCCGTTCCAGCCGCATATCGGGCTGGAATACGTCATCGTCATGTATGCCGGGGTCGTGCTCGGCGGCATGGGCAGCATCGTCGGCGCCTTCTGGGGCGGCATGACGATCGGGCTGGTGCAGCAGCTCTCGATCCTGGTGCTGCCGACGCAGCTCCAGAACGCGGCGATCTTCGTCGTCTTCCTGCTGATCGTCTTCCTGCGCCCGCAGGGCCTGTTCGGCAGGCTCACGGAGCGGACGTGACGAAGGCCCCCGCAATCCGCTCGCTGGCGCCGGTCCTGCTGTTCGCCGCGGCCTACGCGGTGATCGCCGTCGTCGTCACCAACTCCTACTACCAGCTCATGCTGACGCTGGTGCTGCTGTGGGCGTGCTTCGGCCTCTCCTGGAACCTGCTCAGCGGCTACACCGGGCTCGTCTCGTTCGGCCACGCCGCCTTCTTCGGCATCGGCGCCTACACGGCGGCCCTCGGCCAGATCCATCTCGACCTGTCGCCGTGGCTGCTGATCCCCGCCGCCGGCGTGTTCGGCGGGCTGGCGGGGCTGCTGATCGGCGTTCCGACCTTCCGGCTGCGCAGCCATTATTTCGCGCTGGCCATGCTCGCCTACCCGCTGGCGCTCTACTACGTCTTCGAATGGCTGGGCTACCAGGAGGTCACGCTCCCCATGAAGCGGGAGAACGCGGCCGCCTATATGCAATTCGCCGACCCGCGCATCTACACGCTGCTGGCGCTGGCGCTGCTCGTCGGCGTCGTGCTCCTGACCCTGCTGATCGAGCGCTCGCGCTTCGGCATGGCGCTGCTGGCGATCAAGCAGAACGAGGCGGCGGCGGAGGCGGCGGGCATCGACACGCTCGCCTGGAAGCTGCGCGCCATCGCCCTGAGCGGCGCCGTGGCCGGCGCGGTCGGCGCCTTCTACGCGGTGGTGCAGCTCGTGGTCACGCCGGTCGCGGTGTTCGGCATGCTGGTGTCGGCGCAGGCGCTGACCGTGACCATGTTCGGCGGCGTCGGCACGGTGTGGGGCCCGGTGATCGGTGCCGCCACCCTGATCCCCGTCGCCGAGATCCTGCACGCCGAACTCGGCGCGCGCTTCCCCGGCATCCAGGGCGTCATCTACGGCATGGCCATCGTCGTGGTCATCCTGCTGGCGCCGGAGGGCATCTTCTGGAAGGTGCGCGACTTCCTGCGCCGCCGCCGGCCGGCCGAGGCAACGCCGCTGCCGCAGGCCGCGCCCGCGCCCGCCCCGGCGGCGCCGGCACGCAGCGATCGGGCGGGTGCCGTGATCCTGGAGGTGCGCGGCCTGTCGCGCAGCTTCGGCGGCCTGCGCGCCGTCCAGGACGTGTCCTTCGCGGTGCGCGAGGGCGAGATCCTCGGCATCATCGGCCCCAACGGCGCCGGCAAGACCACCGCCTTCAACCTGCTCAACGGCTTCCTGCGGCCGGACGCCGGGGAGGTGCTGCTCGACGGCCGCGACATGGTCGGCCGCAAGCCCCACGTGCTGTGCCGGGCGGGCGTCGGCCGCACCTTCCAGGTGATGCGGCCGTTCGCGCGCATGACGGTGGCCGACAACGTCGTGGTCGGCGCCTATGTCCGGGCGGCGAGCGACGCGGAGGCGCGCATGCTCGCCGACGACGCCATCGCCCGCGTCGGCCTCACCGCGGTCGCCGGGCGCCTCGCCGCCGAGCTGACGACCAGGGAACTGCGCCTGATGGAGCTCGCTCGCGCGCTGGCGGGCCGGCCGCGCATCCTGCTGCTCGACGAGACGCTGGCCGGCCTCGGCCCGGCCGAGGCAGCCGACGTCGTCGCGGCGATCCGCCGGCTCGCCGCCGACGGCATCACCATCGTCATCATCGAGCACACGATGCATGCCATGGTGCGGCTGGTCGACCGCTTCGTGGTGCTCGACCACGGCGCCGTCCTGGTCGAGGGCGCGCCGGAGACGGTGACCCGCGACCCGCGCGTCATCGAGGCCTATCTCGGCCGGAAATGGGCGGCCCATGCTGCGGGTTGACGGCATCAGCGCCGGCTACTCGGCGCGGCCCGTGCTGGACGGTGTCTCGATCGCGGTCGAGGAGGGGCAGTTCGTGTCGATCGTCGGCCCCAACGGCGCCGGCAAGACCACGCTCTTCAAGACGATCTCCGGCATCCTGCAGCCGCGCGCCGGCACCATCCGCTTCGCCGACGCCGACCTGCTGGCGGTGGCGCCGCACCGCCGCCCGCATCTCGGCATCGCCCACGTGCCGGAAGGCCGGCAGGTCTTCCCGTCGCTGACGGTGATGGAGAATCTCGAGGTCGGCGCCACTACCGGCGCCGGCCGCCGCGACTGGAACGCCAACCTCGAGCGCATCTTCGCCTGGCTGCCGGTCCTGGCGGAGCGCCGCCGCCAGCTCGCCGGCACGCTCTCGGGCGGCGAGCAGCAGATGGTGGCGATCGGCCGCGGCCTCGCCTCGTCGCCGCGGCTGCTGATGCTGGACGAGCCGTCGATGGGGCTGGCGCCGGCGATCGCCGACTTCATCTTCGACAGGCTGATTGAGATCCGCCGGCAGTCCGGCCTCACCATCCTGCTCGTCGAGCAGCGCGTCGCCGAGGCGCTGCAGTTCGCCGACCATGCATACGTGCTCGAAGCCGGGCGCATCGTGCTCCAGGGCACCAGCGAGGCCCTGCGCGCCGACGACCGCATCCGGCAGGCCTACCTCGGCATGTGACCGGGGAGAACCAGAGGAGGAGACGTCAGATGGCGAAAGGATCGCTAGGCATCCGTGGTCTCGGCCGGCGCCTGCTGCCGGCCGCGATGGCGCTCGGGCTGGCCGTGCCCGCAGCGCAGGCGCAGCAGCCGGCCGAGGTGAAGGTCGGCCTGCTGGTGCCGCTGTCCGGCATCTATGCGCGGCCGGGCGCGGTGATGCGCATGGGGGCGGAAATGGGCGTCGAGCGCATCAACGCCCAGGGCGGCATCAAGTCGATGGGCGGCGCCAGGCTGAAGCTGGTGGTGCTCGACTGCGGCGACACGACCGAGAAGGCGAAGAACGCCGCCCAGCGCATGGTGGCGCAGGAGCCCGACCTGGTGGTCGCCTCGGGCGCCTATCTCAGCTCGTTCACGCTGGCGGTCACCGAGGTGACGGAGCGCGCCAACCTGCCGGTGCTGACCCTCTCCTATTCCGACCTCATCACCGACCGCGGGTTCAAGTACGTCTTCCAGACCTCGGCCACCGCCGCCTCCCAGGCACAGCAGTCGCTGCCCGAAATCATGAAGCTGGCGGAGGCCGCCTCGGGCGCCAGGCCCAAGACGGTGGCGATCATCACCGACAACACCGCCGCCTCGGTCGCCTCGGTCAAGCCGATGAAGGAGAAGCTGCTGGCCGAGCTCGGCCTGAAGCTCGTCGTCGACGAGATCTTCACGCCGCCGCTCTCCGACGCGACGCCGCTCGTCCAGAAGGTGCGCGCGGCGCGGCCCGACCTGCTGTTCTTCCTGCCGACCGTCATCTCCGACGCCAAGCTGATGCTGGAGAAGATGAACGAGTTCGGCCTCGGCCAGGGCAAGATCCCGACCATCTCCTTCGGCATCGCCATCGCCGAGCCCGACCTGCTCAACACGGTGTCGCCCGACCTCGTGCAGGGCGTCATGGCCGCGGTCGCCAACTGGGGCTCGAAGGGCCACGAGGACCTGATCGCCGAGCTCAAGGCCAAGTACAAGGAGCCGTGGATGACGCAGAACGCCATCTCCACCTACGGCGACATGTGGATCATGAAGTCGGCGCTGGAGAAGGCCGGCAAGGCCGACCGCCAGGCCGTCGCCGAGGCGATCCGCACCATGGACGAGGGGCCGTCCAAGTACTTTCCGGGCGGCGTCATGAAGTTCGACGAGAAGGGTCGGCGGATCGGCGCCGGCCTCACCATCGTGCAGTGGCAGAAGGGCACCCCGGTGGTGGTGTACCCGCCGGCGCTGGCGGTGGCGGAGCCGTTCTGGCCGAAGAAGTAGCGCCCCCGCCCCGGCCCGCGGCAGGACGCTTCGCCGCGTCCTGCCGCGGGGCTATCATGCCCGGCGCTTCCGAGGCGGCGGGCGAAGGGCATGGACACCAAGCAGCTCAAGGCGTTCGCCGCGGTGGCGGAGCTCGGCAGCTTCTCGCGCGCCGCGGTGGCCCTGTCGCTCGGCCAGCCGGTCCTCAGCCGGCAGATCAAGTCGCTGGAGAGCGAGCTCGGCGCCCGCCTGCTGCACCGCAACGGCCGCGGCATCATCCTGACCGAGGCCGGCAAGCTCCTCGACCGCTACGCCAAGGGCATCCTGGAGACCACGTCCAAGGCGACGTCGGAGATCGCCGCCCTGCAGTCCGCGCCGCGCGGCACCGTCATCATCGGTATGCCACCCTCGGTCGGCTTCGTGCTGACGGTGCCGCTGGTGCAGCAGTTCCGCGCGACCTATCCGCTGATCGCGATCCGCGTCATCGAGGGCTTCAGCGGCTACCTGCTGGAATGGCTGCTGACCGGCAAGGTCGACGTGGCCGTGCTCTACAATGCGCCGCGCATGCCCAACGTGCTGTCGGAGCCGCTGCTGCGCGACCAGCTCTTCCTGCTGGGTGCGGCCGAGGACCCGTCGCGGCTGGCGCCGGGCGCGGTCCCGGCGCGCCGCCTGCCGGAGCTGCCGTTGATCCTGCCGAGCCGGCCGCACGGGCTGCGCCTCGTCATCGACCAGGTGCTGGGCAAGGCCGGCATCACGCTCGATCCGGAGCTGGAGGTCGACGCCATGCCGTCGACGCTGCGCCTCGTCGAGCAGGGGCTGGGCTACACCATCCTCTCCTACTCCAGCGTCCACCATCTGGTGGAGGACGGGCGTATCAGGACCTGGCCGATCGTCGAGCCCGACCTGACCCGCCAGCTCATCCTGGCGACCTCGAGCCAGCGCCCGACGACGACCGCGACGCGCGCCCTGACCGAGCTGGTCCGCCGGCAGGTGCGCGAGCTGGTCCGCAAGGGCCTCTGGCATCCCCGCCGCGTGCCGCAGAGGGAGCCGGCGTAGGTCGGTGGACGCCGTGGCGACGGGGAAGGCACGCCCGCGCCTTCCCCGTCTCGTCCGCGACGCGGCGTCCCGGCGGTTCAGCGTCCCGGCGGACGATAGTCGACGGCCTTCTTGGCCGCCTTGTCCATGTCCTCGGGCGTGATCAGCACGATGGTCCGCACGGACGCGCCGCCGCCCTGAGCGACCGCGAGGCCGACGGCGGCGGTGGTCACGTGGTCCGGCATGTCGATGATCACGTACGCATCGACCTCGCCGAACGCGAAGTAGAAGGCTTCGACCTTGCCGCCGACGGCCTCGATCGTCTTCGTGATCGCCGCGCGGCGCCCGGAACCACCTTCGCGCACGATGCCCTTAGCACCCTCGATGGTATAGCGCGCCTCGATCAGGTACTTGGCCATTCTCGATCCTCCCCAGGGTCCCGGATGATTGTCCGGCCCGCCGGACGGTGCGCCCCGGGGATGGCCGTGGCAAGGGCGCGGTCGCGCCGGGCCGATGCGTCAGTCCCCGGCGCGCCGGCGGATGTCCGGCCGGACGGGCAGGGGCGATGCGTCGAGCAGGCGCGACTGCGACGGCAGCCGCAGGGTCGCGGCGTGGCGCGTGAAGGCGTCGCGGCCCTCGGCGTGGCTGCGCACCATGATGGGCGCGATGCCGATGCTCTCGGCGAGGTCCGTCCACTTGGCCGGGCAATCGAGATGCCCGTCGGCGAAGAAGGCGAACGGCACGCCGTAGGCCATGGCGACGATGGCCGCGTGCATCGCGCCGGCGAGGACGAAGCGCGAGGCGCGGATCGCGTCGATCGCGGCGAGCAGCGCCCCGGGGGTGCCGACGAGCGGCGATATCGCGTTGTCGGCGCCCCA
>JADZBA010000418.1 GCA_020852355.1 Alphaproteobacteria bacterium
AGTGCGAGGGCTGCACCGCGTTGGCGATGCGCAGGCACGCCTCGTAGCCCGCCACCACCGCGGCGAGGAAGGTGGCGCCGTCCGACCCCGCCCGCTCGGCCATGGCCAGCGCCGCCGGGATCACCGGTGCGCCGACATGCGTGATCGAATCGCGATGGGTGTCGTCGAGCTCGATGACGTGCGAGGAGATGCCGTTGATGTAGGCGGCGCTGTGGCACGACGTCCGGAAGCCGAGGCCGATGGCCGTGCTCTCCGGCGTGCCGCCGAGCAGGCGCACGACCTCGGCCGCCATGCGCACCTCCTCGGTCCGCATGGCGCCCAGCGTGCAGCCCAGCAGGTCGAGGACGAAGACCTTGGCCGCCTCCACCGTCTCGGGAGGCAGCGTCGCGCCGCGCAGCGACGCGAGGAAGTCGGCCATTTGCCGCGTCGGGCCGGCGTCCTCGCCGGGACCCCTGGAATCCGCACCACCCTTCGGCCGGGCCGCCAGTTCCTGCAGCAAGCGCGATGCTCCCTAGCTTGGCCAATTATCCAAACATACGTACATTTGGACGGCAAGCCCGTTCTGGCGACGCGGGAGGCCGGGGTATGAAGGCGGCGCAGCGGGAAAGGTCATCGCCGATGGTACTGGTATCTGGGGGGGCGCTCGCACTGCCGACCCACGACCCCACGCCGGCCTACTACCGGATCTTCCAGAATCTCCGGCGACGGATCGCCGGCGGCGAGTTCCCCGTCGACGCCCAGTTGCCGACCGAGGGGGAGCTGATGCGCGAGTTCGGCGTCAGCCGGCACACCGTGCGCGCCGCCGTGCAGCAGCTCGTCGCCCAGGGCCTGGTCCGCCGCCAGGCCGGCCGCGGCACCTTCGTGCAGAGCGAGGGGCCCGGCGAGGGCGCATGGGCCGCGCAGTCGCTCGAGGACATGCTCGACCGCAATTTCGGCGACCGCGTCGAGAGCCACGGCATGCGCCTGCTGGAGGTCGGCAGCCGCGAGGAGCACGCAGCCCGCCGGCGGCTGGGCACGGGCGAGCAGATCGCGCGCTTCTTCTGGGTCCGCGCCGACGAGAACGGCGCCAACGCCGCCTGCCATGTCGACCTGCGCAAGTCGCACGCCGACCGCCTGCCCGACGACTGGGCCGCCCGGCTGGCGACGACGCGGCTGCTGCATCTGGTCGAGGAGCATTGCGGCGTCGAGGCCCACCGCGTGCGGCAGGTGTCGTCCGCCGTTACCGTGCCGGACGACGTGGCGGTGCTGCTGGCCGTGCCGGCCGGCGCGCCGGTCCTGTCGCTGGAGCGCACCTATTTCGATCGCGACGGCGGCGTCATCGAGCACTCCCGCATCCTCGGCCGCGCCGACCGCTGCCAGCAGGTGGTCGAGCTGTTCCGTCGCGGCCGCTGACGGGGTCGCGCCGGATCGGGTGGCTACCCCACGCGGAAAGGGCTATCATTTTTGTTTGGGAGTTCCAATGGCCAGCCAGGGCCCGGGGGGCGGCGGCATGGCGACGTTCGGAACGAATGGACCGGATTTCTTCACCGGGACCGACGTCGCGGACGAGTATTACGCGCTCGGCGACGACGACATCGCGAACGGCTTCGGCGGCAACGACAGCTTCTTCCTGGGCGGCGGCGCGGACCTCGCCATCGGCGCGACGGGCGACGACTTCCTCGTGGGGGAAGGCGGCAACGACACGCTGCGCGGCGAGGACGGCAACGATTCGCTGTTCGGTGGCTCCAACACCGACGCTGCCGGCAGCGCCGAAGACCTGATCGAGGGCGGGGCCGGCAACGACCTGATGCTGGGCGGCGACGGCAACGATGCGCTGCGAGCCGGGGCGGGCGACGACGACGCCAACGGCAATGTCGGGGTCGACCTCGTCTACGGTGGCGAGGGCCGCGATTTCGTGCGCGGCGGCCAGGGCAACGACGTGATCTACGGCGACGCCGGCGACGACTGGCACATCAACGGCAACATCGGCAACGACACGGTCTACGGCGGCGACGGCGACGACACGATCTTCGGCGGCCAGGGCAACGACCAGCTATGGGGCGGCGCGGGCAACGACGTCATACGCGCCGACCTCGGCGGCGCCGGCCTCGTCCCCGGCGAGGCCGGCGACGACACGCTCTTCGGCAGCATCGACGACGCCTTCAACTTTCTCGACGGCGGCGTCGGCAACGACCTGATTTACGGCAGCCCGGGCTACGACGATCTCCAGGGCCGCGTGGGCAACGACACCATGGCCGGCGGGCTCGGCAACGACGGCATCCTGGTCACGCCGGGCAGCGGCGTCGACGCCTATCTCGACTTCGAGGGCGCCGGGCAGCCGGGTGGCGACTTCATCGATTTCCAGACCAAGATGAACGGCCTGGAGCTTCCCGATGCCGCCGCGGTCCTGGCGCGCACGTTCGCGTTCGCCGATGCGAGCGGCAACGGCACAGAGATCGACTTCGGCGGCGGCAACCGGCTGCTGCTCTACGGCGTGCCGTACGGTACGCTGACCGCCGTCGACTTCATCCCGGACCCGTTGCTCACCTGAAGGATCCGCGCCGCTGCTCGCCCATCCGGCGACCGCGTCGGAACACCGGCATGGCGAGCCCAACCGCCCATCGTCGGTCTACACTGGCGCCCGAGCGGCCGGACGGGAGGACACGATGGCACGGCAGGATACAAGGGTGGGCTATATCGGCCTGGGGCTGATGGGACGGCCGATGGCGCTGCGCCTGCGTGCAGCGGGCTTCCCGCTGACGGTATGGGCGCGCACGCCGGCCAAGGCCGGGGAGGCCGTGGCAGCGGGTGCCGAGCTGGCCGCCGACGCCGCGGCGGTGGCGCGCGCGAGCGACGTCGTCATCACCTGCGTCTCGGACACCGCCGCGGTCGAGGACGTGGTGTTCGACGCCGGCGGGATCGCCGCGGGCGCCGCCCCCGGCAAGGTGCTGGTCGACATGTCGACCATCCACCCCGCGCGCAGCCGGGCGCTGGCCGAGCGCCTGCGCCGGGAGACCGGGATGGGCTGGATCGACGCGCCCGTCTCCGGCGGTCCGCAGGGCGCGGTCGCCGGCACGCTCGCGATCATGGCGGGCGGCGACGCGGCGGACTTCGCCCGGGTGCGGCCGGTCGTCTCGCATCTGGCCGGCGCCTTCACGCTGATGGGCCCGGCCGGCGCCGGGCAGATGACGAAGATGGTCAACCAGGTGATCGTCGGCGGCTGCAAGTCGGTGATCGCCGAGGCGGTGCAGCTCGCCAT
>JADZBA010000419.1 GCA_020852355.1 Alphaproteobacteria bacterium
ATGGGTCCCTGGGTGATCGGCGCATCCTACCTCGACGCCAAGCGCGAGCTGCCGGGCCTGAAGGACGACAAGATGCAGCGCGCCATGGTCGGTGGCCGCTACACCTACGGCCCGGGCATGGACGTTCGTGCGTCGGTGCAGTGGTACGGGCTGGACAGCGACAATTCCCGTCCGACCGCCAGCGGCGACAGCTGGGCCGTCGTTCTCGGCACGGTGGTCAACTTCTGATCCTCTCCATCAGGAGAGAATTGCGGACGGGGGGCCTTCGGGCCCCCCGTCTCGTTTGTCCGGCATGACCGATCGTTCGGCCGCGGCGCGCGCGCTGGAGGAAGCGCTGGCGCTTCACCGCGCCGGCCGGCCCGAGGCGGCCGAGCCGCTCTACAGGCGGGTGCTCCGCGCATCCCCCGACCACAAGGACGCCCTCTATCTCCTGGCCATCGCGCAGCTCGACCAGCGCCGCATCGGGGACGGCACTGCAACGCTGCGCCGGCTGCTCGTCGTCAATCCGGGCCATCTCGCCGGCCGCCACGCTCTCGGCAAGGCGCTGGCCGCCCAGGGCGAGACGGCGGCGGCGCGCGAGACCTTCGCCGCCGTCCTGGCCCACGCGCCCGGCGCGTTCGACACGATCCTCGAGCTCGCCAACCTGGAGGCCAGGGACGGGGCCGCGGCGGTCGCCGAGGCGCTCTACCGGCGCGCCTTGCAGATCGCCCCGGGGCACCCCGGCCTGCTCAGCAATCTCGGCCTGCTGCTCGTCACCGATGGCCGCACCGCAGAGGCGGAAGCGCTGTTCCGGCGCGCGCTGGCCGCCGATCCCGCGATGATCGTCGCGGCGGTCAACCTGGCGACGGTACTGCAGTCGCGCCGACGACCCGACGAGGCGGAAGCCGTGCTGGCTGCCGCGCTCGCCCGCCGGCCGGCCGCCGCGGACCTGCACCACGCGATGGCGGTCGCCCACTACCGGGCCAAGCGCCATCCTGAAGCCGCGGCGGCCGCGGCCCAGGTCCTGCGGCTCGACCCGGGGCATCGCCGCGCCCTCGTGCAGCGGGCCCGTGCCCTCCAGGCGACCTGCGACTGGGATTCCTTGGAGCCGTTGCTGCCCCGGCTGACCGCCGAGGCCGGGCGCGCCGAGGCCGGCGAAGACTGCGAGCTGTCGCCGCACTATGCCCTGCTCCTGCCGCTCTCGGATATCCAGCGAGCCGCAGTGGCGCGGGCACGGTCGCGGGTGATCGGGCGGCGCGCGCCGGCGGTGGTGCCGGCGGCGCCGACCCAGGATCCGGGTACGTCGGCCCGGGATCGGCTGCGCATCGGCTATCTCTGCGGCGACGTGCGCGACCACGCAACAGGACATCTCATGCGCGCGATGTTCGCCGCACACGATCGCAGGCGCTTCGCGGTCACCCTCTATGCGTGGGGTCCCGACGACGGTAGCGTCTATCGCCGCGATATCGCCGCCGGAGTCGAACGCCTCGTCGATATCGACACGCTCGGGCACGCCGCCGCGGCGGAACGCATCCGTGCCGACGGCATCGAGGTGCTCGTCGACCTCAATGGCCATACCACCGGCGCGCGCCTGGAGATCGCAGCCCGCCGGCCCGCCCCCGTCCAGGCGACCTATCTCGCCTTTCCGGGGACCACGGGCGCCGACTTCCTCGACTATGCGATCGTCGACGGCATCGTGGTGCCGTCCGGTCAGGCGGCGCTCTACAGCGAGCGACTCGTGCGGCTGCCCGGCAGCTACCAGATCAATGACCGCGATCCGCCCTGTGCGGCGGCGCCGAGCCGGGCGGCGGTCGGGCTGCCCGAGGGTCGGCCGGTGCTCGCCTGCTTCTGCGGCGGCTACAAGATCGACCGCCAGGTCTTCCGCCTGTGGTGCGACATCCTCGCGGAGTCGCCGGCCGCCGTCCTCTGGCTGCTCGCCGACAGTCCGGCCACCGGCCGCAATCTGCGCGCGGCCGCGGCGCGCGAAGGCCTCGCGGCCGACCGGCTGATACTCGCCGATCCGCTGCCCAAGCCGGCGCATCTCGCCCGTGTCGGGCTCGCCGATCTGTTCCTCGACACGCTGGTCTACGGCGCCCACACGACGGCTTCCGACGCGCTCTGGGCGGGGGTGCCGGTGGTGACGCGACTGGGCGACGCCTTCGCCAGCCGCGTCGGCGCCAGCGTGGTGCGCGCCCACGGCCTGCCGGAACTCGTGGTCGAGGATCTCGGTGCCTATCGTCGGCTCGCGGTCGCACTGGCGAACGACCCCCAGCGCCTGGCGGCGCTGCGGGCCCGCACCCGGGCCAATCGGGCGACGATGCCGCTCTTCGACACGGCACGCGGCGTGCGCCATCTCGAGCGTGCCTACCTGGCGATGTGGCGGCGCCATGCCGCCGGCCTGCCACCGGACGCCATCGACATTCCGGCCGAGGGAACCTAGGCCCGCTCAGCCCGCCCGGGTCGCCGCCAGTGTCTCGACCGCACGGCGCGCCACCTCCGGGCCGAGGGTCGCGAGAAGGGCCACGCACGGCACCGGCTCGCGCAGCAGCAGGCGCTCGACCACGGCCGGATCGGCGGCCTGGGCGACTCGGGGCAGCCGGTCGAGGCCGACGCCGAGGGAACCCATGCAGCCGATGCGGCCCTCGGCCGTGATGCGCAGCTTGGCGAGCCCGCAGGGGGCGGCGCAATGCGGCCCGACGAAGGGTACCGTCCACGGCACCAGGTTGCGGAACCGGCCCTGCAGAACCTCGGGCGGCGCGGAGGTGTAGACCGCGATGCCGGGCGTGGCGAACAGCTTGGCCATGTGGGCCGGGCCGCTGTCGGCGGCGACCACGAAGTCGAACGCGGCCAGGGCCCGCAAGAGCCCGCCGATCGACGGGTATGCGTCGACCACGGCTACGCCGTCGGGCACGGCGAGTGCGCTGCGATAAAGCCGGCCCTGATGCTGGTTCGCGTTGAGGCACAGCGTCACCGCGCCGCGCGGCGCCAGCGCCTCGGTCACCGCCTGGGTGACCGCCGCCGGCAGCGTCCGCAGCGGCGAGGAGGCGAGCGGCAGGATGCCGATCCGCGGCGGCCGGTCGGCGGGCAGCCGCCGCGGCGCGGCCGGATAGGCGCTCGCCGGCGGCAGGTCGCCGAAGGCGGCCAGCAGCTCGCCCTCCATGTCGACCGGCCAGATCTCGATGTCGCGCCGGGATTCGAGATGCCCGAGGTCGACGACGACGTCGAAGCGGCGCAGGTCCCGGGCACCGAGCCACAGGGCGAAGACCTCGATCGACGGGTCGGTGCGCCAGATGTCGGCGGCCGAGCCGGCGCAGAAGACGCCGACCCCGCGCATCGCGAAGCGCTCGCGCAGGGCCGCGATGAACAGCAGGGTGCAGACGTTCGATCCCAGCGCCTGGCTCGGCAGCAGGAACAGGACGCGCTTGCCCGTGAAGTCGAAGCCCGCCCATGCCGCGCGCGGCAGGCAGGGCAGCGCCGTCGTGCCGGCGTCCAGCCGGAACTGGCGCGGATGGCGGGCGAGCACGTTGCGGGTGAACTGCGCCAGCGAGGTGTGGCAGACCTCGCCGGGCCGTCCCTCCTGCTCGGTCTCGGGGTCGGTGCCGGCCTGATGGAAGCGGAACGGCGTCGCCGCGCGGAACGCGACCAGCGGGGTCGTGGTCTGCCCGGCCCGCGGATCGCCTGGCCCGTGCGCAGTCACGTCGCGGGCTTCAGCGCGCGCAGGACGATGCTGGTCGCTCCGATGACGTTGCGGTAGGTGCGCGCCGCGTATGCCAGGTCCTGCGGCGAGATCTCGCGCTTGCGCAGGCGCGTCAGCCACGGTTCCACGGGCTGGGCCTCGGCCGACACGACCTCGAAGTCGACGTCGAGCATGAGCGCGAGCGGCGTCGTCGCGGCGCCGCGCGCCTGGCCTTCGCGGATCTTCTTGCGCGAGAACATCTCCAGCCCCTGCAGGGTGATCGGCCGGACGTGGGTCGGGTCGGTCAGGAAGTCGTCGTGGTGGGGATGCGGCACGACGACGCGCACCAGCGCGTCCGGCCGGCACACCCGGTACAGCTCCTTGATGATGCCGAGATAGACGGCCGGCGCCTGGCCGAGATGCTCCAGCACGTGGCTCATCACGATCTCCTCGGCGCTCGACGTCTCGAACGGCCAGGGCAGCACCTCGAGGTCGACCAGCAAGTCGGGCTCGCAGTGCGGCGAGGCATCGACGTTGAGATGGCCGTCGAGCTTGCGCATGCCGCAGCCGAGGTTGAGCTTCATCGTCTCGTCCGATCGAGGATGGGGCGCGATCGTGGCGGGAGGCTCCATCGCGGTCAAGGCGCCGCCGGCGGACGTTTACGCCGGCCGCCCGAGGGACTAGAGAAAGGGCCTCCTCCATCGCCGGGTCTTCGACCATGCCCAACGATCCCGCCGTCATCGCGGACACCCTGGCCGGCCGCCTCGCCGCCGTGCGGGCCGCGATCGCCGAGGCCGCGCGCGCCACGGGCCGCGACCCGTCCGACGTCATCCTCGTCGCCGTCGGCAAGACCTACGGCGCCGAGGTCATGGAGGAGGCGATCGCCGCCGGCCAGCGCATCTTCGGCGAGAACCGCGTGCAGGAGGCGGCGGGCAAGTGGCCGGGGCTGAAGGCGCGCTGGCCCGACATCCGGCTGCACCTGATCGGGCCGCTGCAGACCAACAAGGTGAAGGACGTGCTCGGCCTGTTCGACGTCGTGCAGACGCTCGACCGCGCCGGTCTCGCCGAGGCGCTGGTCAAGGCGCGCGATCGCGGCGCCGCTCTGCCGGAGCTGCTGGTCCAGGTCAACACCGGCAAGGAGCCGCAGAAGGCGGGCGTCGATCCGGCGGAGGCCGATGCCTTCCTCGCGCGCTGCCGCGACGAATGGCGCCTGCCGGTAACCGGCCTCATGTGCATCCCCCCGGCGGACGAGCCGCCGGCGCTGCATTTCGCGCTGCTGCGCGAGATCGCCCGGCGCAACGGGCTCGACCGCCTCAGCATGGGGATGAGCGGCGACTACGCGACGGCGGTGCGCTTCGGCGCGACGATGGTACGGGTCGGCTCGGCGATCTTTGGGGCGCGGCCGTCCGTCACGACGGGCTGACGCACAGCCGCGCCCCGATCGGAGTGCGGGCCAGCAGCCAGCGCAGATCCGCGGCGGCAAGCGCGACGCATCCTTCGGTCGGCGCATAGCCCTCGCGCGCGACATGGACGAAGATCGCGCTGCCCGCGCCGGGCACGACCGGCGCGTCGTTGTGGCCGACGACGACCACGAGGTCGTAGAGCGCGTCGTCGCGCCACATCCGCTCGTGGCCGGCGGGGTGCGGCAGAAGCACGGGCCGGTTGTAGTCGGGGTGTCCGGGGTCGTCGCACCAGCCGTCCTCGGGCGCGACCGCCGCGGTCGGCAGCGGCGTGACCGGCGGCGGGCCGCGGTCGGGCCGCCACAGCACCCGGCGCAGGCCGAAGATGCCGGCCGGCGTGGCGCCGTCGCCTTCCCGCTTGTCCGCGCGGATGCCGCCGCGCCCGAGGGCGCACCGCAGGCGCCGGCCGTGGGCGACGAGAAGGCCCGCGCCGGTGACCGCCCAGTCCCCGCACGCGCCGCCGCCTGGATCCATGGGTGGCGTCAGAAGAGATGGCCGCTGCGCACGGCCTTGGTCCGCAGGTACTCCGCGTTGTGGTCGTTCGACGGGAAGACGTGCGGGACCCGCTCGACGACCTCGACGCCGCAATGGGCGAGCGCCTCGACCTTGAGCGGATTGTTGGTCATCAGCCGCACCCGCGCGAAGCCGAGCAGGCGGAGCATCTCGGCGGCGGGGACGTAGATCCGCTCGTCCGCGTCGAAGCCGAGCTGCAGGTTGGCGTCGACCGTGTCGAAGCCCCGGTCCTGCAGCTGGTAGGCCCGCAGCTTGTTGACGAGGCCGATGCCGCGACCCTCCTGCGCCAGGTAGAGCAGGACGCCGGCGCCGGCGTCGGCGATCTCGCGGATCGCGCCGCGCAGCTGGTCGCCGCAGTCGCAGCGCAGGCTGGCGAGCAGGTCGCCGGTGAAGCATTCGGAATGGATGCGGGCCAGCACCGGCGTCGCCGGATCGGGCGTGCCGATGACGATCGCCAGGTGCTCCAGCCCGCCGTCGGCGGGCCGGTAGGCGATGATGCGGGTGTTCTCCGCCCCGGCCAGCGGCACGCGGGCCTCGCCGACGCGGGCGAGCCGGCGCGCGGACTCGACCGGGTAGGCGACGACCGCTGCGGCTTCGATCACCAGCAGGGATTCCCGCCGCGCCCATTCCTCGAGCGCACGGTCATGCGCGACGAACCCCGCGGCCGCGGTGACCGCGGCGGGCAGCAGGCGGGCGATCTTCGCCAGCGCGACCGCGGCGCTGTCGCCGTCCTGGGGGCGGGCCGGCGTCACGGCGACCACGGTGGGCGCCGTCTCCGGCCGGGCGAGCGGGTCGGCCATGTCGCGCAGGTCCTGGGCGGCGGCGGTGCCGGCGAGCGCCACCCGCACGACGCCGGCGCGGTCCTCGCCGAGGCCGAGCAGGGCGGCCCGCCGCCCGGTCATGGCGAGGCTGGGGCTGGATCCCGCGAGGCGCACGAAGCGGGCGAGCCGCTCCTCCGTCAAGGCCTCCACGGCGAGCGCCAGGACCGCGCGCTCGCCGTCGCGGATGACCACCGGCTCGCCGCGGCGGAAGTCGGCCACGGCACGATCGACGGCTACGGCACCATGGGCCCCGCGCTGTCCTGCGGCGGCGGCGGTGACGTCGGACAGGCGGATTCGGCTGAGCGGCATTGGCACCTTCTGGCGGGGGCTATGGAAGGGTAGGGCTGCGGCGACGGATTTCCAGGCTGCTCAATCGGAGTGTGCCGCCGTAGAGTTGCGGTCATCAGAAGGACGGGGGAAGGGATGGCCGTATTCCGGGAGTACGATCAGGCGGCGTTGGACGCGCAGTATAACGCGCGAGCGGCCGTTCCGGATCATCCCGCGGTCATCCAGCGCTGGGACCTCGCCGGCGCCGCCGCCCTCGACCGGCTGACGGTACGCCCCGACCTCGCCTACGGCGACGGCCTGCTGGAGACGCTCGACGTCTATCCCGCCGCGGCTCCCGGCGCGCCGGTGCTGCTCTTCATCCATGGCGGCTACTGGCAGTGGCGCGACAAGAAGGATTTCGTCTTCCTGGCCGAGCCCTGGGTGGCGGCCGGAGCGACCGTCGTCATGATCAACTACCCGCTGGCGCCGGTGGCGGGGATGGACGAGATCGTCGATGCCTGCCGGCGCGCCGTCGCGTGGACCGCGGCGCGCATCTCCGCCATGGGCGGCGATCCCGCCCGCATCTGGGTGGCCGGCCACTCCGCCGGCGGCCATCTGACCGCGGAGATGCTGGCCACGGACTGGCGCGGCTTCGGGTACATGAGCGCGCCCGTGGCCGGCGGCTTCGCGCTGAGCGGCCTCTACGAGCTGGAGCCGATCCGCCTCACCTATCTCAACGAGGTGCTGGGCATGGACGCCGAGACGGCGCGCAGGAACAGTCCCGCCCTGCATCCGCCGGCCTCGGCGCCGCCCCTCCTGGCGGCGGTCGGCGGCGCGGAGACCGCGGAGTTCCATCGCCAGCAGGCGGCCCTGGCGACGGCGTGGCGCGGCGCCGGGCTGGACGTCGAGACGGTGGCGGCACCAGGGCGCAACCATTTCACCATCCTCGACGCCTTCATCGATCCCGGGCATGCCGTGCACCGGGCGCTGCGCGCCCGCCTGCTCGGCTGACCCCGGGGGCGGCTGGCGCAGGACGGCGCGCCGTACGGCGTGGTAGGGTCGCGCCGGGGTTCAGAGCGACGAGGGCCGATGACGACCCAGAAATCCGGCAAGCGAATCCTTCTCGTCGACGACGACGACGCCCTGCGGCAGTCGCTCGCCGAGCAGCTCGCGCTGCACGAGGAGTTTCATGCCGAGGAGGCGGAGACCGCCGCCAAGGGCCTGGAGCGTGCCAAGGCCGAGACCTTCGATCTCGTCCTCCTCGATGTCGGGCTGCCCGACATGGACGGGCGCGAGGCGTGCCGGCTGATGCGACGCAACGGCGTGCGCTGCCCGGTGATCATGCTGACGGGCGCCGACAGCGAGGCCGACACGATCCTCGGGCTGGACGCCGGTGCCAACGACTATGTGACGAAGCCGTTCCGCCTCGGCGTCCTGCTCGCCCGCATCCGCGCCCAGCTGCGCCAGCACGAGCAGAGCGAGGATGCGGTCTTCCAGATCGGGCCCTACAGCTTCCGTCCCAGCGCCAAGCTGCTGGTCGAATCGGCGGGCAAGAAGAAGGTCCGCCTGACCGAGAAGGAGACGGCGATCCTCAAGTACCTCTTCCGCGCCGGCGATCGCCCGATCGGTCGGGACCAGCTGCTGCACGAGGTCTGGGGCTACAACGCCGGGGTCACGACCCATACGCTGGAGACCCATGTCTACCGCCTGCGCCAGAAGATCGAGCGCGATCCGCAGAAGGCGGAGATCCTGGTGACCGACCCGGGCGGCTATCGCCTGGTGCCGTGACGCTCAGCGCCGGCCCGGCCCGCGGACGAGCGGCAGGACGGCGAGGATCGGCAGCAGCGACAGGGCGGCGACGAGGCCCCCGACCGCCCGCCAGTCGCCGAGCAGGCCGAATGCCTGGGCGTAGGCGAGCGGACCGGCGATGACGCCGAGGTTGCGGCCGGCCATCAGGATCCCGAAGGCGTGCGCGCCGGCCCGGCCGGGCCCGAGGATGATCCCGGGCAGCGCGAAGAGGCAGGTCGGCGTGATGCCCGCGCCCATCGCGTAGGCGACCAGCGCGAACGCGCCGAGCGGCCCGGCATCGAGCCAGGGCATGGCGACCCAGACGAGCGCCTGGGCGGCGAGCCCGATCAGGATGATCGTGGTCGCGCGAACGCCGGCGCGCAGCGCCCAGCCGGCGACGAGGTTGAAGCCGCCGACCACGACGACCGGCAGCGTGTAGGCCAGCACGGCTGTCTCGCGGTCGAGACGGAAGCTGTCGATCAGGAGCTGCGGCAGCCAGGTCATGGTGCCGATGTACTGCGCCGACCACAGCATGAAGACGACCGCGACGATGAGGATGGCGCGCCGCTCGGCCGCGGTCGGCGGCGCCAGGCCGGCGGCGGCGGGGCGCGCGCCGACGTCGACGGCGCCGGTGCGGTGCAGCGCCAGGGTCCACCCCATGGCGGCGACGGCGACGGCGACCGCCACCCACCAGAGCGGCTCCCAGCGTCCCTCGGCGAGGAACGGCAGGGCGATCAGCCCCGCGGCGACCTGGCCGATCGGGATCCAGGTGGCGGTCAGCGCGGCGGCGATCGGCAGGTGGCGCGAGCCGGCGTTGACGGTCGCGAAGGTCGGGCCGGCGATCGCCAGGACCGCGAAGCCGATGCCCTCCAGCGTGCGCGCGCCCAGCACCAGCAGGCCGTCCTGCGGCCTGAGCAGGGTCAGCAGCGTGCCGGCCAGCGTCAGCCCGAAGGCACCCAGCAGGAACGGCAGCGCGCCGTGCCGTTGCATCCAGCGTCCGATGTTCCAGGACAGCGCCAGGCCGGCCAGCGCGAACACCGACATGAAGCCGCCGGCCAGCACCCGGTCGTAGCCGTAGCGCTCGATCATGAGCGGCAGCACCGGCGGCAGCTTGAACTGCTGGAACGCGGCGACGACGGCGATCGCCAGGCCGAAGAGCACGCCCGTCCAGTTTGTCGTCTTCTCGGCCATCGATCGGTCGCGGAGTGTCGCGGAGCCGGGACGCCGGCGCAACCCGTGCCCTTGCCGGGCGTGCGCTGCTACGATGCCGGGCGACGATGGACGGGTCGGCGATCAGCGTGAGGTTCTGGGGCGTGCGCGGCTCGATCGCCTGCGCCGGGCCGCAGACCGCCCGCTACGGCGGCAATACCGCCTGCGTCGAGTTGCGCTGCGGCGGCCACACGCTGGTGTTCGATGCCGGGACCGGCATCCGGCCGCTGGGCCTGGCCCTGGCCCGTGAGCCGGCGGCCGACCTCGACCTGTTCTTCAGCCACACGCATCTCGACCATGTGCTGGGCCTGCCCTTCTTCGCCCCGGCGCTGACCGCGGGCCGCCGGCTGCGCCTGTGGGCCGGCCACCTGCTGCCCGCCATGACCCTGGAGGCCGCGGTGCGCCGCATGATGACGCCGCCGCTGTTCCCGGTGCCGGTGGAGACGCTGCGCGCCGATCTCGAGTTCCGGGACTTTCGCGCCGGCGAGACGCTGCGGCCATGCACCGGCGTCACCGTGCGCACCGCGCCGCTCGACCATCCCGACGGCGCCACCGGCTACCGGGTCGAGCATGGCGGCCGCGCCGTCGCCTACGTGACCGACATCGAGCATCGCCCGGGCGAGCGCGCTGCCGCCGTCGTCGATCTCGTGCGCGGCGCCGACCTCATGATCTACGACTCGACCTACACCGATGCCGAGTTCGTCGAACGCAAGGGCTGGGGCCATTCCACCTGGGAGGAGGCGCTGCGCGTCGCCGACGCGGCCGGGGTCGGCCGCGTCGTGCTGTTCCACCACGACCCCGGCCACGACGACGACTTCATGGACGCGGTGGCGGCCGCGGCCGCGATCTCGCGGCCGGGCACCGTGGTCGCGCGCGAGGGCGAGACGCTGACGGCCTGAGGCCGCCCGATCTCCTACGCCGCCGCGGGCAGGCCGAAGATGCGCCGCCAGTTCTCGCTGCTCACCTGGCTCAGGTACGCACGCTGCATCTCCGGCGTCAGCGCCTCGATCAGCAGGCGGTCGTCGACCCAGACCTCGACGACGCGGAAATAGCCGCCGCGGTCGCATTCGCGCGCGGTCCAGCCCATGCGTGCGGCGATCGCCAGGACCTTCGCCGTGTCGTGCGGCACGCCGATCGCGACATGCACGCCGATCGGAGCTGTCGGGTCGGCCGCGCCCGCGTCGACGGCCGTCGGGCCGGGAACCAGGGCCATGTCGGCGGGGCAGATCTCGAGCGCGGTGCCGCGGCCGTCGTCGGCGAAGACGATGTAGCTGCCGGGGAACGGCGGGAACGGCAGGGCGGTGCCGTCCCAGAGCTCGGCGATGGCGGCGGCGGTGCGCGCCGGGTCGGCGGCGGGAAGCGAGGCGTGGAACAGCATGGACGGACCCCTCCGGGAAGGCGCTGTCCGTGTCCGTCGCAACCATGCCGCCGGCGGTTCTGCCCGCCGCGCGGAAATCTCAGCGGTCGGCCGGCAGCACGTCCATCGGCGGGGCGCCCGTGGCGGGCTGGTCGTCGACCGGGGCGCCGAGCGCGCGGAAGTTGGCGCGCGTCACGTCGTCGACCGGCAGGTCGCGGGCGCGCACCTCGTCGGCGACGCGCTGGGCGATCGCGCCGAAGTCGGCGATCGTCGAATCGATGCGGATCGGCCCGCCCGGACCCTCCAGGCGCAGATGCATCCAGCCGCCGGCGCGGTCGCGCCGCGTCGAGTAGTAGCGCAGGCGGGCGTCGGCGAGCGCGGCCCATTCGATGCGCCGTTGCCGGCCGCCCGTCGCCGCGATGCCGCTCTCGTCGAGCGCGACGCGCGTGCGCTGGCGCTCGAAGGTGCGCCAGGCGAAGACCGCGAACAGCACCGCGAGCGCACCCATGGCCACCGCGATCCAGCTCGCGACCGGGACCAGCAGCAGCGGGCCGGCGGTCGCGGCGAGACCGATGCCGGCCCGGCCGTAGTCGGCCCACAGCGCATCGGGCGGATAGCGATGCTCCGCGCTCATGGCGTCCCGGAGTCCAGCGTGACCAGGACCGGCACATGGTCGGACGGCTGCGTCCAGCCGCGCGCCTCGCGCAGGATGCGCGCCTGCTGCAGGCCCGCCACCAGGGGCGGGGTGACCCAGACATGGTCGAGGCGGCGGCCGCGGTCGGAGGCGTCCCAGTCCTGGGCGCGGTAGCTCCACCAGGAATAGAGCTTGCGGTCGGCCGGCACGAAATGGCGCACCGCGTCGACCCAGCCGCCGGCCTTCTGCATCGCCGTCAGCTTCTCGACCTCCACGGGCGTGTGGCTGACCACGTCGAGGAGCTGCTTGTGCGACCACACGTCGTGCTCGAGCGGCGCGATGTTGAGGTCGCCGACCAGCACCATCGGACGCGGGGTGCTGCGCGCCTTCTTCAGCCAGGCAGTCGTCTCGTCGAGGAAGGCGAGCTTGTGGGCGAACTTGTCGTTGACCGCCGGGTCGGGAACGTCGCCGCCCGAGGGGATGTAGAAGTTGTGCAGCTCGATGCCGCCCGGCAGCGTCGCGAAGACGTGACGGCAGTCGTCCTTGGCGCACCATGTCTCGCTGCCGACGTCCGCGAGAGGCTGGCGGGACAGGATGGCGACGCCGTTGTAGCTCTTCATCCCGCGGATCGCCTGGTGCCGCCAGCCCTTGTCAGCGAACGCCTTGGCCGGAAAGGCGTCGACGATCGCCTTGGTCTCCTGCAGGCAGAGCACGTCGGGCCGGTGCTCCTCAAGGAAGCGCAGCACGAGGTCGAGGCGCAGGCGGACCGAGTTGATGTTCCAGGTGGCGACGGTGATCGCCATTGTCCGCCGCCTCAGCCGATGGTGACGGTCAGGTCGCCGACGCCGTCGACATGCCCTTCGAGCCGGTCCCCCCGGACCACCGCCTTCACCCCCTCCGGCGTGCCGCTGAAGATGAGGTCGCCCGGCGCCAGCGTGACCAGGGTCGACAGGTAGGCGATGGTCTCCGGCACGTTCCAGATCATGTCGGCGAGATCGCCCTTCTGGCGCTCGACGCCGTTGACCTTCAGCCAGATCGCGCCCTTGTCGGGATGGCCGATCTGGGCGGCGCGCACCAGCGCGGTGCAGGGGGCGGAGTTGTCGAAGCCCTTGCCCATGTCCCAGGGGCGGCCGGCCGTCTTGGCCATGCCCTGCAGGTCGCGCCGGGTCATGTCGAGGCCGACGGCATAGCCGTAGACGAGGTCGAGGGCCTTCTCGGCGGGGATGTCGGCGCCGCCGCCCTTGAGCGCCACCACCAACTCGATCTCGTGGTGCAGGTCCTTGGTCGCCGGCGGGTAGGGCATGACGCTGCCGCTCGGCAGCAGCGCATCGGCCGGCTTCATGAAGAAGAACGGCTCCTCGCGGTCCGGATTGTGCCCCATCTCGCGGGCATGGGCGGCGTAGTTGCGCCCGACGCAGTAGATGCGGCGCACCGGGAACAGCTCGCTGGTGCCGACGACCGGCAGGGCCGGCGGGTTCGGCAGCGGAATCGCGTAGGAGGGCATGGAGATCCTCGGCTCGAGACGGGCAGCGGGAAAGGCGGGCAATTTAGGGGCATCGCGGTCGCGATGCCAGAGGCGCGGCGGCGGTCTCGCCCGTCAGTTCCGGTTCTCGGGCGCGGTGACGTCGCGGGCGCCGTCGCCCAGCAGGTTGATCGAGAGGACCAGGACGAACAGCGCGATGCCGGGCAGCGCGATCATCCAGGTGTTGAAGAAGATCTCCTCCTTGGCCTCCGCCAGCATGAGTCCCCAGGAGGGCTGCGGCGGGCGGACGCCGAGGCCGAGGAAGGAGAGCGCGGCCTCCAGCAGGATGGCGTTCGCCATCTCGATCGTCGCCACGACGATCAACGGGTTGAGGACGTTGGGCAGTACCTCGCGCAGCAGCAGATAGGGGGTGGAGCAGCCGATCGCCTCGGCGGCGGCGACGTAGTCGAGGCTGCGCGCCTGCTGGGTCGCCGCCCGCATCACCACCGCGAAGCGGTCCCACAGCAGCAGGCCCAGCACCAGCACGAGGACGAGCAGCGAGCTGCCGGTCAGCGCCACCACCGCCAGCGCCACCAGGACGACGGGCAGGCTGAGGCGGGTGGTGACGAAGAAATTCACGATCATGTCGACCTTGCCGCCGAAATAGCCGGCGAGGAGGCCCAGGGTCGAGCCGATGAAGCCGGAGATCAGCATGGCCGAGACGCCGATCACCAGCGAGATCCGGCTGCCGTAGATGAGCCGGCTCAGATAGTCGCGGCCGAGGCGGTCGGTGCCGAGCGGGTAGGTCCAGCCGGCCTTCGGGCTGTCGTAGAGCCAGGCGTGCCAGATCGGCGGGATGCGCCGGCGCGCCAGGCTGCCGGTGTAGGGATCGTGAGGGGCGACCAGCGGCGCCAGCAGCGCCATCGCGAGGATCAGCGCGAGGACGCCCGCGCCGGTCATCAGGCCGAGGTGGCCGCGCGCGCGCCGCCACGCCAGCGTGCGCGGGCCGGGCGCGACGGGCGCGGGCGCCGCCCCGGTCGGCTGGGCGGCCGTCACGCCACGGCCACCCGCAGCCGCGGGTCGAGCCAGCCGTTCAGCAGGTCGGCGAGGAAGGTCAGCACGACGTAGAAGAGGGCGATCATCAGGACGATCGCCTGGATCACCGGCAGGTCGGAGCGCTGGATCGATTCCCAGGCGAGATAGCCGACGCCGTGCAGCGAGAACACCGCCTCGATGACGATCGAGCCTCCGAGCATGAAGCCGAACTGCACCGCGGCCAGCGAGACGACGGGAATGACCGCGTTGCGCAGGGCGTGCTTGAAGAGAACGGACGGCGTCAGCAGGCCCTTGGCGCGAGCGGTCCGGACGTAGTCGGACCCCAGCGCCTCCAGCATGCCGGTACGCGTCAGGCGCATCAGGGCCGGCGTCGCGTAGTAGCCGAGCGCCACGGCCGGCAGCACGAGATGCTCCCACGTCTCCGATCCCGAGGTCGGGAGCCATTGCAGCCAGACGCCGAAGACGACGATGAGGACGAGCGCGAACCAGAAGTTCGGCAGCGCCTGGCCGAGAACGGCGAGCGCCAGCGCGAAGCGGTCGACGAGGGAGTTCTGGCGCACCGCGGCGGCGACGCCGAGCGGGATCGCCAGCGCGACCGCGAAGGCGAGCGCCATGACGCCGAGCGAGAGCGTGATCGGCAGCCGGTGGACGACCAGCTCCACCGCGGGCTCCTTCATCAGGTAGGAGCGGCCGAAGTCGCCCGACGCGGCGCGGGCGATCCATTCGAGGTACTGCACCGGCAGCGGCCGGTCGAAGCCCTCCGCCTTGCGGATCGCCTCGACGTCCGCCGCCGTGGCGTTCTCGCCGGCCATGGCCCGGGCCGGGTCGGCGGCGATGTGCGTCAGGCCGAAGACGATGACCGAGACGACGAGGACGACCAGAACGGCGACGCCGAGCCGTCCCATGGCATAGCGCAGCATGGCGTCCCCGGCGCCGTGTCAGCCGGTCATTTCCACGAATAGACGAAGTAGCGCGGGATCTCGTCCTTGTAGGCGCGGAAGTCGAGTTCGGCGGTGTGGGCGTAGTTGGTGACGAACGTGTTGAGCGGGACCCAGTAGGCCTGCTCCATGATGCGGTCGATCGCCTTCTTGTAGTTGGCCTTGCGCACCGCGACGTCGTTGCTGTTGTCGGCGATGTCGAGCCATTCCTTGACCTGCCGGTCGCGGGCGTAGTCGTCCTCGCCGCCCTTGAAGAAGGTGCTGACGATGGCCGACGCGTCGTTGACCGAGAACGAGCCCCAGTCGCCCTGGTAGATCGGCGTCTCGCCCTTCTGGAAGCGCTGGATCAGGGTGGCGACCGGCAGCATGTTGACCTCGGCGTCGATGCCGACGGCCTTGAGATCGGCCTGGATCGCCTCGGTCCAGACGCGTGAGCGGAACGCCATGAGCTGCGTCCTGAAGCCGTTGGGGAAGCCGGCCTCGGCCAGCAGCGCCTTCGCCTTCGTCGGGTCGAAGGCGTATTTCGGCGCCGAGGTGTCGTCGCAGCCGAGCTGGGTCGGGAAGCATGGCGCGTGGATCACCCGCGCCTCGCCCTGCACCAGGTTGTCGACGAAGCTCTTGCGGTCGATGGCGTGCAGGATCGCCTGGCGGACCTTCTGCCTGGTCAGCGGGTTGTCGGCGCCGCTGCGCCCGGCCGCGTCGAGCACGAGGTAGCCGATCCGCATCGTCTCGGCGCTGACCGTCCTGAGGTTGCGCTGGCGCTGGATGCTCGGGACCTGGTCGGCGTCGACGTACCACAGGAGGTCGGCACGCCCGGCCAGCAGCTCCGCCAGCTCGGTCGCGGCGTCGGTGATGATCCGGACCTGCACCTTGCCGATCCGCGCCTTGCCCTTGGGGCTGCCCTCGTAGTGCTCGGCGAACCGCTCGAAGCGGTATTCCTTGCCCGGCTCGATGGCGGCGACCCGATAGGGGCCGGTGCCGATCGGCCGCTTGTTCTGCTCCTCGGGTCCCGTGTAGCTGCGCGAGAAGATGAAGATCGGCAGCGACAGGAACTCGATCGCCGGCGGGAAGGGCCGGTGCAGATGGATGCGGACCTTGTGCGCGTCCACCGTCTCCGCGTTCCTGATCCAGTTGGTGTTGCGCTGGTAGAGCGCCTTGTTCTCGGGCCTGGCGATGTAGTTCAGCGTGTGGACGACGTCCTCGGCGCCGAAGGGGCTGCCGTCGTGGAACCTGACGCCCTGGCGCAGGGTCAGGTCGAGGGTCGTGTCGTCGACCCATTTCCATTCGGTCGCCAGGCCCGGCCGGTAGGCGAACGTGTCGGGATCGCGCTCGATCAGGTGATCCCAGACATGATGGGCGAAGACGACGCCGTCGCGCAGGCCGTTGAAGTAGGGGTCGACGTTGGGGATGACGTTGCGCCAGACGACGCGCAGCTCGTCCTTGGCCTTCTGCGCGTGGGCCGGTGCCGCGGCCAGCGTCGCCGCCACCGCCATGCCGACCCAGCCGAGCCGCCGTACGATGCCCATCGCGATTCCCCCGCCCCTCGTTATGGCGCGCGAGTATGGCGGCGATTTCCCGCGGCTGACAACACGCCTCTCGGCCGTGGCCTGGCCCGGCGCCGGCTCAGGCGGCGAGCGCCGCCTCGATCTCGGCGACGATCGCGGCGGCGGCGGCGCGCGGATCGGCGGCCTCCGTCACGGGCCGTCCGACCACGAGATAGTCGGCACCCGCGGCGATCGCGGCCGCGGGGGTGGCGACCCGCTTCTGGTCCTGGACGGCGGCGCCGGCCGGGCGGATGCCCGGCGTCACGATCAGTAGCCGGCTGCCGGCACGCGCGCGGATCGCCGCCGCCTCCGTGCCCGCGGCGATGACGCCGTCGCCGCCGGCCGCCAGCACGATGTCGGCGCGGTCGAGCACGAGGTCCGCCAGCGGCCTCGTGATACCGGCCGCGCGCAGGTCCGCCTCCTCGACGCTGGTCAGCAGGGTGACGAACAGCAGCTTCAGGGACGAATCCCCGCGCCCCTCGATCGCGGCTCGGCAGGTCTTGGGGTCGGCATGCACCGTCAGGAACGTGGCGCCGAGGCGGGCGACGCTCTCGACCGCCTTGCGCACCGTCTCGGGGATGTCGAGGAACTTCGCGTCGATGAACACGTGCTTGCCGTCCCCGGCGAGGCGGCGGACGAGGTCGATGCCGCCGGCGAACAGGAGCTGCAGCCCGATCTTGTAGAAGCTCGCCGCCGGGCCGATGCGCGCGACCATGTCCTCGGCGGCCGCGACGGTCGGCAGATCGAGGGCGACGATCAGGCGGTCGCGGGTGGGGATCGGGCGGTGCGGCGCGGGCATCTCGGGGTCTCTCCGGGCTGGGGCTGCGCCTTGTCACCCGGTCGACGGCTCATGGCAAGGGCGTGGCCGGGCGGAAGGCGTCCGCGTGGATGAAGGCCGGATCGACGCCGGCTGCCGCCAGCGCCGCGGTCAGCGCCGCGATCATGGCGGGCGGGCCGGCGGCATGGACGGCGAGGCCGTCGGTGGCGTCCCGCAGCGTCGCCATCGCGAGATCGACTGCGGTGCGGGCGCCGTGGGCGGATCCGCCGGGATCGCCGAGCGCGACGTGCCAGCGCAGGCACGCATGGCGCGCGGCCAGCCGCTCGATGTCGGCGAGGCCGTAGAGCTCGGCCGGATCGCGGGCGCCGACGCACAGATCGACGAAGCGTCCCGGGCAGGCGGCCAGGGCGGCGCGGGCGATCGCCAGCATCGGGCCGAGGCCGGTGCCGCCCGCCACCAGCAGCAGCGGGCCGCGGTGTCGCCGCCGCAGGTGGGCGCGGCCGAAGGGACCCTCGACGGTGACGGGATCACCGGCTCGCGCCGTCGCGACGGCATGGGCGCCGGCGCTGCCCGGGCCGGCGTCGCGGATGTGGAAGACGAGGCCGGGATCGCCCGGCAGCGAGGCCAGCGAGAAGTCGCGGGCGGCGTGGCCCGCGAATCCCAGGGTCGCGTACTGGCCGGGCAGGAAGGCGAGACCGCCCGCCGGTGGCGCCAGGGTCACCGCCGCGGCGGCCGGGGTCAGCGGCGCGACGGCGACGACCGTCGTCGCGAAGCGGCGGGGCGACGGCGGCGACGGATCGTCGGCCACGAGGTCGATCGCGACGTCGCCTTGGGCCCGGGCGCGACAGGCGAGGGCCATGCCGGCGGCACGCTCGCCCGCCGTCAGGGCCGCCGGCGAGCAAGGGTCGTGTGCGACCGTCCCCCGGACGACGGCCACCCGGCAGGCGCCGCAGATACCGGAGCGGCAGCCGTGCGGCAGGTCCGCGCCGGCGCGCAGCGCCGCCTGCAGCAGCGTCTCGTCCGGCCGCAGCGCGATCGGCGCCGCCCGGCCGGCGATTCGGAGGGTCGCCATGGCGGGCACTCTAAGGGGGGTCGGGAGAAACAAAAACGCCCGGCCGGGGGCGGCCGGGCGTTCGAGGGGCGAGGAGGTCGAGAGCGGCAGGGGGGAGGCGCCGCTCTCATCGCCGTGTCGCGACCGACAGGGAGAGACGATCGCGTGACGAAAAGATTAATGCCGCCGCCCGGCCGTCAGGTCCAACGCATCTCTTGCAATTCTGGCATGCAAACGCGGAATGCCGGCGCTCGAATGTCCGCCGCTCAGGCGGCCCGTGCCGGCAGTGCGTGGCGCCGCCGGGCGCGGGCGCGCACCGCATCGGCGAACGCCTCGAAGATGCGCACGCTGTAGGGATTCTCCCGGGGCTTGTATTCGGGGTGCCATTGCACGCCCATCACGAAGCCGGGGGAGGACGGCATGGAGACCGCCTCGATGGTGCCGTCGGGCGCCGTCGCCTCCACGACCAGCGGCCGGGCGACGCGGTCGATCGCCTGCTGGTGCAGGGAGTTGACGACCAGCTCGTCGACGCCGAGCAGGCGCTGCAGCGTCCCGCCCCGGGTCAGCGTGACGGCGTGCGCGGGGCCGTAGTTGCGGTCCATGTCCGGCGAGCGGACCGAGCGGTGGTCGAAGCGGCCGGGCACCGTCTGGACGCGCTGCGTCAAGGTGCCGCCCAGCGCCACGTTGAGCTCCTGGATGCCGCGGCAGATGGCCAGGATGGGCAGCCCCTCCTCGACGGCGGTGCGGATCAGCGGCAGCGTCGTGGCGTCGCGCTTGGGATCGTGCAGGTCGGGGGTCTCGCTCTCGCCGCCCTCGTAGAGATGCGGCTCGACGTTGGACGGGCTGCCCGTCAGCATGAGCCCGTCGAGGCGCTGCACCAGGTCGTGCAGGTCGATGGCGGTGCCGGCGGCCGGGATCAGCAGCGGCAAGGCGCCCATCCAGGTCATGGCGTCGACGTAACGCTCGTTGACGCAGTGGAAGTGCGCGTAGCGGACGAATCGGATGCAGGAGGGCACACCGACGACGGGTGGGCTCGCGGGCAGGGTCATGGGCCGGGTCTCTTCGAGAGGTATCTCAGCCGGAAAGGTAATGGCGCGGGACAAGTTCGCGATCACGCCGCCGTTAGATTTCGTATCATTGCATGGAACGCGCCAGAGGGGGAGTTCTTCCAGGATGCTGCGGGCGATTGCGACCACATGTCTCGCGGCGGCGCTGGTGACGGCGCCGGGCGACGGCCCGGCGGCGGCGCAGGTGCCGGTCGACACGGCGCTGGTGCTGGTGGTCGATTCCTCCGGCAGCATCGACGAGGGCGAGTTCCGCCTGCAGAAGGAAGGGATCGCCGCCGCGGTGACCAGCCCTCGGGTGCTGGCCGCGGTCGCGAGCGGCCCCTTCCGGCGGCTCGCGGTCGCCTACGTGGAATGGGGCTCGCCCGGCGGCGCCGAGACGGTGGTCGGCTGGATGCTGGTCGAGGATGCGCGCTCGGCCGCGGCGTTCGCCGACGCGGTGGTCGCCGCTCCGCGCTCGGCGCAGAGCTACAACGCCATCGGCGACGCCATCGACCATGCCGCCCTCCTGCTGTCGCGCTGTCCCTGCGAGGCGACGCGCAAGGTCGTCGATCTCTCGGGCGACAACGCCGACATGCGCAGCCTCAACCCCGTCGCCGCGGCGCGCGACGCCGCCGTCGCCCGCGGCGTCACGGTGAATGCCCTCGCGATCCTCGAGAACGACCGCATCGGGCCGACCGGACGGCCCTGGCTCGTCGAATACTACGAGCGCGCGGTGATCGGCGGCCCGGGCGCCTTCGTCGTGGCGGCGCGCGACCGCGCCGACTTCACCCGCGCGCTGCTCGACAAGATGGTGCTGGAGGTGGCCGGAGCGGCCCTGCCCGGCCCGTCGGTCGCCGCGACTCCTTCCCGCTGAGCGCCGCGCCGCTCATGGACATCGCGGCGGTCAGGGAACGGCTGGAGGCGGCCTATCCCGAACTCAGCCCGCAGCTTCGCGGGGCGGCCCGCTTCGTCCTGAAGGAGCCGGAAGCGGTGGCGCTCTACCCGCTGCGCGACGTCGCGGCGCGCGCCGGCGTCAGCCCGGCGACCCTGGTGCGCCTCGCCGCCCATCTCGGTTTCCGGGGCTACCGGGCCTTCCGCGACGTGCTGCGCGACGGGCTGCATTCCGCCTCGGCGCGCTATTCCTCCCATGCCCAGAACCTGGTGGCGCGCCGCGGCCGCGGCGGCTTCGCCGCGGTGTGGCGGGCCGCCGGCGAGACGCAGGCGGCGAACATCGCGGCGATGCTGGGCGCGATACCGGCCGCCGACGTCGAGGCGGCCGGCCTGTGCCTCGCGCGCGCTCGCACCGTCCATCTGCTCGGCCTGCGCAGCAACTACGCGGCGACGTTCCATTTCCACTATGTTCTGCGCACGTTCATGCCGGGGGTCGTGCTGCTCGACGGCGGCCACGGCATGCTGATCGACGAGCTCGCCGGCATCGGGCCGCGCGACGCGCTGCTCGCCATCAGCTACGACCCCTATGCGGCCGAGGCGGTGAAGGTGGCCCGCGCCGCCCGCGCGGCCGGCGCCAAGGTCGTCGCGCTGACCGACCAGAAGCTCTCGCCGATCGCGCAACTGGCCGACCATCTCTTCCTGGTGCCCACCGCCGGCGCCTCCTTCTACCAGTCGCTGGTGCCGACGATGACGCTCCTGGAGGCGCTGGTCTGCTGTCTGGTCGCCCGCGGCGGCCGGGCGGCGGTCGACCGCGTGGAGGCGGAGTTCCGCCGGCGCGAGGAGTTCGGCGTCTACTGGCGCGACGGCGACGCAGGATAGCCGCGCGGGCCACAATGCCGTTGACGGAACAAATGTTTCAGACGAACGTGTCCGGCACATTCGTTCCGTAGAACATGCGAGGGCGGCGATGACCGATGCGGCGCTGGACCGCTGGGTCGCGGAGATCGAGGTCAGGGTCGACAGCCACTACGCCGACGGCGTCGTGTCGCTCGGCACCATCGTCGAGCTGTTCGGCATGGCAGGCACCAAGCTCGCCTACATGCTGGACGGCGACGGCGGGCTGATGCGCGCCTTCGAATCGGTGGAGTTCCTGGCGCCGGTCTATCACGGCGACTTCGTGCGCGTGACCGCGCGCCTGCTCGCGGTCGGCCGCACCTCGCGCCGGCGCGCCTACGAGGCGCACGTCGTCGCCCGCGGCTTCGGGATGGGCACCGAAAAGACCCATGGCGCGCTGCTCGACCCGCCGATCCTCGCCGCCCGCGCCGTCGGCACCACGGTAACGCCGCTCGACCGGCAGCGGCTGACGCCGCCCGAGCTGCGCGGCCAGGGCTGACCGAAGGGATCCGACGATGCTCCGCCAGGCCGTCCTGGACCAGCCCGTCCCCTCCGTCGAGCATCGCCGCCGGGCGATCGAGGCGACGCCACTGCCGGCCAACATGGGGGCCCTGATCGATGCCGCCGCGGCGGCCGCTCCCGACCGGCTGGCCTGGAACTTCTTCGAGAGCGGCGAGACGATGACTTTCGCCGGGCTGCGGGTGGCGGTGAACCGGCTCGCCGCCGGCCTCGCCGCGGCCGGGGTGCGCAAGGGGACGCACGTCGCCGTCATGCTGCCCAACGTCGCCGCCTTCCCCTTGACCTGGCTGGCGCTGGCGCGGCTCGGCGCGGTGATGGTGCCGATGAACGTCGCCTACACGCCGCGCGAGATCGCCTACGTGGTCGAGGACGGCGACGTCGAGTGGGCGGTGGTCGACGCCACCTGCCTCGCCGGGTTCGCCCCGCCGCCGGGGCGCCTCGCGGCCGAGCGCATCTTCGTGGTCGGCGAGGCGACGCCGGGCCACCGCGCGTGGGAGACGCTCGGGGACGGGCAGCCCGACGACTTCGCGGCGCCGGAGCCGGTCGGCCACGACGACCTGCTGAACATCCAGTACACCTCGGGCACGACCGGGCTGCCCAAGGGCTGCATGCTGTCGCAGCGCTACTGGCTGCAGGCCGGGCTGGTCAACGCGCGGCGCGACGGGCGCGACTACGAGCGGATCCTGGCGGCGACGCCGTTCTTCTACATGGACCCGCAGTGGCTGCTGACGATGGCGCTGTGGCTGCGCGCGACGCTGTTCGTGGCGCGCCGGCAGAGCGCCACCCGGTTCATGGGCTGGGTCCGCGAGCGCCGCATCCAGTTCACCCTCTTCCCGGCCATCGTCGTCAAGCAGCCGCCGGATCTGCGCGACCCCGACAACGAGATCGTGCGGGTCAACGTCTACGGCCTGCCGAAGCACGAGCATGCGGAGCTGGAGCGGCGCTTCGACTTCGTCGCGCGCGAGGCCTACGGCATGACCGAGATCGGCTCGGGCATGTTCATGCCGATCGAGGCGGTCGACATGGTCGGCTCGGGTTCCTGCGGCATCCCCTCGCCGTTCCGCGAGGCGCGCATCGTCGGCGCCGACGGACGGCCGGTGCCGCCGGGCGGGGAAGGCGAGCTGGAGATCCGCGGGCCCGGGATGCTGCATGGCTACTACAAGAATCCCGAGGCGACCGAGGCCGCCTTTCATGACGGCTGGTTCCGCACCGGCGATCTCTTCCGCCAGGACGCGCGCGGCTACTTCCACATCGTCGGGCGGATCAAGGACATGATCCGGCGCGCGGGCGAGAACATCGCGGCGCGCGAGGTCGAGGCGGTGCTGGGTGCCCTGCCCGAGGTCCGCGAGGCGGCGGTCGTGCCGGTGCCCGACCCCGTCCGCGGCGAGGAGGTGAAGGCCTATGTCGTGCTCCAGCCCGGGCTGACCCGCGACGAAGTGCCGCCCGAGCGCATCCTCGGCCATTGCGCCGCCGGCCTCGCGCGCTTCAAGGTGCCGCGCTACCTCGCCTACCGCGACGCGTTTCCCAAGACGCCGTCGGAGAAGATCGCCAAGCGGCTCCTGGTGCAGGGCGAGAGCGACCTGCGGACGGACAGCTGGGACCGGGTCGAGGGTCGCTGGCGATAGGGGCATTCACGGGGTGACAGGAGGGCAACGACCATGACTTCGTTCCGCCGCAGACAGATCCTGAAGGGCGCGCTGGCGACGCTCGCCGCCGTCGCGCCGGCCACGGCCGCGCTGGCCCAGGCCGAGCCGCCCAAGCCGGCGCAGATCGTCATCAACGATTCCGGCGGCGCCATGCAGAGCGCCATGCGCCAGCTCTTCTACAGCGAGTTCGAGCGCCGCTACGGCATCAAGGTGGTGGCCACCAGCCCGGTCGACCTCGGCAAGCTGCAGGCCCAGGTGCAGACCGGCAACGTCGAGTGGACCGTCACCGAGATCGGCGGCGAGGACGCGATCCGCGCCGAGCGTTCCGGCCTGCTGGAGCGGCTCGACCTCAAGATCATCGACCTGTCGCGCTTTCCCAAGCATCTGCAGAATCGCGCCTACGTCTTTCCCAAGGCGGTCTACTCGACCGTGATGGGCTACCGCAGCGACGTCTTCAAGGAAGGCCAGCGGCCGAAGAGCTGGGCCGACTTCTGGGACGTCGCGAAGTTCCCGGGGCCACGCACGCTGCAGAACAGCCCGACCGACAACCTGGAGTTCGCGCTGCTCGCCGACGGCGTCGCGGCGGACAAGCTCTATCCGCTCGACGTCGACCGCGCCTTCCGCAAGCTCGACCAGATCAAGAAGCACATCGCGGTGTGGTGGACCACCGGGGCGCAGTCGGCCCAGCTCCTGATCGACAAGGAAGCGGTCCTCGGCACGGCCTGGAATGGCCGCTACTACGCCGCGATCGCCGCGGGCGCGCCGCTGGTCATGGAATGGAATCAGGGGTCGATCAAGGAATCCGCGTTCGGCATCCCCAAGGGGGCGAAGAACGCCTATTGGGGTCAGAAGTTCCTGGCTCTCGCCGCCGAGGCGGAGCCGCAGGGCAAGTACGCCGACATCATCGGCTATCCCGGGCTGAACCTCGACGCGACGAAGTTCACCGATCCGAAGATGATCCCCTACCTGCCGACCAGCCCGGACAACCTGCCCAAGCAGTTCTGGACGGACCTCGCCTGGTGGGCCGACAACGGCAACACCGTCAAGGAGCGCTGGTCGCGCTGGATGCTGCAGCAGTAGCGCCGCGGCCCGGCGTCATCGCGCCTTGAGCTTGTCCTCGAGACGGATGCGCCGGATGGCGGTCGGGTGCAGGGCGAGCGCGCGCTCCCATTCGGCGCGCGCCGCCTCCTGCCGGCCCATGGCGGCGTAGACGTCGCCCAGATGCTCGCGCAGGGCGCCGGGCTCGACCGCCTCCAGGCCCGTCGCGCGTTCCAGCACCGCGGCCGCCTCGGCCAGCCGCCCCATGCGGAAGAGCGTGTAGCCGAGCGTGTCCTGGACATCGCCGGACCGCGGCTGCTGTGCCGCCGCGGCGCGGGCATGGCGCTGTGCCTCGGGCAGGTCGCGGTTGCGGATGGCGAGGAACCAGGCGAGCGAGTTCTGCCCCTGCCAGAAACCCTGCTGGGCGGCCGCCCGGTAGTAGCGCTCGGCCGCCGCCTCGTCGATCGGCACGCCGAACCCCTGCTCGTAGAGCCAGCCCAGCGCCACCTGGGCGCGTGCGTCACCCTGGCCGGCGGCGGCCTCGTACCAGCGCGCGGCCTGGCCGTAGTCCTGCCGCACGCCGCGGCCCTGCTGGTAGAGCCAGGCGAGATTACGCTGGGCGTCGGCCGCGCCCTGGCGGGCGGCGCGGCGATACCAGTCCGCCGCCTCGGTCTCGTTCGTCGCGACGCCCAGCCCCTGCTCGTAGGCCCAGCCGAGCTGCGCCTGCGCCTGGGCGTCGCCCTGCTCGGCCGCCCGGCGGAACCAGCGTGCCGCCTCGGCCAGGTCGCGCGGGACGCCGCGCCCCTCCTGGAGCACGAAGCCGTAGGCCGTCTCCGCCTCGGCCTCGCCCTGGGCGGCGGCGCGCCCGATCCACTCGGCGCCGGCCATCTCGTCGGCGACGACGCCGCGGCCCTGCTGGAAGAGGCGCCCCAGCATGAGCTGCGCCTGCGGGTCGCCGCGTTCGGCGGCCTGGCGGAACCAGCGCGCGGCCTCGCGCGGGTCGCGCTTCATCCCTTCGCCATCGAGATTGAGGGCCCCGATCGCGGTGTCGGCCGGGGGGAAGCTCTGGATCGCCGCGAGCCGATACCAGCGCAGCGCGGTCGCCGAGTCCTGGGGCACGCCGCGTCCATCCTCGTACAGCCGGCCGAGGGCGGTCTGGGCCGGCGCGTAGGATTCTTCGGCCGCGCGGCGGTAGCTCGCCACCGCCTCGTTCCAGCGCTGCGCCTTGTCGAGCGCGCGGCCGAGCTGGAAATGGGCGCGGATCAGCGACGGATCGGCGGCCACGGCCTCGCGGCAGGCGGCGATCGCAGGCTCGGGGTCGAGGCGGGCGAGGCGCGGCCCGGGTCGCGGCGGCGGCTGCTCGCCGTGCCCCAGCCACGGCAGGGGCAGGCCGGCCAGGCGGTCGCACTGCGCAAGATCGGCTGTCGCGGGCGATGCGAGCGCCAGCGCGGCGGCGAGAATCGCCGTCCCCGGGACGGTCCGGCGGGCGGTGCCCGCGGCCATGGCCGTCACTGATGCTGGGTGACGCCGCCCGGCTGGTTCTCGTCGAACACGAAGAGGCTGCGGTCGAGCGCCACGTCCTGGCGTGTCTCGGTCAGCGCGATGTTCGTGGTGATGCCCTGGGCATCGGTCACCGACCATTGGCGCAGCGCCAGCGGCTCCGCCTGGAACGCCAGCTCAACCGAACCCGCGGCCGGGTCCTTGGTCTGCACCAGGGCGATGCGGATGACGCCGCCCTGGCGCTCGAAGCGGGTGACCGTCACGTCGCCGGTGAACTGGATGCGCTCGCGCAGCAGGAACCACAGGGGCGTCAGGTTGATCGGGATCTGCGTCGTCTGCTTCAGCCCGGTGTCGTAGGAATAGACCACGCTGCCGTCGGCGACGATCAGCAGCGGCGTCGGAGGGTCGTACTGGAAGCGCAGGCGGCCCGGACGCGACAGGTAGAACGTGCCTTCGGCATAGGCGCCGTTGGAGGCGACCTGGACGAAGCGCGCCCGCAGGGTGCGGACGCCCGAGAGATAGCTCTCGATGCGCGTCATGTCGGCGCGCTGCTCGGGCGTCAGGGTGGCCGCGCCGGTCTGGGCGCCGGCGTCACGCGGCGCCGCGGTCGCCATCACCAGGGCCGCGAAGGTCATGGCGAGCACGGAGCGACGGCCGGTCGGCAGGGAGAAGACGCGCATCGGGACCTCGTCGGAAACGTCGGAGGTCACCCCGGGGGCCGGGGGGCCGGGCGACCATGCGGACAAGCGTCGGATGAAGCCAGCCGAATGCGGCAAAGGCAAGGCGGAAGGACGGCTTCGCCGGTGCGCCGGCGCGGGCGTCCGTGCTGCCCCGGGGTCGGGGATCAGGCGGCGCGGTCCGCCGCGTCGGGCTCGTGGAAGTCGATGGCCGCCAGGAACCTGGCCCGTCCGGCGCGGCCGTGCTCCTCGGCGCGGCGGCGCGCCAGGTCGGCGTCGCCCGCGAGGATCGCCTCGACGAGGCGCCGGTGCTCGGCATTGGCCTCGCCCATGTTGGCGCTGGGCTCGAACGAGCGGCGCCGGAAGAGCTGCAGCTTCTTGGTGTAGCCGAGATAGGCGGTCGCCACCTCGCGATTGCGGGCCGCAGCGACGATGCGCTCGTGCAGGCGGCTGTTGCGCTCGAAGAACGCCTCGCGGTCGGTGGCCGCGATGGCCGCGTCCATGCCGTCGACCAGCCGGACGAGCTCGCCCGCCCGGGCGGCGTCCACCGTCTGGGAGAGCTGGGCCGACGCGAAGGCGAACAGCAGGGTGGCGAGTTCGTAGATGTCGATGGCCTCGTCGACCGAGAGCGCGCGCACGAAGGCGCCGCGGTTCATGATGACGGTCACGAGGCCGGTGCGCTCCAGTGCGCGCGCCGCCTCGCGCACGGGGCCGCGGCTGACGCCGAGCCGGCGGGCGAGCGCGATCTCGTTGAGGCGCTCGCCGGGGGCCAGCGCGCCCTCCAGGATCATGCGCTCGAGCGCCCCCTGGACGCGGCTCGCCAGCGGCGCGGGGGCGAGCGCGCCGGTCATCGCGCCCGCGCGCCCGGACACGGGCGACATTGTTTACAATCTGCCGGGACGCCAGCTATAAACCACAGCATAGGGACGGAACGTACAGGAAGAAGGCGGTATCAGGCCATCTCGAAGTGTCGACACTCGACATCCTGCACGCATTCCAGGCACGACGGATCGGGAGAGCGGCGATGAACGACGCCACCCCTCACGCGGACAGCCGGTCGACGGCCGGCCTGCCGCTGCGCCGGATCAAGGTCCTCGACCTGACGGTGGCGCGTGCCGGGCCGACCTGCGTGCGCCATCTCGCCGACTGGGGCGCCGACGTCATCCGCATCGAGCCTCCCGCCGCGGGCGTGGGCGAGGTCGGCAACCGCGACGGCTTCGACTTTCAGAACCTGCATCGCAACAAGCGGGCGATGAAGCTCGATCTCAAGTCCGAGAAGGGCAAGGAGATCTTCTTCCGCATGGCCGCCGGCGCCGACGTGATCGTCGAGAACATGCGAGCACAGGTGAAGTATCGCCTGGGCGTCGACTACGAGAGCGTGCGGCGGATCAACCCGCGCATCGTCTATGCCTCGATCTCCGGCTTCGGCCAGGACGGTCCCTACGGCCACCGCGCCGGCGTCGACCAGATCGCCCAGGGCATGGGCGGGCTGATGTCGATCACCGGCGAACCGGGGCAGAAGCCGCTACGCGTCGGCATCCCCATCGCCGACCTCACCGCCGGCAACCTGCTGGCGCTGGCCACCATGATGGCGCTCTTCCAGCGCGAGGAGACCGGCGAGGGCCGCTGGGTGCATACCAGCCTGCTGGAGGCGCAGGTCTTCATGCTCGACTTCCAGGCGTCACGCTGGCTGCTCGCCGGCGAGGTGGCGAAGCCCGCGGGCAACGACCATCCGACCTCGATTCCGACGGGCGTCTATCCGACCGCCGACCGGCCGATCACCATCGCCGCCTCCTCGCCGCGGCTGTGGGGGCGCTTCTGCGAGGCCCTCGGCCGGCCCGAATGGCTGGCGCGCCCGGAATGGTCGAACGGCGAAGGGCGCTCGCGCGACCGTGCCGCGATCAACCAGGCGATCGCCGAGGTGACGAGCGAGAAGCCGAGCCTGCACTGGATCGAGGTGCTCGACGGCGCCGGCATCCCCTGTGGCCCGATCAACACCATCGACCAGACGTTCGCCGACCCGCAGGTGCAGCATCTGGGCCTTGCCCGGCCGGTCGAGCATCCGCGGCTCGGCGCGCAGCGCGTGGTCGGCACGCCGATCAACCTCGAGGGCATCGAGGACAGCATCCGCATGCCGACCGCCGACGCCGGGCAGCACACGGACGAGGTGCTGGCGGCCCTCGGCTACGACACCGCCGCCATCGCGAAGCTCCGCGCCGACGGCGTCATCTAGCGGGCCGGCGGGGGCCGCGCGCGCCCTCGCCCGGCCGCTGCCTGGAAGGAACGGAGAGTCATGGACGGCGATTCGCGCATCGAGCTTCCCACCGGCAAGGTCCTGGCCGAGCGGCGCGACGGCGTCGGCTGGCTGACCTTCAACCAGCCGGAGCGGCGCAACGCGATCTCCGTCGAGATGTGGGACGGGATCGCCATCGCGGTGAACGCGTTCGCCGCCGATCCTCTGGTCCGCGTCGTCGTGATGCAGGGGGCCGGCGACAAGGCATTCACCGCCGGCGCCGACATCAGCGAGTTCGAGAAGGTGCGGGCCGACGCGGCGGCGCAGGAGGCCTACCGCGCCCGCTCGGCGGCGGCCGGTGCGGCATTCAAGGCGCTCGACAAGCCCCTGATCGCGATGATCCGCGGCTTCTGCATGGGCGGCGGCATGGCGATGGCGCTGCGTGCCGACATCCGCATCGCGTCCACGGATGCGCGCTTCGGCATCCCCGCGGCCCGCCTCGGCATCGCCTACGCCCAGGAGGCGCTCGCCCGCCTGACGGCGCTGACCGGCCCGTCGAAGGCCAAGATGATCATGTTCCTCGCCCGTCAGTACCCGGCGGCCGAGGCCCTCGACCTCGGCATCGTCGACCTCGTGGTGGAGCCCGACGCGTTGGCGCCGACCGTGACCGCGATGGCGGCCGAGATGGCGGGCAACGCGCCGTTGTCGATCCGCGCCTCGAAGGCGATGATCGACGAGCTGGCGGTCGATCCGGCACAGCGCAACCCCGAACGCATGGCGGCGCTGGAGCGCGCCTGCTTCGATAGCGACGACTACAAGGAGGGCCGCCGGGCCTTCATGGAGAAGCGGCGCCCGGTATTCGTCGGGCACTAGGAACGCGAGGCGCGCGAGGCATCGGCCGGATCCGTCCGCAACGATGCCCGGCGACACCGAAACGGCAGGAGGAAACGGCACCATGACGAACATCACGAGGCGCACGCTGCTCAAGGCGGGCGCGGCGCTGGGCACCGTCGGCGCGCTGGGCGGCCATCATGCGAGCGCGCAGGAGATGGGCCCGTACGAGCGGCAGCTCTACGAGGCCGCGAAGAAGGAGGGCCAGGTCACCTGGTACTCGGGGCAGCTCAGCGCCGAGCCGGGCGAGGCCGTCGGCCAGGCCTTCGCCGAACGCTATCCCGGCCTCAAGGCCAACGTCATCCGCAGCACCTCCCAGGTCGCCTTCCAGCGCCTGTCGCAGGACCTGCGCGCCCGCACGCCGCAGTGCGACATCCTGAGCTCGACGGATTCCGGCCACTACAGCTTCCTCAAGCGCGAGGGGCTGCTGATGAAGTTCCGGCCGAAGAACGCCGACGGGATGATCGAGGCGGCGCGCAGGGGCGATCCCGACGACACCTTCCAGATCTGCTACTTCGGCCTTTATCTCATGGGCTACAACACCCAGAAGGTGTCGGCGGCCGATGCGCCGAAGAGCTGGACCGACCTGCTCGATCCGAAATGGAAGGACCAGATCGCCATCGGCCATCCGGGCTACAGCGGCGCCATCGGCATCTGGGCGCTGATGATGAAGCAGATGTACGGCGCCGACTACCTGAAGAAGCTCGAGCGCAACAAGCCGCAGATCGGGCGGTCCAGCATGGACCCGGTGACGCTGATGAACGGCGGCGAGCGCGCGATCGGCATCGCCATCCCGTCCGCCACGACGCTGCTCAGCATGTCGCGCGGCAACCCGCTCAAGCTGATCTATCCGACCGACGGCACGGTGGCGACGCCGGCGCCGACCGCGATCATCGCCAACGCGCCGCACCCGAACGCCGCCAAGCTGTTCATGGAGTTCGCGACCGGGCCCGAGTATTCGCGCGTGATCACCAGATTCTTCAATGAGTCTCTGCGTCCGGAGGTGCCGCCGCCGGTCGGCGGCCGGCCGCTCAATGAGATCAAGCTCATCATGCCGACCATGGCGGAGGCGGAGAAGGGCGTGCCGGAGATGCGGGAGGTCTGGCGCGACGTCTTCGGCGTCTGAGCCGCGTCGTTCCCTCGCCCGCGGCGACCCGGCGATTGGCGCGCCGGGCTCCCGCGGGCCATCGCCTCCCCGAGGAGCGGATCGCCCGAGCATGACCGACACGACCGCGCCGGGTGCCGCCGCCCGCACCGCCTCCCTTGCAGCCCGGCTGCGCAACGTCGAGCCGGCGACGCTGCTGTGGGTGGCGCTGGCGGCCGTGCTGCTGGTTCTCGTCGCCTATCCGCTCGGCAAGCTCCTCGTCGTCAGCTTCGAGACGCGGGGCACCGGCGCATTCACCGTCGACAACTACCTGACCGCCTACGGCCGCGCCCGCTACGTCGAGGCGCTGGTGCATTCGTTGGAGCTGGGGGCGCTGGCCGCGGCCATCGCCACCGTGCTGGCGGTGCCGATGGCCTGGGCGGTGTCGCGAACCGACATGCCGGGCAAGTGGGTGGTGTGGATCGCGGTACTCGGCGCCTTCATCCTGCCGCCCTTCCTCGCCGCGATCGGCTGGATCCTGCTGGCGGGACCCAATGCGGGCTTCATCAACCAGGTCTGGCGCTGGGCGACCGGTGCCTCCGCCCCGCTCGTCAACGTCTACACCTTTCCGGGCCTCGCCGCGGTCATCGCGCTCCACTCCTTCCCGCTGGTCTTCATCTTCGTGAAGTCCGCCCTCGACCTCGTGTCCTCGGAGATGGAGGACGCGGCCAACATCCTGGGTGCGGGCACCTGGTCGGCGACGCGGCGGATCACCCTGCCGCTCGTCCTGCCGGCCATCGTCGGCGGCACCATCGTCGTCTTCCTGGAGACGATCGCGCTCTTCGGCACGCCGGCGATCATCGGCATTCCGGCGCGCATCAACGTCGTCACCACCCAGCTCTGGCAGTTCTTCGAGTATCCGGTACGGGTGGAGGTGGCGTCCGCCTATGCGATGCCCCTGCTCGGCATCACCGTCGTCATGATCATCGCCCAGAGGCTGCTGCTCGCCCGCAAGGGCTTCGTCTCGCAGACCGGCAAGGGCGGCGAGCGGCGGCCGATCCGGCTCGGGCCCTGGCGCTGGGTCGTGTTCGCCTGGTGCGCGCTCGTCGGCCTGCTCGCCGTCGCCCTGCCGATGCTGGTGCTGGTCCAGGCGTCGTTCGCGAAGGGCTGGGGACGCGGCTTCAGCTTCGACAACCTGACGCTGAGCAACTACGAGTACCTGCTGTTCCGCCACGAGATGGCCATCCAGTCGATCTGGAACACGCTGCTCTTCTCCAGCCTCGCCGCGACGTTCGCCGCGGCGCTGGCGCTGCTCGTCGCCTACATCGCCGGCCGCCGGCTGGTGCCCTTCTCGGGCGCGCTCGGCTTCCTGGCGATGGCGCCCTTCGTCATTCCCGGCATCGTCATGGCGATCGGTTTCTACGCCGCCTATGCGGCGCCGCCGCTCGCCCTCTACGGCACCTCGATCATCATCGTGCTGGCCTTCACCGCGCGCTTCCTGCCGATCGCCTACGCCAACTCGACCGCCGCCATCCGCTCGGTGCACCCGGAGATGGAGGAGGCCGCCCGCATCCTGGGCAGCGGGCGGCTGCGCACGATCGCGCGCATCACCGCGCCGCTGATCCGCAAGAGCCTGCTCGGCGGCTGGCTGCTGGTCTTCATCGTCTCGGCGCGCGAGCTGTCCTCCGCGGTGTTCCTGGTCGGGCCCAAGACGCTGACGATGGCGGTGCTGATCTACGACCTCAGCGAAGCCGGAAATTTCGAGGTCGTGGCGGCGCTGGGCGGCCTGATGCTGGTGATCACGCTGGCGCTGGTCGCCGTCGGCACCAGGCTGGTCGGGCGCGACTTCATGCTGCGGAGGGAATAGCGGATGCCTCGTCTGGTCCTGCGGCGCCTGGGCAAGGTCTTCGGCACGACGACGGTGGTCGACGGCGTCGACCTGGCGCTGGAGGAGGGCGAGTTCGTGTCGCTGCTCGGCCCCTCGGGCTGCGGCAAGACGACGAGCCTGCGCATGATCGCCGGCTTCATCGAGCCCACCGCCGGCACCATCGAGATGGACGGCCAGGTGATCTCGGCGCCGGGCTCGGTGCTGCCGCCCGAGCGCCGGCGCATGTCGATGATCTTCCAGAGCTACGCCATCTGGCCGAACATGACGGTGGCCGAGAACGTCGCCTTCGGCCTCAAGCTGCGCAAGCTGGCCACTTCCGAGGTGACGCGCCGGGTCGGCGAGATCCTCGACATCGTGCAGATGGGCCACCTCGCCGGCCGCTACCCCGCCGAGCTGTCGGGCGGCCAGCAGCAGCGCGTGGCTCTGGCCCGGGCGATCGTCGTCAAGCCGGCGGTGCTGCTCCTCGACGAGCCGCTCTCCAACCTCGACGCCAACCTGCGCGAGGAGATGCGCTTCGAGATCCGCCGCCTGCACGACGAGTTCCGCATCACCACCGTTTACGTCACCCACGACCAGGCCGAGGCGATGGCGACGTCCGACCGCATCGCCGTCATGAACGCCGGCCGCATCGAGCAGGTCGACGCCCCCCACGTGCTCTACACGCGCCCCAGCACGCGCTTCGTCGCCGGTTTCATCGGCCGCACCAACCTGCTGGAGGGACGCTGGCAGGACGGCCACCTCGGCTTCGACGGCTTCGCCCTGCCGACCGCGGGGCTCGGCCTCGCCGCACCCCAGGGCGGGCCGACGGCGACGGTGTCGATCCGCCCGCAGGGCATGCGCCTGTACCGCGCCG
>JADZBA010000420.1 GCA_020852355.1 Alphaproteobacteria bacterium
AACACGCTGTCGCTGCGCAGCCTCGGCAGCGGCGTCGCGCCGACACCGGGCGCGGTCGAGATATCCGGCGTGCTCAACCTTGCCGGCGTCGGCGTGCTCGACATGCAGGGCGCGAGCGTGACGCAGACCGGTGGCACGCTGACCGTCGCGGCGGTGAGCGGCGCGGCCAGCGCCGGCGACTTCACCTTGCAGCAATCCGGCAACACGATCGGTGCGCTCGGCGCGGCGAGCGCCTCGGGCGCGGTGAACATCCGCACGGGCGGCACGCTGACGGTGAACGGCCCGGTCGATGCCAACGCCACCTCCACGCTGCGCGCCGATGGCGGGCTGGTGCTGAACGGCAATGTCGATGTCGGCGCGGCGAACACGCTGAACCTGCGTACCGATGGCGCGGTAACGCAGCCGGGCGGCGTCATCACCGCCGGCACGCTCGACGTGCGCGGCGGCGAGGGCGGACCCACGCTCGTCACCGGCATGACGCTCGACCGGGCGAACGTCGTCGGCAGCCTGTTCGTGCAGTCGCTCGGCAACGTGACCTTCCGCGATGCCGATGGCTTTGCCGTCGCGGGCATTGGTGCGACCGGGCAGATTGTCGATCTGCGCGCCGACGTCGGCGACATCACGCAGTCCGGCGCGATCACCGCGGGCTCGTTGCGCGCGCGCGCGCTGGATGGCGCGGTGGTGCTGAACACCCAGGCGAACGCCATCGCCGGCGCGGTCGCCGGCAGCGCCGCGGGCGGCAGCAACGGCTTCGCGGTCCGCGACGACAACGGCCTGCTCATTGGCGCGGTCGCCGGCACCAACGGCATCAGCGCGCCGGGCGTGGTGGACCTGCTGGCGGACGCCGGCAGCATCACGCAGACGCAGGCGATCGGCGCCGGCTCGCTCCGCGCGCGCGCCGCGGCGGCGGGCGCGAGCGTCGACCTCAACGACGCGACGAACCTTGTCGGGACGCTGGCGGGGCGCGCGGATGGCGACTTCCTGTTCCTCAACGGCCAGACGCTGACCATCGGCACCGTCGCCGGCACCGCCGGCGTGCAGTCGGCGACCGGGCAGGTGGCGCTGGAGTCGACCGCCATCGCCGTGCAGGCCGGCGTGTCGGCCGCGACCACCATCGACCTGCTGGCGACGACCGGCAGCATCACGCAGAACGCCGCCGGCGTGCTGACGGTGCCCGAGCTGCGCGCGCGCGCGTCGGCGGCCGGCGCTTCCGTGCTGCTCGACGATGCGACCAGCCAGGTCGGCACCGTCGCCGGCCGCGCCAGTGTCGACTTCGAGTTCCTCGACGGCCAGGCGCTGACGGTAGGCACGGTGCTCGGCACCGCCGGCATCGTCGCCACCACCGGCCACGTCGCGCTGACCGCGACGGCGGTCGGTGTCGCCGCCGCCACCAACGCCTCCACCTTCCTCGACCTGCGCGCGACCACCGGCAGCATCACTCAGGGCGCGGCCGGCATCCTGACCGCGGCGCAACTGCGCGCCCGCGCCGAGGCCGCCGGCGCCTCCGTGCTGCTCGACGGCGCCGCCAACCAGGTCGGCGCGCTCGCCGCGCGCGCCAACGTCGATGTCGCCTTCCTCGGCGGCCAGGCGCTGACGATCGACACGGTGCAGGGCACCGCCGGCGTGCAGGCGGCGACCGGGGCGGTGATGCTCGGCGCGCCGTCGTTCCACTTCGCGCAGGGCGCCTCCGCGGCGACGCAGATCGACCTGCGCGCCAGCACCGGCGGCATCACGCAGGATGCGACGGGCATCCTGACGACGCCGCTGCTCACCGGGCAATCGGCGCTCGCCACCGATCTCGGCGTTGCCGCCAACCAGGTGGACCGGCTCGGCACCTTCCGCGCCGGCGTCGCCGCCAGCAACGCCACGGAGGCCGGCTTCGCGCTGCGCAGCGCGCAGTCGCTGCTGACCGTCGATGGCCTCGTCGCCGCCGGCTTCACCACGGGCGACGTGCAGCAGGCCGCCGGCGGGCGGCTTTCCCTCTTCGCCGACGACATGGACATCCTGGCCGGCAGTTCGGTGCGCGCGGCCGCCGGCATCATCGAACTCGCGCCGCACAGCGCGGGCCGTGCCGTCGTGCTCGGCGCCGATCTCGGCGGCCCTCCCGGCGGCGCGCTGTTCCTCAACAATGCCGAGATCGGCCGCCTCTCCACCTGGAACCGCGATGCCGTCACGCCACGCTTCGGCTTGGTCGCGGTCGGCAGCGCGACGGCGGGCGACCTGCTGTTCGGCGGCGATGTCGACCTGCGTGTCACCGGCGCCTCCGCCACGCCCACCGACTTCGCCGCGCGCGGGCTGGTGCTGCGCACGGGCGGGACGGTGACGCAATCCACCGGCCGGCTGAATGTCGAGCAGCTCGGCGTCGCGGCCGGCGGCTCGGTCACGTTGGATGGCGCGAACCTGGTCAACCGCATCGCCGCGCTGGACGGCCTCGCGAACGGGGCGGAGGCGACCGGCGCCATCACGCTGCGGGTCAACGCGACGCTGCCGGAGATCGCCGATGCGCTGACCGGCTTCACCTCCTTCTTCACGGTACCGAGCCTCGTCGTCGGCGCCGACATCGTCGCGAACGACCCGGTCGGCGCGGCGCTGCCGGGGATCACGCTGGTGGCGGACGACCTCCAGCTCGGCGCGCGCCTGGTCGCCAGCGGCGGCACGGTGACGCTGCGGCCGGTCACCGCCGGGCGGACGGTGCTGCTCGGCTTCGCCGCGGACCCGACGACCGCGCTGCATCTCTCCGCCGCCGAGATCGCCGGCGGCAACATCGATGTCGGCGCGGCCGGCGTGCTGCGCATCGGCGCGGTGGCGACCGATCTGCGCGTCGCCGGTCCGCTCGAAGGCACGCGCACGCCGGCGGCGGGCGACATCCAGTTCGGCGAGCAGAACCTGGTCTTCGGCGGCGCCATGCCGCGGCTGGAACTGTTCTCCTCGGGCGACATCACGCAGACCACCGGCACGCTCTCCGTCGGCAGTGTCGCGGGGCTCGCGGGCGGGCGCGTGGCGTTCGGCACGCTGGGCGCGCCGAACGCCAACGCCATCGGGCAGCTTGCCTTGCTGACGGATACCGCCAGCTTCGACACGTCGGACGGCTTCAGCGCCTTCGCCGCGGTGCCGGGCACGGCGGGCTTCCGCACGGGCTATGCGCCGATCGCCACGCCGCCGGCCGATGGCAGCTTCAGCCTGACCACCGACAGCGCGCTGACCGTGCTCGGCGATGTGGTGGCGCGCGGCAACGCGGCGCCGATCGCGCTGCGCGGGCAGTCGATCGCGCTGCAGGCCGCGCTGAGCGTGGGCGGCGCGCCGGGCGACGTCATCGACCTGCTGGCGACCGGCGGGAGCATCACGCAGAACGCCGCCGGCGTGCTGACGGCGCCGGCGCTGCGGGCGCGGGCCGAGGCGGCTGGCGGCTCGGTGCTGCTGGACGACGCCACCAGCCAGGTCGCCACTTTCGCCGCGCGCGCCAACGTGCATGTGGAGTTCCTGGGCGGCCAGGCGCTGACCGTCGGCACGGTGCAGGGCACGGCGGGCGTCGTCGCGGCGACCGGGCATGTCGTGCTGACGGCACCGTCGCTGGACGTCGCGGCCGCCGTCACGGCGTCGACCTTCATCGACCTCCTGGCGACGACGGGCAGCATCACGCAGGGCGCGGCGGGGGTGCTGACGGCGGCGCAGCTCCGTGCCCGCGCGGAGAGCGCCGGCGCCTCGGTGCTGCTGGACGACGCGACCAACCAGATCGGCACGCTGGCGGCGCGCGCGGACGTCAACTTCGACTTCCTGAACGGCCAGACGCTCACCTTCGGGACGGTACTCGGCACCACCGGCGTCTCGGTCGGCTCCGGCCGGCTGGGGCTTGGCGCGCCGTCGCTGCACATCACCCAGGCGATGACCGCGGCGACCGCCATCGACCTGCTGGCGACGACCGGCAGCATCACGCAGGATTCGGGCGGCGTGCTGACGGCGCCGCTGCTGCGCGCGCGGGCGGAAAGCGCCGGCGCCTCGGTGCTGCTGGACGACGCCGCCAACCAGGTCGGCACGCTGGCCGTGCGCGCGGCGGTGGACATGGCCTTCAGCGGCGGCCAGGCGCTGACCATCGGCACGGTGCTCGGCACGGCGGGCGTGGCGGCGGCGGGCGGGCAGGTGTCGCTGAGCGCACCCTCGGTGAACGTGCTCGCCGCCGTCGGCGCGGGCACCGCGATCGACCTGCTGGCGAGCGCGGGTGACATCACGCAGAACGCCGCGGGCGTGCTGACGGCGCCGCAATTGCGTGCCCGCGCGGAAGCGGCGGGCGCCTCGGTGCTGCTGGACGTGGCGACCAACCAGGTCGGCACGGTGGCGGGCCGCGCGGATGCCGACCTGCGGCTGCTGACGGGGCAGGCGCTGACGGTGGGCACGGTGCTGGGCACGGCGGGCGTGGCGGCGGCAACGGGCCATGTCGAGTTGACGGGGCCCTCCATCCTGCTGAGCGCGGCGACCAACGCGGCTGATTTCATCGACCTGCTGGCGACGACGGGCAGCATCACGCAGGGCGCGGGCGGCGTGCTGACGGCACCGGCCTTGCGGGCGCGGGCGGAAGCCGCGGGCGCCTCCGTGCTGCTGGACGACGCGACGAACCAGGTCGGCACCTTTGCCGCGCGCGGCACCGTGGATGTGGAGTTCCTGGGTGGTCAGGCGCTGGCCATCGGCACGGTGCGGGGCACGGCGGGCATCGTGGTGACGTCGGGACACGTCGCGGTGGCGGGTCCGTCGATCCAGCTGAGCGCGGCGACGGATGCGGCCACC
>JADZBA010000421.1 GCA_020852355.1 Alphaproteobacteria bacterium
TCGGCGAGATGGCCGACATTGATCTTCTGGGCGACTGCCGGCGTCGCGACCAACGCCGCGGCGGCGGCCAGGACCAACGGTTTCCTGCGCATGCTGCTTCCTCCCGGATAAGGTTTTGCGGACGACCCTAGTACGAAAACGGATAGAGCTTCCAGTAGGCCTTGATCTGCCGCCAGCGGTGCGCCAGCCCGTCGGGCTCGAACACCAGGAAGAGGATGATGGTGACGCCGATCGCCACCTCGCGCAGGTAGGCGAGATTCTCCTTGAGGCCGAGTGCCAGGTCGATGCGCGTGCCGGCGAGCGTTCCCGTCAGCCCGTCCATCACTTCGGGCAGCAGCACCATGAAGGCGGTGCCCATCAGCGTGCCCATGATCGACCCCAGGCCGCCGATGATGATCATGCCGAGGAACTGGATCGAGAACAGGATGGTGAAGCCCTCGACCGAGACGAAGCCCAGGTAGTGCGCGTAGAGCGCGCCGCCGATGCCGGCGTAGAAGGCCGAGATGCCGAACGACATCGTCCGGTACTTGGTCAGGTTGATGCCCATCATCTCGGCCGAGAGATAGTGATCGCGCACCGCCACCAGGGCGCGGCCGTCGCGGGTGCGCATCAGGTTGGCGGCGGCGAGGTAGAGCAGCACGACCCAGGCCAGCACGACGTAGAAGAAGCTCGCATCGGTGTCGAAGGCGACGCCGAAGACGGTGAAGGGGGCCGCCGGCGCGCCGTGCGTGCCGCCCGAGAACCAGTCGGCGCGGCCGAAGAAGTCCTGCAGGATGAACTGCGCGGCCAGCGTCGCGATGGCGAGGTAGAGGCCCTTCAGGCGCGCGGCCGGGATCCCGAACAGCATGCCCGCCGCCGTCGCCATCACGCCGGCGAGCGGGACGGCGAAGAACACGGGGATGCCGAAATTGTTGTTGAGGAACGGCGAGGCGAACGCGCCGAAGCCGAAGAAGGCGGCGTGCCCGATCGAGATCTGCCCGGTGAAGCCGACGAGGATGTTGAGCCCCAGGGCGGCGATGCCGAGGTAGCCGATCTGGATGAGCAGCGACAGCTCGTACTTGAGGTCGAAGCCCGTGGTCTCCGAGACGACCGGCAGCAGGCAGAGCGCCGCGACGGCGCCCAGGCACCACCAGCGGCCGGCGGCGGTGTCGAAGATGCGCGTGTCCGCGGCGTAGGACGAGCGGTAGTCGCCCGCGGGACGGAATGCGGCACCGGCCATGGGTCAGCCTTTCCGATGCCGGGCGATAGCCCGGCGGTCCGCGATGCCGTCCGCTCGCCGCATCACACCCGCTCGATGTCGCGCGTGCCGAACAGGCCGTAGGGCTTGATCATCAGGATCACGATCAACACCCAGAAGGGGGCGATCTCGATCATGTTGCCCCAGTGCAGCCACTGGCTGTCGACGAAGTGCGCGAGGTTCTCCAGCAGCCCGATGATGACCCCGCCGAGGACGCCGCCGACGATCGAATCGAGGCCGCCCAGGATGACCGCCGGGAAGACCTTGATGCCGATGAAGGAAAGGGCCGACGACACGCCGTTGACGACGCCGACGACGACGCCGGCCACGGCCGAGACCGCCGCCGAGATCGCCCAGGCCATGGCGAAGACGGTGCGGATCGAGATGCCCAGCGACTGCGCCACCTGCTGGTCGAAGGCGGTCGCGCGCATCGCGAGCCCCATGCGCGTCGCCTTGAAGAAGTAGGCGAAGCCGCCCATGATCCCCAACGAGACGAAGAGGCTGACGAGGTAGACGGTCCGCACCTCCAGCCCCAGTACCGTGACCGACTCCTGGGCGAAGATCGGCGGGAACGGCTGGGCGAAGACGCCGAAGGCCCATTTCATCGTCGCCTGGAAGACGATCGACAGGCCGATCGTCACCATGATCACCGAGATCACCGGCTCGCCGATCATCGGCCGCAGCACCACGATCTGGACCAGCACGCCGAAGGCGACCATGAAGGCGAGCGTCAGCAGGAAGCCCCAGACGAAGGGGATCTGGTACTTCGTCAGGAAGAACCAGCACACCCAGGCGCCGATCAGCACGAACTCGCCCTGGGCGAAGTTGACGACCTGGCTCGCCTTGTAGATCAGCACGAAGCACATCGCGACGACGCCGTAGAGCGCGCCGACGATGAGGCCGTTGACGACGAGCTGGAGGAGAAGCGCCCAGTCCATCAGGCGGGCTCCGGCCGGTCGACACCCCACCTCACCCCGACCCTCTCCCCCCCTGCGGGGCGGAGAGGGGGCGAGGCGTCGATGCCGGCTTCCCCCTCTCTGCCCCCTGGGGGCGGAGAGGGTCGGGGTGAGGTGGGGATTCTCCGCGTCATCGGCCTCTCCTCACGCCGCCCGGGCCGGCGCGCGCGCGTCCGGGTCGACGACCTTGAGCGTCGTGCGGATGCGCTGCTTCGTGCCGTCCTGGAAGGCGATCGTGGTATCGATCGGCACGGACGCGGCACCGGCGTAGATCGCGTCGATGATGGTGCCGTACTTCTCGTTGATGACGCCGCGCCGGACCTTGCGGGTGCGCGTCAGCTCGCCGTCGTCGGCGTCGAGCTCCTTGTAGAGCAGCAGGAACTTGCGGATGCGCTGGGCCGGCGGCAGCTTGGCGTTGACCTGGGCGACCTCGGCCTGCAGCAGCGCGTAGACCTCATCCTTGGCGGCGAGGTCGCTGTAGGTGGTGAAGGCGATGCGCCGCTTCTCCGCCCATTTCGACACGGTGGCGAAGCGGATGCAGATGATCGCGGCGAGATGGTCGCGCTCGTGGCCGAGGATCACCGCCTCGCCGACATAGGGCGAGAACTTCAGCTTGTTCTCGATGTACTGCGGCGAGAAGCGGTCGCCGCGGGCGGTCGTCGCCATGTCGCGGATGCGGTCGATGACGACGAGATGGCCCTTGCGGTCGAAGTAGCCGGCGTCGCCGGTGTGCATCCAGCCCTCGCGCAGGTCGGCCCGGGTCGCCTCGGGGTTGCGGTAGTAGCCGGTGAACAGGTTGGGATGGCGGGTGACGATCTCGCCGATGCCCTGCGCGTCGGGGGCGTCGATGCGGATTTCCACCCCCTGGTCGAAGGCGACGCCGACCGTGTCGAAGTCGACGTCGTCGGCCTTGTGGATGGTGTAGGCGCCGAGCAGCTCGGTCTGGCCGTAGAGCTGGCGCAGCGGCACGCCCAGCGCCTGGAAGAAGCGGAACGTCTCCGGCCCCAGCGCGGCCCCGCCGGTCGCCGCCGACTTCAGCCGGGAGAAGCCGAGGCGGTCGCGCAGCGCGCGGAACAGCAGCCAGTCGGCCAGCCGCGAGCGGCCGCCGGCGTCGAGCGCCCTGCCGCCCATCGCCATGCCCGCCTCGAACAGCCGCTGCTTCAGCCAGGACGCGTCCATCATGCGCGCCCTGACGTCGGCCGCGATCGACTCCCAGACGCGCGGCGCGAAGAGGACGAAGGTCGCGCCGATCTCGCGGAAGTCGGCCATCGTCGTCTCCGGCTCCTCGACGAAGTTGACGCGCATGCCGCAGACCAGCGATTTCCCGACGGCGTAGATCTGCTCCATGATCCACGGCAGCGGCAGCACCGAGACGTACTCGTCCTCGCTGCCCTTGGGGTCGATCGAGAGATAGCTGAGGCAGTGGCGGATGATCGCGCCCGCCGGCAGCATCGCCAGCTTCGGGTGGGCCGTGGTGCCCGACGTGGTGCACAGCACGGCCACGTCCTCGCCGCGCCCGGCGGCGACCAGGCCCGCGAAATGCTCGGGCGCCTCGGCCGCGCGCCGCTCGCCCGCCGCCAGCAGGTCGGCCAGCGGCAGCAGGCGCGGGTCGTCGTACTTCCGCATGCCGCGCGGGTCGGCGTAGACGATGCGGCGCACCGTCGGGATGCGGTCGTCGAGGCCGAGCAGCTTGTCGACCTGCTCCTCGTCCTCGGCCAGGATCACCGCGATGTCGGCGTAGGTCGTGAGGTAGGCGACCTCCTCCTCCAGCGCGTCGCGATAGATGCCGAGGCTCATTGCCCCCAGCGCATGGACGGCGATCTCGCCCATCACCCAGTCCGGGCGGTTGTCGCCGATGATGCCGACGACCTGGCCGCGCCCCACGCCCAGCGTCTCCAGCCCCAGCGCGAGGGCGCGGGTGCGCGCGAGCACGTCGCCCCAGGTCAGGCTGCGCCAGATGCCGAGCTCCTTCTCGCGCATGGCGACGGCGCCCGCGTTGGCCGTGCCGTTGTGGACCAGCAGCTTGGGCAACGTGTCGCAGCGCCCGTAGTCGGCGGTGACCCAGCTCATCACGTGACCCCGGGCGCGGGCTCGGGCGCGGCCTCGGCGTCGTCGGTGACGCCGAGATAGGCGCTGCGGACCTGGGGATGGGCCATCACCTCGGCGGGCAGGCCCTCGGCGATCTTGCGCCCGAAGTCCAGCACCATGACACGGTGGGAGATGTCCATCACCACGCCCATGTCGTGCTCGATCATCACCACCGTCATGCCCCATTCCTCGTTGAGGTCGACGATGTAGCGCGCCATGTCCTCCTTCTCCTCGAGGTTCATGCCGGCCATCGGCTCGTCGAGGAGGATGAGGTCGGGCTTGAGCGCGACGGCGCGGGCCAGCTCGACCCGCTTGCGCAGCCCGTAGGACAGCGTGCCGGCGGTCGCCTTGCGGACGTGCTGGATCTCCAGGAAGTCGATGATCTCCTCGACGTCGCGGCGATGGGCCAGCTCCTCCTTCTGCGCCCCGCCCAGCCAGTAGAGGGCCCCCGACAGCAGGTTGCTGCGCAGCAGGTGGTGGCGCCCGACCATGATGTTGTCGAGGACCGTCATGTGGCCGAACAGGGCCAGGTTCTGGAAGGTGCGGCCGATGCCGATCGCCGCGCGATGGTTGGGTGAGAGGTGGGTGACGTCGTCGCCCTTGAAGCGCACCGTGCCCGACTGCGGCCGGTAGCGGCCGGAGATGCAGTTCAGCATCGAGGTCTTGCCGGCACCGTTCGGGCCGATGATGGCGAACAGCTCGCCGCGGGCGACCCGGAAGCCGACCTCGCTCAGCGCGCGCACGCCCCCGAACGCGAGGCTGACGCCCTCGACCGCGAGAATCTCCCCCTCTGCCGCTTTGCGAGCGCCGTCCAAGCGCACCGTCCTCCCGACCGGGCGGGCGCTCTTGTCGATTCGGGGCGCCTCGCCGCTGCGCCGATAGACCTAGCCCCGCCGCAATTGCGTGGCAAGCGGGCGGGTTCGAAGGTCAGGCCGTCCAGGGATCGACGACGGGCACCGGCAGGTCGGCGAAGTCCCGCCGGTTCCGCGTCGCCAGCGTCGCGCCGCGGTCGATAGCGATGCCGGCGATCGCCGTATCCCGAAAGTCGATGTTGCTGCCGCGACGATGCCGGTCGGCGGCGAGCTGCGCCGCCTGCTCCGCGGACGCTGCGTCGAACGTCAGGATGCGTCCGTCGAGGTCCTCGTGGATCAGCCGGAGAAAAGCGGCCTCCAGCTCCGCCCGTCGCCTACCTTCCGGAATGCGGAGCAGTCCCGCCCGCGCTTCGAAGACGGTGATCGTGGTGATCCAGATGTCCGCCTCGGCCTGTCGGTCGAGCCACGCGACGACGCTCGCTTCGGGCGCGCGCCGGATCACTGCCGACACCACGTTCGTGTCCAGCACGATCACCGATCGACGTCCATCGGCCGAAGGGCCGAGCCGTGGAGTTCCGGCAGATCGTCGTCGATGCCGATGCCGACGAAGCGCGCGGCGATGCGGCTGCCGAGCGGAAGTCGCGTCGGATCCTCACTGCGCACGGCGTCGCGAAGTATCTCGCGGACTTCCGCCTCGACGCTGCGTCCGTGGCGATCCGCCCGGCGTCGCAGCCGCGACTTGATCTCCTCGTCGAGATTGCGCACCAGAATCTGTGCCATCCCCGGCCACTCCCGATATCACGATATCAAGATGGGGCCGGGGAAGGTCGGGGGCAAGCTCGTCGAGGCGAGGGCTCAGTACCGATAGTGCTCCGGCTTGTAGGGGCCGGCATCCTTCACGCCGATGTAGTCTGCCTGCTTCGCCGTCAGCTTGGTCAGCTTCGCGCCGAGCTTGGCGAGGTGGAGGGCGGCGACCTTCTCGTCGAGGTGCTTGGGCAGGACGTAGACCTGCAGCCCGTACTTGCCGGGGCTGCCCCACAGCTCGATCTGGGCCAGCACCTGGTTGGTGAAGGACGCGCTCATGACGAAGCTCGGGTGGCCGGTGGCGCAGCCGAGATTCACCAGCCGGCCCTTGGCCAGCACGATCAGCCGCTTGCCGTCGGGGAAGACGACCTCGTCGACCTGCGGCTTCACCTCGTCCCATTTGTAATTGGCGAGCGCGGCGATCTGGATCTCGCTGTCGAAGTGGCCGATGTTGCAGACGATCGCCCGGTCCTTCATCTGGCGCATGTGGTCGAGCGTGATGACGTCGACGTTGCCGGTCGCGGTGACGAAGATGTCGCCGATGGCGGCGGCGTCGTCCATCGTCACGACCTGGTAGCCTTCCATCGCCGCCTGCAGCGCGCAGATCGGGTCGATCTCGGTCACCATGACGCGCGCACCCTGGCTGCGCAGCGAGGCGGCCGAGCCCTTGCCGACGTCGCCATAGCCGGCGACCACCGCGATCTTGCCGGCCAGCATGACGTCGGTCGCCCGCTTGATGCCGTCGACCAGGCTCTCGCGCACGCCGTAGAGATTGTCGAACTTCGACTTGGTGACGCTGTCGTTGACGTTGATCGCGGGGATCTTCAGCGCGCCCTTCTTCGCCATCTCGTAGAGCCGGTGCACGCCCGTCGTCGTCTCCTCCGAGACGCCGCGGACTTCCTTCAGCAACTCGGGATGGCGCTCGTGCATGATCAGCGTCAGGTCGCCGCCGTCGTCGAGCAGCATGTTCGGCTTCCAGCCGCCGGGACCGGTGATCGTCTGCTCGATGCACCAGTCGTATTCCTCCTCGGTCTCGCCCTTCCAGGCGAAGACCGGGACGCCGGCGGCGGCGACGGCGGCCGCGGCATGGTCCTGGGTCGAGAAGATGTTGCATGAGCTCCAGCGCACCGACGCGCCGAGATGGGTCAGCGTCTCGATCAGGACCGCGGTCTGGATCGTCATGTGCAGGCAGCCGACGATGCGCGCGCCCTTCAGCGGCTGCTTCGCCCCGTACTCCGCCCGGATCGCCATGAGGCCGGGCATCTCGGTCTCGGCGATGGCGATCTCCTTGCGGCCCCACGCGGCGAGGCCGATGTCCTTGACCTTGTAGTCGGGCGGGGTGGCGGCGGCGGCGTCGGCCATCGGTGGCTCCAAGGAAGAGGGCATGGCGAGGGGAATAGCAACCCGCCGATCGCCTTGCAACAACAAATAAAGATATCTTTATGTAGCCAAGTCACTGACCGGGGATGCTGCCTCCCAGGCGCTGCAGCAGCTCGGCGGTCGGCTGGCCGTCCTCGGGCAGGCCCTGGTCGCGCTGGAAGCGGCGGATCGCGTCGGCGGTGCGCTCGCCGAACGCGCCGTCGGGCGTGCCGGGCCTGTAGCCGCGGGCGGTGAGCAGGCGCTGCACCTCCGCCACCACCGCGGGATCGACGCTGCCCGTCGGTCGCTGGCGCGCCAGCACGAGGTCCTGCGGCGTCAGGCGCCTGGCGATCAGCTCCATGCGCTCCTTGGCGTCGCCGTCGCCCGATTCGAGGGCGCGCGCGTACCAGCGATAGGCCTCGACGTCGTCGACGGTGCCGAGGAAGCCGCGCTCGTGCAGCACGCCGAGATTGTAGGCGGCCTTGGCGAAGCCCTGGTCGGCGGCGCGGCGGAACCACGCCGCGGCGTCGGCATAGTCCTGGGTGACCCCGCGGCCCTCGGCCAGGACGATGCCGAGATTGTACTGGGCGCCGGCGTGACCCTGCTCGGCCGCGGCGCGGTAGAGGCGGGCCGCCTCGATCGCGTTCTCGCCGAGCCCGAGCCCACGCTCCAGCAGGACCGCGAGGTTGAACTGCGCGTTGGCGACCCCGCCGTTCGCCGCCTGGCGGAACCAGCGCGCGGCGAGCACGTAGTCGCGCGTGACGCTGCGGCCGTCGGCATAGAGGACGCCGAGATCGTGCGCGGCCATCGCGTCGCCGCGTTCGGCCCGCTGGCGCAGGGCGTCGGCCGCGGCCGACGCCGCAGGGGCCGGGGCGGTCGCAGGCGCGACCGGCGCGGGTGCCGCCGGGGTGGCAGGGAGCGTGACCGAGGCGACGACCGAGCCTGTGGAGTCCGGCGGCGGCGGCCACAGGAGCCAGATCAGGAGGAGCACCGCGAAGCCCGCCACGCCGCCACCGGCGATCACCAGCCGCCGGTCGCCCCAGCGCCGGCGCGCCTGGGCGATGGCGGCGCGCCCGGCGTCGGTCACCCGCCTCGCCCGCACGACGCCGGCCTCGGCCGCGCGGCGCCCGTGGGCGCCGGCGCGCGCCAGGGCGGCGGCGACCGGTGCGGTGTCGAAGCGACGCCCCGGCCGGGCCGTCCGGCGCGGCGGCGGGGTCGCGGCCGGGGTCGCCGCGGGAGCGGCCTCGATCTCGACCGGGCCGGCGTCGCCGGCCGCCTGGACCACCCGGCGATCGAGCCAGCCCGCCGGATCGAGCGCGGCCGTCGCGGCCGCGGCCTCGACGAGGCGGCGCGTCTCCGGGTCGAGGCGCTGCAGCAGCAGCGCGGCCGGGCTGGCGTCGGGCGGCGGCGAGGTGCCGGTCATCCCGCGCACCCCTGCCGCGGCCGGGCGGGCCGCGCCGTCCGACTCGTGCTAAACCCGCCTGCGGACGAGGAGCGCATCCGGGGGGCCATGAGCGGCAAGGTCGCGTTGATCACCGGCGTCACCGGGCAGGACGGCGCCTTCCTCGCCGAGCTGCTGCTGGCCAAGGGGTATGTCGTGCACGGCGTCAAGCGGCGGTCCTCGTCGTTCAATTCCGGGCGCATCGACCATCTCTACCGCGATCCCCACGAATCGGGGGTGCGGTTCTTCCTCCACTACGGCGATCTCACCGACGCCACCAACATCATCCGGCTCGTGCAGGAGACGAGGCCCGACGAGATCTACAATCTCGCCGCACAGAGCCACGTGATGGTGAGCTTCGAGACCCCCGAATATACCGCGAACGCCGACGGCCTCGGCACGCTGCGCCTGCTGGAGGCGATGCGCATCCTCGGCCGTGCCGGCGACTGCCGGTTCTATCAGGCATCGACGTCGGAACTCTACGGCGACGTGCCGGCCTGGCCGCAGAACGAGACGACGCCGTTCCGCCCGCGCAGCCCCTACGGCGTCGCCAAGCTCTATGCCTACTGGATCGCCGTGAACTACCGCGAGGCGTACGGCATGCACGCCTCCAACGGCATCCTCTTCAACCACGAGGGCCCGACCCGCGGCGAGACCTTCGTGACGCGCAAGATCACCCGCGCCGCCGCCGCGATCGCGCTCGGGCGCGAGCGCCGCCTGTTCCTCGGCAACCTCGACGCGATCCGCGACTGGGGCCACGCGCGCGACTATGTCGAGGGCATGTGGCGGATGCTGCAGCAGCCCGAGCCCGACGACTACGTCCTGGCGACCGGCGAGGGGCACACTGTGCGCGAGATGGTCGAGATCGCCTTCGCCGAGACCGGCCGGGACATCGCCTGGCACGGGGCCGGCGTCGAGGAGAAGGGCGTCGACGCGGCGACCGGCGAGATCCTCGTCGAGATCGACCCGCGCTACTTCCGCCCGACCGAGGTGCCGCGCCTCATCGGCGATGCGACGAAGGCGCGCGAGCGCCTCGGCTGGCGCCCGACGATCGGCTTCGCGGAGCTGGTGCGCGAGATGGTGGCGTCCGACCTGGCGGCGCTCGCCGACGAGCGCCGGGCGGCGCACCATGACGACTGAGGCGCGCTACGCCCTGGCCGGCAAGCGGGTCTGGGTCGCCGGGCATCGCGGCATGGTCGGCGGCGCCATCGTGCGGCGGCTGGCCGACGCGGGGTGCGAGATCCTGACGGTCGACCGCGCCCGCCTCGACCTGCGCCGGCAGGAGGCGGTCGAGCGCTGGATGGGCGAGGCGCGCCCCCACGCCGTCTTCCTCGCCGCCGCGCGGGTCGGCGGCATCCTCGCCAACGACACCCGCCCCGCCGACTTCCTCTACGACAACCTGGCCATCGCCCAGAACGTGATCGACGCGTCGTGGCGGACCGGCGTGGAAAAGCTGCTGTTCCTCGGCTCGACCTGCATCTATCCGCGCGCGGCGCCGGTGCCGACGCGCGAGGACGCGCTGCTGACCGGGCCGCTGGAGCCGACCAACGAATGGTATGCGATCGCCAAGATCGCCGGCATCAAGCTGTGCCAGGCCTATCGCCGCCAGCACGGTGCCGACTTCATCTCTGCCATGCCGACGAACCTCTACGGTCCGGGCGACAACTACGACCCCTCGTCGAGCCATGTCGTGCCGGCGCTGCTGCGCAAGTTCGACGCGGGCCGGCGCGAGGGCGGACCCGTCGCGATCTGGGGCAGCGGCCGGCCGCGCCGCGAGTTCCTGCATGTCGACGACTGCGCCGATGCCTGCGTGCGGCTGATGGAACGCTACTCCGACGCGCCGCACGTCAATGTCGGCAGCGGCGCCAGCGTCTCGATCGCCGAGCTGGCGCGTCTCGTCGCCCGCGTCGTCGGCTACGCCGGCGAGCTGCGCTACGACCCGTCGAAGCCCGACGGCGCACCGGAGCGCCTGCTCGACGGCTCGGTCCTCGCCGGGCTCGGCTGGCGGCCGCGCATCGCGCTGGAGGAAGGGCTCGCGGCCGCCTACCGCTGGTTCCTCGCCCACGCCGCGGACCGCCGCGGCGGCTGATCCGCCGCTCACGATCCGGTCATCGCGGCCTCACGCCCTAGTGACCCGGCGTGATTCGCCCGGGCGCATCGATCCCCCTACCTTCCGGGTACAGCGAAGGGCACGGACGGCGTGCCCGAAATCTCAAGGAGGATCCCATGCGCACCATCATCGCTTCCGCCGCCTTCGCCACCCTGATCGCCTTCGGCGCGGCCGCCGCCCCGCTCTCCCTCGACGAGGGCAAGTTCGGCATGAACCTCGACGAGGGCAAGTACGGCCA
>JADZBA010000422.1 GCA_020852355.1 Alphaproteobacteria bacterium
TCGCGCACACGACACCCGCGGTGTACGGGTTGTCGGCGGCACCGCGCACCCGGCCGATGGTGCGGGCGTCGATGCGCTCGACCTCGAGCGCGCAGGTCGACGGGCAGTCGTGCGGGCAGGCGCTATGAACGATGTCGAGCGGCACGGGCGTGTCTCCGCGGGGCGCCGGATCGCGCCGGCCGCAGGATAACCGCCCGCGATGGGGGGCTCAACGCCGGTCCGCTCAGCCGTCAGATGAAGGCGAAGTCCTCCGGCAGGAACTGCCCCGGCAGAACGTTCGACACGCTCAGGGTGTTGCCGAAGCCGAGGTCGAAGATCGTGCCGCCCTGGGCGGGGATGGCAGCGTCCATCAGGTCGTCGAAGCTCGCGATCGACGTGCCGTTGAGGAAGCGCTGGATGACGATCAGGTCCTGGTCTTCGAAGACGAAATCCTCGATCGTGTCCAGGCCGCCGTTGCTGCGCACGACGAAGTCGTCGGGGCCGAACCCGCCGGTCAGCAGGTCGTTCCCGGTGCCGCCCTCCAGCGTGTCGGCACCGAGATCGCCGCGGATGACGTCGTTGCCGGATTCGCCGAAGACCTGGTCGTTGCCCTGGCCGCCGAACATGGTGTCGGCCCCGGCGCCGCCGAAGACGCTGTCGTCGCCGATGTTGCCGTTGACGTGCCAGTCGTCGCCGTCGTCGCCGAACACCGTGTCGGTGTCCTGGCCGCCGCGCACGAAGTCCGCTCCGGGGCCGCCATAGACGACATCGATGCCGGTGTTGCCGTTGAGCGCGTCGTCGCCGGTGCCGCCGGTCAGCACGTCGTCGCCGTCGCCGCCGAAGCCGAAATCGTCGCCCGGCCCGCCGTCGAGCGTGTCGTCGCCCGAGGCGAAGAAATCGACATTGTCGCCGCCGAACATCGTGTCGGCGCCGAAACTGCCATAGACCAGGTCGTCACCGCCGCGCCCCATCATGAAGTCCGCGGCATCGGTGCCGGGCAGCGTGTCGTTCCCGAATCCGCCTTCGATGAATGCCATCGTCCGTGCTCCGTCCCTGTTGCGCGCGTGGCCGTTCAGACCACGAGGAAGTCGTCGATGCCGAGGTCGGCCTTGGCGACGCCGGCCAGGACCACGCGGTCGCCGCCGCCGAGATCGACCACGACGTTGCCGGCGCCGTCGTCGTGTGCGCGATCCAGCACATCCTGGCGCGACGCCACGCCGCTGCCGTTGATGTCCGCGATCACCGCGACGACGTCGGCCCCGGGATCGAAGTCGTCGATGCGGTCGACGCCGCCGCCATGGTCGAAGAGGAAGCGATCGGCCCCGGCGTCGCCGCGCAGCGTGTCGGCGCCGGCGTCGCCGGCCAGCGTGTCGTCGCCCGTGCCGCCCTCGAGGCGGTCGTCGCCCTGCCCGCCGAAGACCCGGTCGTTGCCGGCCCCGCCGCGCACCACGTCGTCGCCGAGATTGCCGTTGACGTGCCAGTCGTCGCCGCCGCCGCCGTCGACCGTGTCGGCATCCTGGCCGCCGCGCACGAAATCGCGGCCGTCGCCGCCATCCACGGCATCGGCGCCGGTATTGCCGTTGAGGTCGTCGTCGCCGTCCTCGCCCGCGACGACGTCGTCGCCGTCGCCGCCCAGCGCCAGGTCGTTGCCGCCGCCGCCCGCGAGCGTGTCGTCGCCCGAGCCGGAATTGTCGAAATTCTCGCCGCCGAACAGCGAATCGGCGCCGTCGCCGCCGGCGACCCGGTCGTCGGCCGGGCCACCCACCAGGAAGTCGTCTCCGGCCCCGCCGTCGACGACGTCGTTGCCGCCCTGCCCGAACAGGAGATCGTCGCCGCTGGTCCCCGAGAGGACGCCGCCGCCGTCACCGCCGAATACCGTCACCGCCATCGCCGCCCCCTGTCCGCGGGGCCTCGCCCGGCCCCGTCACGGCACGTCCATCCAACCTCCCTGCCGGGCGGAGCGTTCCACCGTCTCGAGGACGGCCACGCCCGCGATCGCGTCGGCATCGCTGACCGGGAAGGCAGAGCGGCCGGCGACGGCATCGGCGAAGGACTCGAGCTCCGCCCGCTCCTTGTTGGTCGGCGGGAACTCCGTCGTCTCGGGCTTGCCGCCGACCCTGGTCACCACGAGCTGGGTCTCGCCGCGCATTTCCGCCCCGCCCTTGGTGCCGTAGGCCTGGATGCGCCAGTTCTGCACCGTGGCCGGCGAGGTCACGAGCGTGCCCGCCGTGCCGTCCGCGAAGCGCAGCAGCATCGCGGTGGTGTCGTCGATGGGGATCTCCAGCGCGCGCCGCCAGCTCAGGGCGGCGACGGCTGCGACCGGGCCGAGCAGGCCGATCAGCGCGTCGACCATGTGGATGCCGAGCGCGGTCATGCCGCCGGCCGGGCTCTCGGTCGGCGAGGCCCGCCAGCCGCCGGGCGGGAAGCTGAAGCCGCCCGAGCCGGTCACCGCCCCCTCGACCTGCAGCACCGTGCCGAGCTCGCCCGAGCGGACGAGGCGGGCGAGCTCGCCGTAGGCCGGCAGGAAGCGCCGGTTGTGGCCGACGCAGATGGCGACGCCGGCCCTGCGGCACGCGGCGATCGCCGCCTCGGCGCTCGCCTTGGTCAGCGTGAACGGCTTGTCGCAGAAGACGTGCTTGCCGGCGCGGGCGGCGGCCTCCACCTGCTCCGCATGCTGGGTGTGCGGCGTCGCCAGCACCACCGCCTGGACGTTGGGGTCCGCCAGGATCGCCGCGTAGTCGGCCCCGATCGCGAAGCCGTGCTTCGCCCCGAACTCCGCCGCCTTCGCGGGCGTGCGCGTGCAGCCGGCGACGAAGCGCACCTTGTCCCCGCCCTGCACGGCGTTGACCAGCGTCTGGCCCCAGCGCCCGAGCCCCACCACCGCCGCGTTCAGCATTCCCGAGTCCCCTTCCGCGTTCGCGCCACAGCAATAGCCGCCACGGCGGCCGCGGCCAACGGGCAAGGCGGAACGTCGCCGGGTCCGGCTCGCGGCGGCGGCGGCGATCGCTAGAATGGCGGCAGGGGAGGAGCTCTCGATGCTCGAGCGTGGCGCGAGCTATGCGGCGGTCCGCGACCGCTTCGCGTGGCGAATTCCGCAAGCCTACAACATCGGCGCCGACGTCGTCGACCGGCACGCCGCCGTCGGCAACGCGCCGGCACTGGTTTTCGAGGACGAGGCGGGCAGCGTGCGCCGGCTCGGATTCCGCGACGTCGCGGAGGCGTCGAACCGCTTCGCCAACGCCCTCGTCGCCATGGGGCTGGGGCGCGGCGATCGCCTCGGCATCCTGCTCTCCCAGGGGCCGGAGACGGCCATCGCCCATGTCGCCGCCTACAAGGCCGGGCTGATCGCGGTGCCGCTGTTCACGCTGTTCGGGCCGGAGGCGCTGGAGTACCGGTTGAA
>JADZBA010000423.1 GCA_020852355.1 Alphaproteobacteria bacterium
CTGGCGTCGGCTGGTCCGCGACTACGAGCGCCGGATCGACGTCTCCAAGGCCATGATCCTCGTCGCTATGGGCGGCAATCTCCTCCGCAGGAACGCACATCCGTGAATTTCCAAACGGGCTCTCAGCGGTGCGTTTGTACTGGTAAGGCCGCCGACGGCGATCAGCGAACCGGCGTCGTTGCTCGAAATGTTTCGAAGCGCGGGCCCCTCGCCTGGAGGATTCTGCGCCTCAAATGTCCGCGTCCAGTCTACAGATCCATCCAGGCCGATCTGCGCTATCCTCTTGAATTCACCGTCGTCCCAGGCGACGAACGCGCCTTTCTTGGCGATGTAACCGTCTTCGGTTCCGCCCGTTGTGGTGTGTGGCAGAGTCGAAGGGAACATGGTCCATTGCAGATACTGTGGCTTGGCCATCCGCATCCCCATAGGCACGTGGTGATAGAAATATATATAGATAGGAGATTGTAGTCCAGGCCGTCGGCTGGGGCACTCGTCGACCTCGACTATGCTTCAAAGAGTGGCGCCTTGAGATTGACGATCGATTCGAGCAGGCCGGGCTTGGGCCGGCGTCTCGTCGACTCGGTAAACGCACCCTCGATGGTGTTGCACCGGCCCGCGTCCAATATCCGACCGACGCTCGACGACCCTCTCATTGCCGCCGACGGCTACCATGACTAACGTTGCCGACGGGACAGCAGGGAGCGGGCCGGTCGATGTCCGGGCGGGAGTTCGACGTGGTCGTCGTCGGTGCGGGCTTCGCGGGGCTCTACATGCTCCACCGCGTCCGCGCGCTCGGCCTGTCGGTGCGCGTCCTGGAGGCGGGCGACGGCGTCGGCGGCACCTGGTACTGGAACCGCTATCCCGGCGCGCGCTGCGACGTCGAGAGCATGCAGTACTCCTATCAGTTCTCCCCCGAGCTGCAGCAGGAGTGGGACTGGACCGAGCGCTACGCGGCCCAGCCCGAGATCCTGCGCTACGCCGAGCACGTCGCCGACCGCTTCGATCTGCGCCGCGACATCGACTTCGGCACGCGGGTGACCGCGGCCGTCTTCGACGACGGGGCCGGCCGCTGGATGCTGGAGACCGACCGCGGCGAGCGGATCGCGGCGACGTGGTGCGTGATGGCGACCGGCTGCCTGTCGGCGCCCAACGACCCGCCGATCCCCGGCCTGGAGAGCTTTGCCGGCCCGCGCTACCACACCGGGCGCTGGCCGCACGAGCCGGTCGACTTCACGGGGCTGCGGGTGGCGGTCATCGGCACCGGCTCGTCGGCCATCCAGTCGATCCCGGTCATCGCCCGCCAGGCGGCCCATCTCTACGTCTTCCAGCGCACCGCCAACTACACCGTGCCGGCGCACAACCGGCCGCTCGACCCGGCGTACCGCGACGCCGTCAAGGCGGACTACCCGGCGATGCGCGCGCGGGCGCGGCAGAACTTCCCGGGCATCGACTACCGCATCAACCTGCAGTCGGCCCTGGAGGTCGCCGCCGACGAGCGCGAGCGCGAGTACGCCGCGCGCTGGGCGGACGGCGGGCTGCCCTTCATGGGCGCCTTTCGCGACCTGCTGCTCGACCCCGCCGCCAACGACACCGCGGCGGCCTTCGTGCGCGCGAAGATCCGCGAGGCCGTCGCCGACCCGGCGGTCGCCGATGCGCTGACGCCGCGCAACGTCATCGGCTGCAAGCGGCTCTGCGTCGACACCGGCTACTGGGCGACCTTCAACCGGCCCAACGTGACGCTGGTCGACATCTCCGGCGCGCCGATCGAGGCGATCACCGCCGATGCGGTGCGGGCGAACGGGCGCGAGCACCCGGTCGACGCGCTGGTGCTGGCGACCGGCTTCGACGCCATGACAGGCACGCTGCTGCGGATCGACATCCGCGGTGCCGGGGGCCGGCGCCTGCGCGACAAGTGGGCCGAGGGCCCGCGCGCCTATCTCGGCCTCGCCATGGCGGGCTTCCCCAACCTCTTCACCATCACCGGCCCGGGCAGCCCGTCGGTGCTGACCAACATGCTGCCGTCGATCGAGCAGCACGTCGACTGGATCGCCGACTGCCTCGCCTACATGCGCGCGAGCGGGCTGGCGCGGATCGAGGCGACCGCTGCGGCGGAGGACGCGTGGGTCGCCCATGTCGGCGAGGTCGCCGCCCCCAACCTGCGCTCGACCTGCAGCTCCTGGTACGTCGGCGCCAACGTGCCGGGCAAGCCGCGGGTCTTCATGCCCTATATCGGCGGCTTCCCGGCCTACGTGGAGAAGGCCGCGGCGATCGCCGGCGCGGGGTATGCGGGCTTCGTCCTGACGTGAGCCGGCAGGCGGCCGTGCCGGACGTCGCCCATCCCGCCGCGCACGAGCGCCTGATGGCGGCGCTGCGGGCGTCGCGATGCGGCACCTGGCGATGGGACGTGCCGCGCGACGTGGTGGAATGGGACGAGGCGTTGTGCGGCGTCTACGGCATCCCGCGCCACCGTGCGCCGCGCACCTCGCGGGAGTTCGTGGCGCTCATCCATCCCGAGGATCGCGAGAGGACGCTGGCGACGCTCGGCGCCTGCCTCGCCGGCGGCGGCGATCTCGACTACGAGTTCCGCGCGGTGGTCGGCGACCGGGTGCTGTGGATCTACGACCGCAGCACGCTGGTCCGCGACGCGGCGGGCCGGCCGGCCTACATGACCGGCGCCTGCCTCGACGTCACCGACCGCAAGCGCATCGAGGCGGAGCTGGCGACGGCGCTGGAGCAGCAGCGGCTGCTGTTCACGGAGCTGAACCACCGGGTCAAGAACCACCTGCAGATGATCGCCGCGGTGCTTCGCCTGCAGGGCGCGCGGCAGGAGCTGCCGGCGGTGCGGGCGGAGTTCGAGAAGGCGATCGGCCGGATCGACACCATCGCCGACCTGCACGGCCGCCTCTACCGCGACTGCCGTGTCGGCGACGTCGACATGGCGGCCTACCTCGCGGACATCTGCGACGGCCTGCGCCGCCTCGTGCCGCCGGGGACGCCGGTCGCCGTGGAATGCACGGCCGAGCCGGTGTCGCTCGGCCTCGACCAGGCGGTGCCGCTGGGTCTCGTCGTCAACGAGCTGGCGACCAACGCGATCCGCCACGCCTTCCCCGCCGGCGCCGCCGGCCGCGTCCGCGTCGGCCTCGTCCGGCAGGGGGACGCCTGCGTCCTCACGGTCGCCGACGACGGCTGCGGCCTCGTCGAGCCGGCGCAGGAAGGCACCGGCATCGGCCGCCGCATCGTGGGGGCGCTGGCGGCCCAGATCGGCGCCTCGCTGACCGTCGAGCAGGCCGCGGGCACCGTCTGTCGCCTGGCCTTCCGCCCCGCCTGATCCGCCGGGGCGAGCGTTCCGTCGAGCCGAGCAACCGAAGCAGCGCCGCGACCGGGCGGACGTCCGGCGCGGCCCCGAGAGGAGACCGTGCGATGAGCCCAGTTCGCGTCGATCTGCAGAGCGACACCAAGAGCCGGCCGACCCCGGCCATGCGCAAGGCGATGGCCGAGGCCGAGGTCGGCGACGAGCAGGCCGGCGAGGACCCGTCGATCAACCTTCTGTGCCGGCGCGTGGCCGCCCTGCTCGGCAAGGAGGCGGCCGTCTTCCTGCCGTCGGGCATCATGTGCAATCAGGTCGCCATCCTGACGCACTGCCAGCCGGGCGACGAGATCCTGGCCGACGAGTTCTCGCACATCTTCGTGTCGGAAGGGGCCGGCGCCGCGGTGCTGGCCGGTGCCCAGATCCGGCCGCTGCGCGGCACCCGCGGCATGTTCACCGCCGCCGACGTCGAAGCCGCCCTGCGCCCGGCCGGCAAGCGCAACGCGCCGCGCTCGCGCCTCGTCGAGGTCGAGCAGACGGCCAACCGCGGCGGCGGCGCGGTATGGCCGCTGGCACAGCTCCAGGAGGTCGGCGGCGCCGCCCGGGCGCACGGCCTGCGCAGCCACATGGACGGTGCGCGGTTGCTGAACGCCGTGGTGGCCAGCGGCGTCCCGGCGGCCGAGCAGGCGGCGCCGTTCGACAGCGTCTGGCTCGACCTCTCCAAGGGACTGGGCTGCCCGGTCGGCGGCGTGCTCGCCGGCTCAGCCGAGTTCATCGACGCGGCATGGCGCTGGAAGACGCGCCTGGGCGGCGCCATGCGCCAGTCCGGCATCCTCGCCGCCGCCGGACTCCACGCCCTCGACCACCACGTCGAGCGCCTCGCCGACGACCATGCCAACGCCAAGGTGCTGGCCAGGCGGCTGGCTCAGATTCCGGGCGTGCGGCTCGACCCGCCGGAGGTCGAGACCAACCTCGTCTTCTTCGACATTGCCGAGACCGGCTGGAAGGCGCCGCAGCTCGAATCGGCGCTGCGCGCCCGCGGCATCCGCATGGGATCCGAGAACCAGCGGCGCCTGCGCGCCGTCACCCATCTCGACGTCACGCGCGCCGGCGTCGAGGAAGCGGGCGAGGCGGTCGCCGATATCCTGCGCGGCGCTCCGCCCACGGCGTGAGGCCGGGCAGCGCCGCGCGCCGCCTCGACCCGGATCAGGTGACGTAGGTCAGGAACGCCGCCTCGAGAGCGGCCGGTCCCGACCAGCGGCGCGTCGCGAGGTCGACGAGCGGCCGGTTCCCGAGGAGTGCCACGGACCTGGCGAGCATGCGGTACTCGAGCGACGCGCGATGGTAGGCGCCGCCGCTCACCGCCTGCGCGATCTTGTCGTCGAGGCCGGGGCAGAACTTGAAGTGCGCGAGCGCCGCCTGCATGCCGAGGAACGGCGGGGCGGAGACCGCGTGGTCGCCCACCGGCACTACGCCCCGGCCCCAATGCAGCAGCGGCACCTTCCACAGCGATGCGAGGACGAACCCCTCGGCGTATACCTCGACGAAATCGGCGCGGTGATCGGCGAACAGCATGGCGGCGAGGCGCGCGCGAACGCCGGCCTGGGCGGGAAAGGGCTGGAGGCGGCCGGGCCGCCAATCGAAGAGCGGCCCGCGGTCGAACAGGGGGCAGCCGGCGAACGGCGACAGGCCACGGTCGAAATTGCGGCCCGCGAGTGTCGGGGGATAGAAGTCGACCAGCGCCGCGGGGATGCAGACCTGCCCGATCGCGTCGAGATGCGCGGTAAGGGCGGCGATGTCCGCGAAGCCCGGCGGCAGGAACAGGAACTCGTCGGCATCGACGGTCAGCACCCAGCCCGAGCCGGCCAGGCGCTCCGGCACGAACCGCTTGAGATGGTGGTGCAGGCGCGTCGCCTTGCCGATCCGCTCCCCCCAGGCGCGGTTGCACTCGAGCACCATGCAGTCCGGCTGGGCCAGCAGCAGCGCGCGCGTGCCGTCCTGCGATCGATCGTCGATGAAGGCGAACTGCCGGACGCCGAGGCGGCGGTAGTGATCGAGGAGGAAGGGCAGCAGGTAGGATTCGTCGCGCACGATGCTGAGCAGCGTGACCCGGTCCTCGCGCAGCGTCAGGCTGTTGAGTTGGGTGATGGCGATCGGGTCGGCCATGTTCAGCCGCCGCCGGCCGCCATGCAGTCGCGCGCCGCGGCGAAGGCGGCACGCCCGACGTCGGTGAAGCGCGCGTGCGCCAGGATCGGCACGCATCCCTGCTCCCAGCCGCGGCGGTGGCCTTCCGCCGCGGCGGCGGCGAGCGCCCGTTCGTCGGCGTCCAGGACGCCGGCGGCCAGCAGCCGGCGCAGGGACAGCTCCATGCGGGCGCAGACATAAGCGGCGTGGACGAGGCCGTCCATCGGCCTCGGGTCGTCGCGCAGCGGCGAGGGATAGCGCTCGGCGGGCGGGTTCTCGACGAGCGGCGCGCCGCGCGACAGGCCGAACAGCAGGCCGTGGCCGCTCTCGTGCACCAGCGACTGCACCATGTCGAGGCGCGAGCGCTGCTCGCCGGCGTTCATCAGGACGGCGCCCCAGACATAGAAGCTCGACACCCCGTTGAAGACGAAGCCCTCCGGGGTCCGGCGGCCGGAGACGAAGACGATCTCGCGGACGAGCGCCCGGACCTCGCCCAGCAGATCGGCATCGGCCGCCCCGAGCAGCGCGGCGGCGTCGGCGGCGAGGCGGGTCGCCCGGGCCAGCTCCTCGGGCGGTGCGGCCGCGAAGTCGAGGGGCGAGCCGGGATCGTCGTCGAAGAGCCGGCGATAGCGCGCCGCCTGGCCGCGCCCGAGAGCGGCGTCGCACAGCGTGACGCAGCGCGTGCCGCGCCACGGCGCGCGGTCCGTCGCCTCGATCAGGGCTCGCAGGGCATCGTCCGCGGCGGCGTGGTCGTCGCCATACACCGCCTCGACGAGATCGGCATAGGCCGCGACCGCCGCGGGCGGCGCCGCGCCGGTGCGCACCGCCCGGACGGCCGCCCCGGCCGCTTCGGGCGCGAGCGCTCCCTGGTCGGCGAAGGAACGCAGCACTGTCGCCATGCTGTCGGCGAAGGCGCCGCGCACGAGGCGATCGAGAGCAGCGGCCCGTGCCGCATTCGGCCGGAAGGCGAGGAGGTCGCCGTCGACGGCCGCGGGGGTCACGGCCCGGCGCGCGGCGC
>JADZBA010000424.1 GCA_020852355.1 Alphaproteobacteria bacterium
CGCCGCCAGGGCATCGCCACGGCCGGCGCGGGCGCCGATCTCGCCGAGGCGCGCGCACCCGCCATCCTGGAGCGCGCAGGAACCAGGGTCGCGGTGCTCGCCTACTCGTCCGTCTACCAGGCGGGCTACGAGGCCCGCGCCAAGGTGCCGGGCCTGGCGGCGATGCGCGTGCACTCGCACTACTACATCCCGGACTGGGACGCCTACGGCAAGGTCGAGCCGGGCATCCGCCCGCAGGTGCGCACCATCCCCTACCCGGAGGACGTCGCCGTGCTCGAGGACGCCATCGCGCAGGCGCGGCAGTCGGTGGACGTCGTGGTGGCGAGCTTCCACTGGGGCACCGCGAGCGAGCCCGCGATCCTCACCGACTACGAGCGCATCCTCGGCCACGCCGCCATCGACGCCGGGGCCGACGTCGTCTACGGCCACCATCACCACTACCTGCGCGGCGTCGAACTGCGGCGTGGCCGGCCGATCTTCTACGGCCTCGGCCATTTCGCGTTCGACCTGCGCGGCTTCGGCACCGCCTTGACGGCACTCGAGATGGCGAAGCTGAAGCAGATGGGCGAGCACGCGATCTATCCGCGCGAGGGCTACCCGCTGCTGCCCTTCCATCCGGACGCGCGGATGACCGCAGTCGCGGTCACCGCCATGCGCGGCAGGGAGATCGCCGGGAACGGGCTGCTGCCCTGCATCATCAACGCCGAGAACCAGCCGGTGCCGGCCGCTGCCGACAGCGACGCCGGGCGCCGGGTGCTCGACTACCTCCGGCGCATCAGCGAACAGGCCGGGCTGCCGACCCGCTACGGCGAGGACGGTCCGGTGGTGGCGGGCATGCGGTCGATCTCCGTCGCGTAGCGTTCCGTCCGCGCGCGGCCGACCTCCCGCGGTGGGCCGGGCTCAGTGACGCCGGCCGACGATGTACTCGACGCCGTCGGGCCCGACATCCTCGGCGTGCAGCGTGCCGGCGGCCATCGTGAAGGTGTCGCCGGCACGGTAGGTGCGCGCCCGCCCCTCGCAGGTCAGCGTGATCGCACCGGCCGTCACCAGCGCGGCGACGTCGAAATGATGGGCGTGCTCGGCCCGGCTCTCGTTCGCCGCCATGGCGCGCCGCTCGATCTCGGCATATCCCTCGTGCTGCAGCCGCTGCCGGAATGCGTCGTCGTTCATGGAATTCCTCGCTGCCGCTCGTCGACGCGACGACAATCGCCCGCCCCGCCGCCCGGCGCAAGCGACGGCCCTACTGCGTGAAGCCCAGCAGCCGCGGCAGGAAGAGCACGATCTCCGGAATGAAGGCGATCACCAGCAGCGTCAGGACGATCGCCGCCAGGAACGGCAGCAGGGGCTTGACGAGCTTGTCCATCGACAGGCCGCTGATCGCCATGCCGACGAAGAGGCAGAGCCCGACGGGCGGGGTGATGTGCCCGATCGCCGAGGCGATGACGCAGACCATGCCGAAATGGATAGGATGGACACCGGTCGCCTGGGCGACCGGCAGCAGCACCGGGATGGTGACGAGGATGATCTCCGACGGCGTGAGGAACGTGCCGAGGACGAGGTAGAGGGCGATCACGAGCAGGATGAAGATCGTCCAGTGCGGGGCGATGGCCGAGATCGCCTCGGCGACCTGGAAGGGGAACTTCGAGTAGGTCAGCACCCAGCCGAAGGCGCCGACGAAGCCGATGATCAACCCGATGACGCCGGAGAGGCGGGCGGAGTCGGCGAAGATCCGCGGCAGATCGCGCCATGACGGCTCGCGGTAGAAGATCGGGGGCACGACCAGCGCATAGACGACCGCCACGGCCGCCGCCTCGGTGGGCGTGAACAGGCCGAAGGTGATGCCGCCCATGATGATCGCGGGGATCATCAGCGCCGGCAGCGAGCGCCAGAGCACGGCCATGAACTCCGGCAGCGTCGGCGGCGGCTCCTTGGGATAGTTCCGTTTCCGGGAGATGACGAACACCGGCACCGCCATCCCGAGCCCGATCAGCAGGCCCGGAATGACGCCCGCCGCGAACATCGCCGCGACCGACTGGTCGGCCATCCACGCATAGATGACCGCGATGATCGACGGCGGGATGATCGGCGCCACGACGGCGGTGGAGATCGTGAGCGCCGTCGCGAAGTCGCGGTCGTAGCCCTTGCGCTCCATCTGCGGGATGAGGAACGTGCCGAGCGCCGAGACGTCGGCGACGGCCGAGCCGGAGATGCCGCCGAAGACCATGCTGTCGGCGACGTTGACGTAGGCGAGGCCGCCGCGGAACCGGCCGACCACCGCGGTGGCGAGATCGATGATGATCCGCGCCACGCCGCCGCGCGCCGCGATGTTGCCGGCGAGGATGAACAGCGGTGCGGACAGCAGCAGGTAGGAATCCGAGATCAGCCCGACGAACCGGGTCGGGATGATGATCGGATTGAGCGCCGGGTAGAGGAACGACGCCCCGAGCGCGCCGACGCCGAGCGCCAGGCTGATCGGCATCCCCAGCACGATGCAGACGATGAAGACGATCAGGAGCGTTTCGGCCATAGGTCCGTCACCGCGCTGAGGAGCTTGCGGAACATCGGCAGGATGATGAGGACGGACCCCACCGGGATCGCCGCGAAGACGTAGCCGAGCGGCAGGTCGAGCCCGGCGCTGGTCTGGAGCTGCGCGTTGGGCACCAGGATGAAGCTGAGCTTGATCAGCCACACGAACAGCGCGATGCCGGCCGCCGTGGTCGCGATGAGGACGAGCACGCGCACGGGACGCGGCATGTTCTCCACGAAATAGTCGAGCACCGTATGCTCGCCGCGCTGCATGGCGGACGCCGCGCCGATCATGATCAGCCAGACGAAGAGGTAGCGCGGCACCTCCTCGAGGCCGTCGATGCCCGACAGGCCGAGGAACCGGAAGACGACCTGAACGAACACCGACCCCGCCATCACGGCGAGAATCAGCCCGCCGAGATAGCCGAGCCCGTCATAGGCGCGCCGCCAGACGTCGCGCGGCGCGCCCTCGCGATCGCTCGCCACCCCGCTACTTCACGGCGAGGATGAAATCGACGATCTTGCGCGCATCCTTGCCCGCCGGCGTCGCGTAGAACTCCTCGTAGACGCCGCGCGTCGCCTCGAGGAAGGGCCCGGCGTCCGGCTTGGTGATGGTCACCCCCTTGGCACGCACCTGGTCCTGGAGCTGCTTGTCCTCGTCGAGGATGAACTTGCGATTGAAGGTCCGTGCATGGACCCACGCATCGGCCGCGGCCTTCTGCTCGGCGGCACTCAGCTTCGCCCAGGACGCCTTCGACATCACGAAGGCGACCGCCTGATGGGTATGCCGGACGTCCGCCACGAACTTGACGATGTCGTAGAACTTGTTGTGGTAGAAGGTGTTGACGCCGCCTTCCGCGAACTCGATGACCTTCGTCTGCAAGGCGGTGGCGACCTCGGGAAACGCGATCGGCGTCGAGATCATGCCCAATGCCTTGAAGGTCGCGACCAGGATGCGGTCCTCCTGGACGCGGATCTTCTTGCCCTTCACGTCGGCCAGGCCGTTGATCGCACCGTGCCCGTAGATGCCGCGGTAGCCGGCGGCGATGAACCCGATCAGCTTGAAGCCCTTCTTGTCGAGCACGCCGTCGTAGTACTTCGTGATGGTGTCGCTGCCGTCGAGCGCCTTGAAGACGTGGTCATAGTCGCGGAAGATGTAGGGCAGTTGGAACACCGACAGCTCGGGCACCAGCGTCGACAGCGGCGCGGTGGTGATCGGTCCGAGATCGACGGCGCCGAGCTGGATCTGCTGGGCGACCTCGCGCTCGCCGCCGAGTGCGCCGGAGTGGTGGTGGGCGACCTTGATCTTGCCGCCGGTCAGCTCCGTCAGCTTGTCGGCGAACTGCTGGGCGGCAAGCGTCGTCCCGTGGGTGGCCGGGTTGACGTTGCCCATCGACAGGTCCTTGACCTGTGCCGGGGCAGGACTCCCGAAGCCGAGCAACGCCGCCAACGTGACGACGGACAGACCAAGCGGACGCAACGGGCGCATTGCGGTCATGGCATCCTCCCCCTGATTTTCGACGGCAGCATTTTCGCCGCCGATTTATTGGCGCGCGGCCGCATTCCATGGCGGAATGCGATCGCAACGAATTATCCTGTTGGATTGTCGCCGCACGGGTCAAGCGCATTGTCTGCCGGAAGCGCACCCGGCACGCCGGAGGCGCCGTCAGTCCAGGCGATAGACGCGCGCAGCCGTGTCGTGGAACAGGCTCGACTTCTCCGCCGCGGAATAGCCCGCGGTCAGCAACTTGAATGAGTTCCAGAGGACGACGTAGCTGCAGCTCACCTTGTCCACCGGGAAGTTGGACTCGAACATGCAGCGCTCGACGCCGAACAGCTCGATCGTGTGCTCGTAGTAGCGGCGCGTCGCGTCCGCCAGCTCCTGGCTGGTCGGCGGGCGCGGACGCTCGTGGAAGCCGAAGCCGTTCACCTCCATCACGAGGCCGCCCAGCTTGGCGACCACGTTCGGGCATCGGGCCAGCGGCGCGATGGCCCGGCGCCATTCGGCGTAGACCGCGTCGGCCTTCCCGACATAGGGGCCGACGCCGAGCGGGCCGCCGAAATGGTCGAGGATGATGGTGGTGTCCGGGAAGGCGCGCGCCAGGTCGACGAGCCCGGGGATCTGGGTGTGGTAGCACCACGCCTCGAACGTCAGCACGCGCCGCGCCAGGTGGGCGAAGCCGGCGCGGAAGGTCGGGTCCGCGTACATATGCTCGGGCGGTGCGGTGCGATGGTTCGGCACGTCGGGGCTGGCGTGCCAGGCCGCGCCCACGCGGATGCCGCGAAAGCGGCCGTTGCCCGCGGCGATCTGGGCGTCGAGCGCCCGCGCGCTCGGCGCGTCGCCCTGGCGCAGCGGTGCCGTTCCGACGATGCCCGCCGCGACCCGGCAGGGGCCATAGCCGCCGGACGCGCTCATCGCGGCGATCCCGTTGACGAACTCGGTCTCGCCGACGCAGCGCAGCTCCTGCGGCCCGTCCGCCCGAAACATCGCGCCGCACTCGATGAACACCGTCGAGACGATGTTGTGGCCCGAATAGACGTCCTTCAGGATCTCGTCCAGCAGGTAGCGCGGCTCGACGAAGCGGTCGTGGCGCACCTCCCACAGGTGATGGTGCGGGTCGCAGATCGGCAGTTCCGGCTCCAGCGCCTCCTCCGGCGTCAGCGCCAGCCATGCGTCGTTCGTCGCCATCTCGCTCTTCCTCCCTCGTGCCGTCAGCCGGCGCCGGGCCGCAGCGCGGCGAGCTGCGCCAGGATCTCCTCGCAGTCCACCACGTCGGCGAACTGCCGGTCCATGTCGAACAGGCTGATGGCATGCGACACGGGAATGCGGTCGAAGACCGCCTCGCGGGCGACGATCGTGCGGAAGTTGTAGGACGAGGAATCGAACACGGTCGCCCGCACGCAGTTGCTGGTCGCACCGCCGGCGACGATCACCGTGTCGACCCCGCGATCGACGAGGTAGCTCAGGAGCGGCGTGCCGAAGAAGCCGCTCGGCTTCTTCTTGACGAAGACGATGTCGCCCGGCTCGGGGCCGAGCTCCGGCAGCAGCTCCGCGCCGGGCGTGCCTTCGAGGCACCAGTCGTCGCGCTGCAGCAGGTCGCGCTTGCGGCCGTAGACCCCGATGTCCGCACCCGACGGGTCCAACGCGAAGCGGGTGAAGAAGACCGGGACGCCCGCCGCGCGGGCGCCGCGCGCGAGACGCGCCACCTGGTCGACCGCCGCCCAGCCGATCGGGCCGCAGCTGCTCGGGTAGCGGCCGTCGGCGACGCCGCGCTCGCCGACCATGTAGCGCTGACAGTCGATGGCGACCA
>JADZBA010000425.1 GCA_020852355.1 Alphaproteobacteria bacterium
CCGCGAAGTCGGTCAGCGCCCGGCGGATGCGCGGGTAGGAGATGAGCCGCCGGCAGTCGACATAGACCGGGCTGGCCCAGCCGCTGGTCAGCATGAAGGGATGGTCGCCCCAGAACTGGACGGCATCGACCTCCAGCAGCATGCGCGCGGTGAGCGACCGGATCTCCTCGCGCCCCGGCATCGTCTCGATCATGCGCCCTCTCCCGCTCCGGCCGCCTCGGCGAGCGCACGGTGCAGCAGCTCGGTGCCGGCGAGGAAATCGTCCATGTCCATCCGCTCCTCCGGATTGTGCGAGCCCTTGTCGTTCCGGATGAAGATCATCGCCGAGGGCACGCCCTCGTTGGCGAAGAGCGCGGCGTCATGGCCGGCGCCGCTCGGCACCGTTTCGGCCGGCAGGCCGAGGGCGGCGGAATGAGCGAGAAGCCGCTTCACCAGGGCATCGTCCATGCGTGCCGGCGCGGCATCGAGGCGCCGGTCGAAGATGAACTGCACCTTGCGGGCGCTCTCGATCGCCCGGCATTCCGTGCGCATGAGATGGTAGAACGCCTCCAGCGTGTCGCGGCTCTGGCTGCGCACCTCGAAGCTGAAGGCGGCCTCGCCGGGGATGCGGCTGATCGCGTGCTCCTCGGCATTGGTGCCCACGATGCCCGACGTGACCACGAGGTCGAGCCCCTGCTCCTGCAGCACGCGCCAATGGTCGTCGAGGCGTGTCAGCAGGTCGGCGAAGGCGAAGACCGCGTCGCGCCTGAGCCAGCGCGGCACCGCGCCCGAATGGCCGGCCTCGCCGCGGCACAGCACGCGCGAATGGCGGATGTTGCCGCGGATACCGGTGACGATCGCCGTCGGCATCCCACGGGCGACCAGCACCGGCCCCTGCTCGATGTGCAGCTCGAAATAGGCGGCGACGGCGGCGGGATCGAGCAGCCGCTCGCCCGCGCGGATCCGGGCGAGGTCGGCACCGGCCGCCGCCATCGCCTCGGCCAGCGTGTGGCCGCCGCCGGCGCGGTGCGGCAGCGCGAGATCTTCGGGCGCCAGCCGTCCGAACAATGCGGACGATCCGAGATAGGCCTTGCCGTACCAGGCACTCTCCTCGCCGCGCAGCGCCATGAGCCGCGGCGGCCGGGCCGGCCGCACGCCCGCCGCATGCAGGCGCAGCAGCGCCAGCAGGCCGGCCACGACGCCGGCGGCGCCGTCGAAGTTGCCGCCGTGGGGCACGGAATCGAGATGCGAGGCGACGACGACGCAGGGGGCGGACGCGGACGGTGCCAACGCCCCGGGCGCGGTGGGCAGGGCGACGACGAGATTCGCGGCGGCGTCGCGCGCGGTCACCAGGCCATGGTCGCGGGCGGTCCGCTCCACGAGGTCGAAGGCCGCGGATTCGCCCGGCCCATAGGTCTCGCGCGTGATGCCGACGCCGTCGGCGCCGATCGCCCGCAACCCGTCCAGCAGCGCGGCGGCGACGCGTCGGCCGTCGAGGCGGGCCTGATCGGAGGCGACGGGGACGGCCGACATGCCGGTCTCTCCTGCGGGTTGGCCTTCAGCCTGCTACGAGAGGCACCGTCTCCGCCACCTCCGAGTCGAGGACGAGGTCGTCGCCGGCGGCGAGCAGCCGGAGACGGTCGACCGTGAAGCGCAGGATCGGGCGGTCCCACCAGCGCTCCAGCAGCCCGGCCCACGCGAGGCCGACCCGCAGCCGGCCGCCGGCCGGGAACCGTCCGGCCCAGCGCGCCCGGGTGGCGGCGTCGGGGGTGAGGTAGGGCACCTCCGCGGGGATCGAGTCGAGGGTGGTGCCGAACAGGGCCGGCAGGCTCATCAGCGGCGCATGGAAGTCGTGCGGTCCCACCGCGGCGCCGACGGGAACGGCGGCGGCGACACCCGGCACCGAGGCCAGAAGCGGGGCCAGGGCGGTCTGGGCGACGACGACGACGCGGGCGCCGCGCGCCGCCACCAGCGGCGCATAGCGCACGAACTGCAGCGTGTCGCCGTGCCCCTGCTCGCCCCAGAGAACAACGGTCCGCCCTTCGACGGGCTCGCCCCGCCAGCGCGGCCGCTCGAACGGCAGCTCGCGCACCATGGCGGCGCGGAAGCGATTCTCGTACTGCGCCCAGCCGCGCGCGAAGTCGCCGAGATGCAGCAGGGCGATCGACTGGTTGAACTGCGGGGCCACCATCCCCGGGTCGGCGGCGATCGCCTGGTCGAAGGCGGCGACCGCCTCCGCCGGGCGCCGGCACATGATGAGGAGGATGCCGCGCTCGTTGAGCGATGAGGGAGTCGTCCCTTCCTCGGCGATCACGCGGTCGAGCTCGGCGAGCGCCGCGGCGAAGCGCCCGTCGTCGCGCAGGGCAGCCGAGAGGCCGCGCCGCGCCGCGTGGAACCCGGGTGCCGCGTCGAGCGCCGCGCGGTAGGCGACCACCGCTTCGGCGGTCCGCGCCTCGCCGCACAGCAGGTTGCCGAGATTGAAACGTGCCTCGACCGACTCGGGCTCGAGCGCGATGGCCGCCCGGAACGCCGCCTCGGCCTCGCGGCGACGGCCGAGCGCCGCCAGCGCGGAGCCGCGCAGATTGACCGCGAATGCGTCGTCGGCTGCAGCGCCACCGCCTCGTCGGCGACCGCATAAGCACGCTCCGCGTCGCCGCGCTCGTGCAGCACCCATGCGAGACGCGTCACGACCGGACCCGGGCGGGGCGCCCCGGCGGCCGCGGCGTCGGTCAGCGCGGTGCGCAGCACCCGCTCGGCCTCCGGCAGCCGGCCGGACGACTGCAAGCGCACCGCCTCCGCCAGGCGTCCCTCGTAGGGCCGCGGCGACGGCGACGACGTTCCTTCTGCCATCTCGATTCCTTCGGTGATGGACGATCGTTCGCGCAGGCCTCAGGCGGCATCAGGCCGTGACGCTTCCGGCCGGCACCGCGCGTCGGGTAGGATCGCCGCCTCGGCCGGAGGTCATCGCCATCCTGCGCTTCATCGTCCGCGTCCTGGCCTTCGCCGCCATCGTCCTGTGGACGCTGCTGATGGTCGGCGCCTTCCAGGCGCTGGTGGAGACCGGACGGATCCTCGGGGCCCTGGAGATCGAGCTCGGCATGCCGGAGCTCGAGGCGGCGGTGCTCAACCTGATGCTCCTGCTGGAGCGCGCCGGTCCCGTGGGCATCATCGCCGGATGGCTCGTCGGCGTCCTGGCGATCCTGATCGTTCGCGCCATCCTGTTGCGGATCATCGGCCTGGCGTGGCGCTCCACCTCGACCTGGGCGCGCCCGGCGCCGCCGCCCGCCCGCCCGCTGCCCGCTGCCGGCCGGAGCCAGGGCGCACCGCCCGCACGTCCCGCCGCGCCGCTGCCGGGGCCGTGGGGCCGCGCCCCTGCCCCGGCTGCCCTGCCGCCGCCGCCCGCGGCCGCCACCGGTCGGTCCCTGCCGCCACCGGCCGGGTACGAGCGCGCGGCGACGCCACCGACCACCGCTTCGGTCGTCGACCGCAGCTTCCGGCTCGAACGTCTTCAACGACGCGGCGGGACGGTTGTCCTGCAGCGCCCGCGAGGCCACATGGAGCGGTCATGAAGGCAATGCTGCTGCAGCTCGCCCGCCGGCTGGCCGCCGACCCGCGCGTCCAGGAGAAGGCAAAGGAAAAGGCCACGGAGCTCGTCGCCAGGGCGAGGCCGAAGGTCGAGGCCGCCGCCGCGGAGCTGCGCGCGGCCGCCCGCGAGGTCGACCCGCGGCGCGACCCCAAGGGTTTCGCGCGCCTCCTGAAGCAGCGCTGGGACGCGCGCGACAGGAACTAGGCCGTGCCGCGGTGCCGGGCGGCCTCCGGCCGCTCCGCCTCCTCCTTGGCCCAGCGTAACAGCGCCTTTCTGATGCGCTCGGCCGGGAAATCGAGCTGCGCCAGCGCCACGCCACGGTCGAACGCCTCGGCGTAGCGGGCGATGCGCCCGCCGCTCAGGGTGAAGCAGGACATCCCCGGGAACACCACGCGGCGCCCGGCGCTGTCGCCCAGCGTCGAGGTGTAGCTGAAGACGTAGCGCGCGTAGCCCGTTCGCCCGTCGCAGACGAGATCGGTCATGTCCCAGCGGAAGTCGCGGGCGGCGCCATGGAAATGCTGCTCCAGCATGTCCTTGATGGCCGCCCGGCCGGTGAACGGCCCGTAGAAGCCGTCGACGTAGACACCGTCCTCGGTGAAGAGGTCGGCGAGCGCGGCGCCGTCGCCCGCCACCGCCGCGCGGGTGAAGGCCGCGACGAGCTCGGGAAAGGTCATCGTGCCTCCGCTCATCGGCCGCGGTCCGCGCGCTGGCGCGCCCGGGCGGCCAGGCGCGGCCAGTTGCCGAGCGAGACCGCGTGGTGGGCGGCCCAGGTGCTCCATTGCCGGCGCTTCCAGTCCTCCGCCACGTCGGCCGGAAGCGCCCCGTAGCGCACGCGGTCGATGACGAAGGTGCCCGCGAAGGCCGGCCGTCGCATCAGCGGATCGCCGCCCGCCTCGGCCGCCGGCACCAGCAGGCCGCGCTCGGCGAGCGCTGCCGCGAAGTCCCGCGCCGCGACGAGGTCGCGGCCGAGCGCATCGGCGATCGCCGCGCCGGTCTGTCCCAGCTCGGTGAGCTTGCCGCCGGCCAGCAACTTGCGGGGCGAGGAACGATCGAGCCAGGGACAGGCCTCGTCGAGCGCCAGGACGAGCCGCTCGCCGCGATCGGGATCGGGCAGCAGCGAGAACGGATACTGCCGCACGATCGCCGGCGTGTAGCCGCCGTCCCAGCGGCCGGAATCGACATGGAGATTGTCGCCCTCGTCGAGGCCGAGGACGGCCACGACGCCGGGCGGATCGAGGGTGAAGAGCAGCGGCATCTCGTTGGCCGCGCGCTCCATCTCCACCGCCCCCAGCGGCGCCAGCACCACGGCGCGCGCGAACGTGTAGTCCGGCGCGGTGACGCCGATCCCCTCGTGGCGCCGGAGGCTGATCGGCACCGGGCGGCGCGACAGACCGTCGATGGCGACGCGGGTACCGTCGGCCGTGGCGACGGGCCTTGAGGCGGCAGCGGCCCGGGCGGGCGCGGGACGCGTCGCCCCGGGCCGCAGGTCGACGGGATCGGCCATGCGCAGCTTCGAGGCGTGGCTGTCCGGGGCCTTCGTGCCGGTCGGCAGGCGGCCGCGGAAATAGAACTTCTGCCATGCCTCGCGCACGGTCTCCTCGTCGCCCGCCTGCAGGCGCGTGAGGAACTCGTTGCGACGGTCGCGATAGGCCTCGTATTCCTGGCGCAGGCCGGGATCGTCGGCGATCGGGCGCACCTGCGGCACCATCGAATCGAGCTGTCCCGGCGCCACCGGCACGATCTGGCAGAACGGCTCGCCCTTCTCGAACCGCACGCGACCGGGCCGGGTGAGCTGCCAGTTCATGGTGAAGGGAAAGGGTAGCCAGTCGGTCTCCACCAACCCCGTCAGCGGGGCGATGCCGTCCTTGGGCCAGTTGAACGGGCCCGTCGCCAGGAGCTGCCAGCCCGGGTCGGTCCGGAACAGGTAGCCCGGATGGAAGGTCAGGATGCCGCGCATGAAGTGCGACACGACGAGGTGGCTCAGCCCAGGCACCGGATCGGGCGAGGTGATGCGGATGTCCTCGCGCAGCGGCCCGCCGTTGTATTCGATGTCGAGCGCGCACGGCGACAGGATGTGCCAGCCGAAGGCGTTGGCGATGTTGAGCGGCAGGCAGCGATAGGGATAGCGGTCGGGAGAGGCGTCCATCCAGGCGCGGTCCTGCGGCGCCGGCACCAGCTCGCAGGCAACCGATCCCGTGACGTAGCAGTCGAGCCGCATCGATGTCCTCCCGCCGCTTCCCATAGCACGCCGCCGGCGGCGGCACGAAGCTCACCCGCCGCATCGGGTCCGGGATCGCGCTGGCGCCGGAATGCGCGGCACCGTAGCCTCGGGCGCGAGCGACGGCACAGGGGAGCTTCCGGTCATGATCGTGGTCAAGACTGCGCCCGACAAGGCGGCCCGATCGCATTATGTCGACGTCGAGGGGATGGAGTGGCAGCCCTCGGCGTTCCCGCGCATCACCTGCAAGGTCCTGTTCACCGAGCCCGCCACCGGCCGCTCGACGATCCTCTTCCGCATGGCGCCGGGGGCGATCGTGCCGGCGCATTTCCACCAGGGAATCGAGCAAACCTTCATCCTCGAGGGCAGCCTCGAGGACCATCTCGGCATTGCCACCGCCGGCAACTTCGTGTGGCGCGAGCCCGGCAGCTATCACGAGGCGCGCGCGCCCGGCGGCGCCCTCGTGCTGGGCGTGTTCGACCAGCCGAACCGCTTCGACGAGGACGTGCCCTGGTACGCGGAGGGCAAGCGGGCGGACTGAGCGGCCGGCCGGCGGCGGCCCGCCCGCGGCGGTCATCCATGAGCCGGGTCCTGAGACGGGCGCTGTTCTCGGTCTGCGCGCCGCGAAGCCTGGCGCGCGCCACGACCCTGCTGGCGAGCGCCGAGCGGTTCCTGCCCGGCCACGACCTCTTTCTCATCGCCGCCGCCGCCGCGCCGCCCCCGTTCCCGCCGCGCCGGCTGCCGGCGCGATGCCGCGTGCTGACACCCCCCGACCTGGCGGTGAAGGACATCGACGTGCGCCGGCGCATCTACGACGCGCGGGCGTTCTGCGCCGCGATCGCGCCCGACATGTTCCTGTGGCTCTTCGCCGAGGGCTACGACGAGGTCCTGCGCTTCGACGCGGACGCGCGGCTGTTCGCGCCGCCCGACGAGATCGCGGCGGCCTGGGGCGCGGCTGCGGAGATGGTGGCGACCCCGCGGCACGGGAGCCGCGACGGGCCGCTCAATCCCGGCTTCCTCGGCCTGCGCGGCTCGGCGACGACCGCCATGGCGCTCGACCGCTGGCGGGCGCAGGCGGCCGCGGGCGATGCCGGGTCGGCGGACCCGGCGGTCATGGAGCGCCTCGCCGCTCTCGTTCCCGCCCATCATGTCATCGGCCATCCCGGCTACGCCGTCGGCGACTGGAACCTCCAGGAGCGGCCGCTCTCGTTCGCCGACGGCCGGTACATGGCCGGCGGGGCGCCGCTGGTGTTCTTCCATTTCGCGAATGTCGGCGTCTTCGCCGGCGATGAGACGCCCCATCCCCGCCCGACCGGCACGGGCCCCACGCGGCGCATCGCCCGGGAATACGCCCGCGAGCTGCTCGGCAACGGCGAGCTGGACTACGCCCTGCTGCCCTATGAGTACGACCGGCCCGGCGGGTCGATCCGAGCCTGCGATCTCGTTCGCCGCGCCCTGCGCCGCGCCGTCGCCGAGGTTCGGGCGGAGTTCGACGGGACGGACCTCGACCGTCCGGACTTCCTGACCCGGCCGGTCGCCGCGGCCGGCGCGGGCCGGCCGGCGCCGCGGCTGCTGCACCTGCTCGCCCGCTCCGCCGACACGCCGCCCGAGCTGCGGCGCGACATCGCCGCCTTTCTCGCAGCCGACGGCGGCGGGCGGGCCGGTCTCGTCGGCGGCCTGCTGCAGGCGCTGCACCGCCATGGCGCGATCGACGTGCGCGCGGTGGAGGCGCTCGAAGAGAGTGGACCGGCAGCCGATCTGGAGGCGCAGCCGTCGGACCCGAACCGCGACCTGCTCGCCGGCACCCGGCCGATCGCGGTCGACGGGATCGAGGGAGCGGCGACGCTGCCGGTCCTCCTCGTCTTCATCCATTACACGCATCCCGACCTGGCCGCGCGCTTCCCCCTCGGCACCCGTGCCGGCGTGGTGAGCCTGGTCGCCTGGTTCGCCTCGTTCGGGGCCGCACATTACGGGCTGTCGGATGCCGCGATCGAAGCAATGGCAGAGGTGCTGGACCAACCCTTCGCCGGTCCTCGAGGCGAAGGCGAACCCTCGCCGCTCACGGCAGCGCTGGCGGCATTGCTCGATCCTTCCGCGACGGGCGAGCCCGACACGGAAGCGGTGGCGGCGGCGGCGATCCTGCACGGCAGCGCGGGGGTGCGCGCGCCGCCGCTGCGTACGATCGTCCGGTGGTGGCTGTGGAAGCCCGACCCGGACGGCGGGCCGCGCATCCTGCGTGTGGCGGCGCGGAGCGCACGCGTCCGCGCGGCACTGGCGGGGACGCACGCATCGCCCGCGCCCGACCGCCCGATCATGGACGCCGCCCTGGCGGCACGCGGCCTGGGAGGCCTTCGTTCGCCACCCGTTTCGGCCCCTTCCCGCGCGGCCGCCGACGGCGCGCGCCGCGACCTCGGCAACGTGGTCATCGGGCCGTTCTCGGCCGTATCGGGACTCGGCGCCAGCGCCCGGCTCCTGGCTGGGCTCCTGCGCATGGCGATGGACCCGGTTGCGAATGTCGACATGATGGCCGGGCGGACGGAGACGCTGCGCCTGGCGGATGCGCGGGCACGGTTCCTGCTGCTGCACGTCACCGCCGACCTCACCTTCGATGCCGTCGTGAAGTTCGCCGGCCTGTGGCGGCACGCGGAGCGCCGGGTCGCCTACTGGTACTGGGAGCTGCCGCAGATGAGCCGGCGCATGGCCGCCGCCGCCGCCGCGCTCGACGAGATCTGGGTGGCGAGCGAGCATGTCCGGCGCGCCGTCGCGCCCGCCGTCGCCGTCCCCGTGCGGGTGATCCCGCCGCCGATCGATCCCGCGCTCTATCGCCCGACCAACGCCATCGGCGGCAGCTTCGGTGCGGGGAAGCGCGGCTTCCGCTTCCTGGCGGTGATCGATGGCCGCTCCTACTTCGCGCGCAAGAACCCGGACGGCGTGCTGCGCAGCTTCCGCAAGGCGTTTCCCGCGGGCGACGAGCCCGTCGAGCTCGTGGTCAAGCTGCTCAACGGGCACCACGATGCGGCCGCCTATGCCGCCTTCCATGCCGGCGTCGGGCGGGACCAGCGGGTCCGGGTGATCGACGGCGGCCTGACCCAGATCGAGATGAACGACCTCTACCAGTCGGCCGACTGCTTCGTGTCGCTGCATCGCGCCGAGGGGCTGGGTCTCGGCATCGTCCAGGCGATGATGCGGGGCAAGGCGGTGATCGCCACCGGCTACAGCGCCCCGATGGACTTCCTGAACGCCGACAATGCGCTGCTGGTGCCCTACGAGAGCGTGCCGGTGGCGGCCGGCGGCTACCCCGACTGGATGGGCCAAACCTGGGCGGCGCCCGACGAGACGGCGGCCGCGCGGTACATGAAGGAGCTGGCCGGCCGGCCGGAGATCGCCGCCGCCATCGGCGGCAGGGCGGCCGCCGACGCCGCGCGCCATTTCGCGCCGGCGCGCATTCACGCGGTGCTGCGCCGGGAGGCGGGAATCTAGGCGTCGTCCTCGAGCGCGTCCATGAGACGATCGAGCACAGCAAAGCCCGTGGTATCGGCGCGCCAGCCGATGACGCGCGCGGTCTCGCCGGTAGCGCCGACCGACATGTGCAGGTCGGCGCGGCGAACCAGCCCCGGATCGACACGGATGGGCCGGTCGTCCGCGATGCCGATCCGGCGCATGCCGTGGCGCACCATGTCGCCCAGCATCACCCCTGTTCCGCCGGCGATGACGAGATCGACGGGCTCGGCGAGCTGCGCCTGGAGGAACAGCGCGCGCATGAATTCCGGCGCCCAGCCCCAGTCCCTGACCACGTCGAGCCGTCCGAGCTCCAGGGCGGCGATACGCCCCGCCTTCAGCGCCAGCAGGGACCGCGCTACCTTGGGCAGGACGAAGGCGGTGTCACGCAGCGGCGATTCGTGTGGGAACAGATAGGCGATGCTGGCGCGCACGCCATAGACCTCGCGATAGTTGCGCAGCACCAGCGATGCCGCCGCCTTCGACACGGCGTAAGGGCTCCGCGGATCGATCGGGCTGTCGACGCCGGCCCCCGCCGCGGGGGTCTCGCCGAACACCTCGCCCGACGAGGCGAAGACGTAGTGCGCGCCGAGCCCGGTCCGACGGAGCGCTTCCAGCACGAAGAGGTTGAGCTGGCCGTTGTCGAGGAACGTCTCCATGGGCCGCCCGAACGACGCTCCGACCGACGACATGCCTGCGACGTTGACGATGACGGCGGGACGCACCGCATCGATCAGCGTCCGGACATTGCCGGGATCGACGACGAAGCCGCCGACCAGCGAGGAGAAGCGACGCGCGTACGGACCGAGCGCGGATCGCATCGCCGGTAGCGGCCGGCGGCTGATGCCGACGACGCCGAAACCCGCCGGACGGAAGATCTCCGCGAGGCAGCAACCGTCCTGGCCCGTCGCTCCGAAGATCAGGCAGGTCGGCGAAGTCACATCCTGCCCGTGCTCTGCGACCATCCACTCACCCCGGGCGGCTTCCAGGCCGCCCGGGCGCGCGCCGGATCAGAGGACGTAGAGCAGGATCTCGCCAGTCGCGCCGAGCACGGTATCGGTGAAGTGCGTCCCCGCCGACAGGTCCTCGAACGTGATCGTCCCGCCACCGACCTTGGACAGCGATAGGACATTGCCGCTGAGCACGAGGCTGTCCAGGTACTTCCCGTTGCTCGACGAAAGCCCGGTGACGGCGATGACGTCGGCCTCGGCGACACCCTTCCCGCCGGTCCTGAAGCCGAGGATCGTATCGCCCGAGAGATGGGCGACGGTGCCGTACACGGTGTCGCGGGTGCCGTCGCCGGCGCTGTCCGCGCCGAGGACGATCCAGTCTCCGATCGCCTCGCCGTAGATGCGGTCCCCGCCGGGGCCACCGAACAGCGAGTCCGCGGCGTCGCCGCCGTAGATGGTGTCGTCGCCGTTGCCGCCGTCCATCGTGTCGGTCCCGGAGCCACCTTCGAGGCGGTCGTTGCCGTTGCCGCCGTAGCCGAGGTCGTTGCCGGCGTCGCCGACCACCCGGTCGTTGCCGTCCTCGCCGTGGATCGTGTCGTTGCCGTTGCCGCCATAGGCGAGGTCGGCGTCGGCGCCGCCATAGACCAGGTCCTGGCCATTGCTGCCCCGGAGCGTGTCGTTGCCGGCGAAGCCGTACAGCACGTCGTCGCCGTTCAGGCCGTCGATGGAGTTGCCCTTGCCGTCGCCGTTGAGGATGTCGGGACCGTTGGTCGGCCCGCCGCCGGGATCGAGGACGGAGATCACCGTCCGCTGGCTGCCGGCGCTGTATTCGGCGAGCAGCGTCCCCTCCAGGGCCTTGCCGCCGAGCCGCAGGAACATCGAGTTGCCGTCGCCGAAATCGAGCTCGCCGCCGGACAAGGTGGCGTTGTTGAGGCTGCTGAAGTTGCCGTTCACGACGATCGCGTCGGACTGCTCGGTCTTGTTGCCGCGGAAGAAGTCGAAGACCGTGTCCTGGTCGAGATCGCCCGTCGTCAGGCCGAACACGGAATCGGCCTCGGTGCCGCCGACGATCGAATCCGCGTCGGCGCCGGCATAGATCCGGTCCTTGCCGGCACCGCCGGAGAGCGCGTCGGCCCCGGTGCCGCCATAGAGCAGGTCGTCGCCCGCGTCGCCGGCCAGCGTGTCGTTGCCGGCCGCGCCCTCGATCGTATCGGGTGCATTGCCGGCGGTCATGTCGAAGGCGCCGGTCGCGCTGTCGTGGCTCGTCATTCCGTCGGACTGGTTCGTGCCGAGCACGTGGAGCGTGGAGAGGGTGCGGTTGTCGTAGGCGCCCGACACTGCGCCGGTGATCGTCACGTCGGTGACCACGGTGCTCGTGGGCCCGGCGTTCGTCTTGCCCGGCTCGCCGATGCGGATGCCGACGCTGGTCCCGTCGATCGAGCCGTTGTCGACGGTCACGCCGGTGAGCGTCGCCGGGTAGGTGTCGTAGGAAGGCGTATCGTCGCGCGCCTTCAGCAGGATCGCCCCGCCGCCGGCGTGCGGCGAACCGCCGCCGTCGCTGGTGCCGACCTCGGTGAAGGTGAAGTTCTCGATGAGGATGTCGGAATAGGCGCCGTACTTGAGGTTGACGTCGATGCCGGCACCGAACGAGCCGAGCCCGGCCCCGAAATACGTGTCGGCGGCGCCGCGGCCGAAATCGCCGACATGGTCCATCACCACGCTGCCGATCGTCGCGTGATCGAGCTGCTCGAAATAGAGCCCCTTGTAGATCAGGTCGTCGAGCTGGACGCCGCCGATCACCACGCCGCTGAAGGCACCCACCGTCTCCGCGCCGAAGATGGCGATCCCGAGGCCGCCGTCCTGGATGGCGCCGCCGGTCATGGCGAAGTCGTGGATCTGCGCCGCGGTGCCCTTGCGCATCGCCGTGAGGTTGTCCTCGAGGAGGATGTCCTCGAGCCTGATGCCGTCGCCGTCGGCCAGCGATATGCCCTCGGCGAAGTCGCGTATGGTGAGGTCGCGCAGCGTGATCGAGTCCGCCGCGAGCACCAGCCCGGTCCCGGTCTGGACGATCGACGTCGCGGTCTTCAGCCAGTCCGCCGTGGCGCCGGCGAAGCTGGCGTTCGCCTCGTTGAAGGTGCCGTCGAGGACGACGCCGGCGCCGGCCCCCTCGATCGTCACCGTCTTGTCGATCAGCACCTGGGCAGCGGTGGCGTAGGTGCCGGGGGCCATCAGGATGGTCTCGCCGTTCGCCGCGGCGGCGACGGCGTCGGCCAGGTTCGCGAAGCCGTCGCCTGCCGTGTCGACGAGCAGGTAGGTGGCGCCGTCGATCGCCACCTTCTCCACGTCGACCAGCGTGTCGGTGTCGGCGCCGTCGTGCACGACCCAGCCGCTGCCGGTATGTTCCACCGTCGCGCCGGACCCGTAGATCGCCGTGTCGATCCCGCCCTTGCCGTCGAGACGGTCGGAGCCGGGGCCGCCGTCGAGGGTGTCGGCGGCGGGACCGCCCGCCATCGTATCCGCACCGTTGCCGCCGGCCATGTCGAAGCGGCCCGTGGCGGCCGCGTTGCTGCTCATCAGATCGGCGCCGGCCGTGCCGTCGACCGTCAGGACCGCCTGCGAGCGATTGTCGTAGGCACCGTCCTCGGCGCCGGTGACGGTGACGTTCTCGACCTCGGCATTGAGCGGGCCGAGATTGGTCTTGCCCGGCTCGCCGATCCGCACGCCGGTCGAGGTGCCGTCGATCGACCCGTCGCGGATCGTCAGCCCGTCGAGCGTCGCGGGATTGGTGTTGTAGGAGCTGGCGTCGTCGCGGGCGCGCACCACGATGGCGCCGCCCAGCGAATCGTTGCTGCCGCCGCCGTCGCTGTGGCCGACATTGGTGAGGTCGAAGCCCTCGACCGTGATGTTCTGGTAGTCGCCGTACTTGAGGTTGATGTCGATGGCGACGCCGGACTTGCCCGGGGGCACCCCCATCGTCGGCGGGCGACCGAACTCGCCGACGTCGTCCATGACGACGTCGCGAATCGTGCCGTCGTTCATCTGCTCGATGTAGATGCCCTTGTAGGTGAGGTTCTCGAACGTCGTGCCGTCGATCAGCACGTCGTCGAACGAACCCGCGAGCACTCCCGCTTCGACGTTGATGCCGAGCGCGCCGTCGCGGATCGTCCCGCCGGTCATCGTGAAGCTCGTCACCAGCGCGGTCGGCCCGCGATGGATGCCGATCACGTTGTTCGACAGCGTCACGTCGTCCAGCGTCAGGCTGTCGTTCGATCCGAGCGCGATGCCGTGCACATAGTCGTCGATCGTCAGGTTGCGGACGGTGACGCCGTCGGCGGCGATGGTCAGCCCCGCGCCGGGCGTTTGCGAATAGGCGGTGGCGGTCTCCAGCCAGTCGGCGACCGTGGTGTCGCCGGGGATGCTGTGGAGCTCGTGGAAGGTGCCCTCGAGGACGGCGCCGTCGAGGCCTTCGATCGTCACCGACTTGTCGACCGTCACGTTCCCGGTGTGATCGCCGGGCGCCATGACGATGGTATCGCCGCCGGCCGCCGCGGCGACGGCGTCGGCCAGCGTCGCGAACCCGCCGGCACCCGCCAGCGTATCCACCAGAAGATAGGTGGCGCCGTCGATCTCGACCTTCTCGGTGCCGGCCAGCGTATCGGCGTCGAGGCCCGCATGGACGACCCATTTGCCGCCTTCGAAGGCGATGGTGGCGCCCGCGCCGTAGGCGGCGGTGTCGATACCGCCGCCGCCGTCGAGCCGGTCGGAGCCGGTGCCCCCGTCGAGCCGGTCGGCCCCGTTGCCGCCGTAGAGCGAATCCGCCCCGGCATCGCCGAAGAGATGGTCGTCGCCGCCGTCGACGGTCTGCGCCTCGCCCGGCTTGTCGTGCCCGTAGATCTCGTCGTCGCCGTTGCCGCCGTGGATCGTGTCGCTGCCGCCCTTGCCCATCATGCGGTCGTCGGCGTCGGTGCCGCCGATCTCCTGATCGCGGTCCTCTGGGTCGGCAAGCTGGTTGGCCTTGTCGCCCTGCAGTTCGGTCGGCGTCCCGGTCGCCGGCAGCTCGATGTCGAGCGCACCGGCGTCGTAGTCGGCGACGATGCCGTCGATGTTGAGGACCGGGCCCCAGCCGGTGACGGCGTCCGACAGGTCGACGCCGTCGCCCGCAGTGGAGAACCCGTCGATGCTGCCGTAGTTGAACACGGCGAAAGCGTTCTTCCCGAAGGCGCCGGTGACCACCACGCCGTCGAGCACCACCGTGCCGATGTCCGGGGATGCGCTGGTGCCGAGATCCTCGTTGATC
>JADZBA010000426.1 GCA_020852355.1 Alphaproteobacteria bacterium
GAAGGCGGCACCCCGCTGCTCCCGCTCCCCGGCGCCGCGCGCCGCCACGGGCTCGGCTCGCTCCTGGTGAAGCGCGAGGCGGCGAACCCGACCGGCAGCCACAAGGACCGGATGAGCCCCCTGGTCGTCGCCCGCGCCGTCGAGCGCGGCGCGCGCGGGGTGATCTGCGCCAGCTCCGGCAACGCCGCGATCTCGGTCGCCGCCTATGCCGCCGCCGCCGGTCTGCCCTGCCGGATCGTCACCACGCCGGCGCTGACCGACGCCTATCGGCGCCTCCTGCTGCGCACGGGTGCCGAGATCGCCGCGACGGAGCGGCCCCTCGATCGCTGGGCGTTGGTGGCACGCGCCGTCCGCGACGATGGCTGGTTCCCGGCCACGAACTACGCTTTGCCGCCCGTCGGCAGCAACCCGTTCGGGGTCGAGGGCTACAAGACGTTGGCCTTCGAGCTCTATCTCGATCCCGGGCCGCTCGACGCGATCCTGGTGCCGACCGCGCGCGGCGACCTCATCTGGGGCATCGGCGCCGGCTACCGGATGCTCGCCGCCGCCGGCCTGCTGCACGGCCAGCCGCCGCGCCTCGTCGCGGTGGAGCCGCTGCCGCGGCTGGAGGCGGTGCTCGCCGGCCGCCTCGACATCCGCGACACGGTCGCGGGAAGCACCCTGCAGTTCTCGACCGCCGGCGCCACCATGACCGACCAGGCATTGCGCGCAGTGCGCGACAGCGGCGGCACGGCGATCACCGTCGGCGACGACGCGGCGCTCGCGGCGCAGGCGGCACTGGCCGCCGCCGGGATCGACCTGGAGCTGTCCTCCGCCGCCGCCTACGCGGCGGTCTCGTCGCTGGTGGCGCGCGGCGACCTGCGGCGGGGCGACCGGGTGTGCCTCATCGGCACCGCGGGCAGCGCCCGCGAGCCGGCGACCGCACCCCTGCCGCCGCTCGCCGCGACGGCCTGACTTCCGCGCTTGCGGTCGCGGGCACGACGCTTGCTATCATCATGCCGCGGCGCGCGGCCGCGGCAGAAAGGATCCCCGTCATGAAAGCGCTGCTGACCATTCTCTGCCTCGTCCTGGCCGGCGCGACGGCCGCGGCCCAGGACCGCTACCCGAGCCGCCCGATCACCTTCGTGGTCGGCTTCGCGGCCGGCGGCGCCGGCGAGATGGTGGCGCGGCTGGTCTCCGACTACGCCCGCGACAAGCGCGGCGTCACGATCGGCGTCGAGTTCAAGCCGGGCGCCGGCGCCACCATCGCGACCGGCCAGGTCGCGCGCGCCAGGCCCGACGGCTACACGGTCTCGCTGTTCAGCGTCTCGCCGCTGCTGGTGGCGCCCCACCTGCAGTCGGTGCCCTACGACACGCTCAAGGACTTCACCTACCTCGCCGCCTATATCGGCATCTCGATCCCGATCTACGTGACGTCCGCCAGCCCGTACCAGTCCTATGCCGACCTGCTGTCCTACGCGAAGGCGAACCCGGGCAAGCTGCGCTGGGGCACCGCGGCGGTACGCGGTGTCGCCCACATCGCGACCGAGGCCGCCTTCCGCAAGGAAGGCGTCAAGGCGACCTTCGTGCCCTTCAGCGGCGGCGCCGAGGCGATCACCGCGCTCCTCGGCAACCACATCGAGGCGGTGGTGTCGTCCGACTACGGCCCGCATCTCGACGCCGGCAGCGTCCGCCTGCTGGTCGAGACGGGCCCCGCGAAGATCCCCGGCCACGAGGCGCTGCCGACCTTTGCCGAGCTCGGCTACCCGATCTCGGTCCCCGCCGCCTACGGCGTCTTCGGGCCCAAGGGCCTGTCGCCGGAGGTCATCGCGTGGTGGGAGACGCTGCTGAAGGAGATGACGCAGAGCCCGCAATACGCCGACGTCGTGAAGAAGCTGCGCGGCACGCCGCTCTACCAGGATTCCGCCGGCCTCACGCAGACGGTCGCGACCGGCTTCGCCGGCCTGGGCAAGGAGATCGAGGGCCTGGGGCTGCGCCAGAAGTGACCCGCATCGTCGCGGCCCTCCTGGCGATCGCCGGTGCCGCGGCGGCCTGGGCCGGCTGGCGCTACGGCCTGTGGAGCGACGGCGAGCCGGGCGCGGGGCTGCTGCCCGGCGCGGCCGGTGCCGCGGTCGCGGTGTTCGCCGGAACCGAGGCGCTGTCGCCCGGCGCCGACGCGCCGCCGCCGCAGGCCGTCCGTCGCCTGCTCGGCCACGGGGCCGCGATCCTGGCGTTCGCTCCGGCGCTCGAGGTCGTCGGCACGATCCCCGCCATCCTGCTGCTCTTCGTCGGGACCCTGCGCTGGGTCGAACGTCTGCCGTGGCGCGTGGTCGTTCCGGTCGCGGCCGGTGCGGCACTCGGCTCCTGGCTGGTGTTCGAGCGCCTGCTCGACGTGCCGCTGCCGCGCGGCCTGTGGTGGGACGCCTGATGGACCTCTGGCAGAATCTCGCCCTCGGCTTCTCCGTCTCGCTGACGCCCGAGAACCTGCTGGTCGCGCTGGTCGGCACCGCGCTCGGCACCGCCGTCGGCGTGCTGCCCGGCCTCGGGCCCACCGCCACGATCAGCCTGCTGCTGCCGATCTCCGTGGCGATCGACCACGTGTCGGCGGTGATCCTGCTCGCCGGCATCTATTACGGCGCGATGTATGGCGGGTCGATCACCTCGATCCTCGTGCGCATCCCCGGCGAGGCCGCCAGCGTCATCACCTGCATCGACGGCTACGCCATGGCCCGCCGGGGCCGCGCCGGTGCGGCCCTCGGCATCGCCGCCTTCGGCAGCTTCATCGCCGGCGTCGTGGCGACCGTGGGCGTCGCCCTGGTCGGGCCGCAGCTCGCAACCTACGCGCTGGCCTTCGGACCGGCGGAGCGCGCCGCCCTCGTCCTCTTCGGCCTCGTCCTCGTCGCCAATGTCGGCGACGGCTCGCGCCGGCGCGCCTACGCCATGCTCGCGGCCGGCCTGCTGCTTTCCACGGTCGGCATCGACTTGGTGTCGGGCGTCGAGCGCTTCACCTTCGGGGTGCCCTACCTGCGCGACGGCTTCGGCATCGCGGTGATGGCGATGGGGCTCTTCGGCATCAGCGAGGTGCTGATGCTCGCCGCCTCGCCCGACGTCGACATGCGCCCCGCCGCCTACGGCAAGCGCCTCGCGGACCTGCTGCCCGACCGGCGGGACTGGAAGGAATCGGCCGGTCCGATCGGGCGCGGCACGGCGATCGGGTTCTTCCTCGGCCTGCTGCCCGGCGGCGGCGCGCTGATCTCGAGCTTCGCCAGCTACGTCGTCGAGAAGCGCCTGTCGCGCCACCCCGAGCAGTTCGGCAAGGGCGCCATCGCCGGCGTCGCGGGACCGGAGAGCGCCAACAACGCCGCCGCGCAATCGTCCTTCGTGCCGCTGCTCTGCCTCGGCATCCCGGCCAATGCGGTGATCGGCGTGATCATGGGTGCCCTACTGATGCACGGCGTCACGCCAGGGCCGCGCCTCATCGTCGACCAGCCGGCGGTGTTCTGGGGCGTGGTCACCAGCATGCTGATCGGCAACCTCATGCTGATCGTGCTGAACGTGCCGCTGGTCGGCGCCTTCGTCGCCCTGCTGCGGGTGCCCCAGGGCATCATGTCGCCGCTGATCGTGCTGTTCTGCGGCGTCGGCGCCTACAGCCTCAACAACAGCGTCGCCGACGTCTATGCCATGGTCGGCTTCGGGTTCCTCGGCTACGGCCTGCGGCGCGCCGGCTTCGACCCCGCACCGCTGCTGCTGGCGTTCGTGCTGGGGACGCTGCTGGAACAGAACCTGCGCCAGGCGCTGCTGATCGGCTACGGCAGCCCGGTCATCTTCCTCGAGAAGCCGATCGCGGCGACCTTCATCGCGATGACCGTCACGGCGGCCGTGCTGCCGCTGCTCAGAGGCCGTATGGTGCGCGCATGAGAGCAGCGGAGAGGACGATCATGCGCCGGCTCGTCGTGGCGCTCGCCGCAGCCGCCCTGCTCGGCCTCGGCGCCTGCGGCACCCTGGTCGGCGCCGGAGCGGGTGCGGCCGGAGGGGCCGCGGTCGGCGGCCCGGTGGGCGCGGCGGTGGGCGGGGTCGGGGGCGCGGTGCTCGGCAGCATCTTCTGAGCCGGGCATCCCGTCACTCCTCCTTCGCGAACGGGTTGTCGGTCTGGCGCAGCACCAGGCGGATCGGCACGCCGGGGATATCGAAATCCTCGCGCAGGCCGTTGACGATGTAGCGGCTGTAGTCCGCCGGCATCTCATCGTGCCGGCTGAGGAACAGGTGGAACGTCGGCGGCCGCACCTTGACCTGCGTCAGGTAGCGCAGGCGCAGGCGCCTTCCCTGGACCATCGGCGGCGGATGGCGTTCGGTCATCGCCTTCAGCCAGCGGATCAGCGCGTTGGTCGGCACGCGGCGGTTCCACGCCTCGAACGTGGCGAAGACCGCCTCCATCAGGCGGCCGATGCCGTCGCCGGTGGCGCCCGAGACGGGCACGCAGGCGATGCCCTTGACCTGCTGCAGCGAGGTCTCCAGCCGGTCGCGCACCGCCCGCATCGCGGCACTCCGGTCCTCGACCGCGTCCCACTTGCTGACGGCGATCACCATGGCGCGGCCCTCGTCGATGACCGAGCGGGCGATCGTCAGGTCCTGGCGCTCCATCGGCTGCAGCGCGTCGACCACCAGGATCACCACCTGGGCGAAGCGGATGGCCCGCGCGGTGTCCGACGTCGCCAGCTTCTCGACCGTCTCGACGACGTGGCTGCGCCGGCGCAGGCCGGCGGTGTCGACGAGGCGCATCGGGCGCCCGGCATACTCCCAGTCGATGCTGACGGCGTCCCGGGTGATGCCCGCCTCCGGCCCGGTCAGCATCCGCTCCTCGCCGAGCAGCCGGTTGGCGAGCGTCGACTTGCCGACATTGGGACGCCCGACGATCGCGATCGACAGGGGTTGGGCCGCTGCCGGCGCGCCCTCCGCCGCGTCCGCCGCCGGCTCCTCGGGTTCCGCCGGCAGCAACGGCACCAGGCGGTCGTAGATGTCGCCCATGCCCTGGCCGTGCTCGGCCGAGATCGGCACCGGATCGCCCAGCCCCAGC
>JADZBA010000427.1 GCA_020852355.1 Alphaproteobacteria bacterium
ATGCGGCTCGAAGGCCGGCTGCAGGCGCTGCACCGCCGGTGGCTGGAGAGCGAGGATCTGCTGCCGTTCTGGGCGCGCTCGCCGGTCTGAGCTTCCGGTCGCCGGAGGGGCGGGGCGGGGGCGATGGGGGACTATCACTTCCATTTCGCGCCGCTCTGGCAGGCGCTGCCGGAGATCTGGGAGGCGACGGGCACCGCGGTGCTCGTCGCCGCCGCCAGCATCGTGCTGGCCTTCGTCATCGGCACGAGCGCGGCGCTCGCCAGCGAGTATGGCGGGCGCCGCGCGCGCATCGCCGTCGCCGTCTATGTCGAGGCGATGCGCAACAGCCCGAGCCTCGTGAAGATCTTCTTCATCTACTACGGGCTGCCCTCGCTCGGGCTCTACCCGTCGCCCTTCTGGTCGGGCGTCGCCGCCCTGGCTCTGCACAACGGCGGCTACGTGACGGAGATCGTCCGCGGCGGCCTCGCCGCGGTCAACCGCACCCAGGTGCAGGCGGCGATGAGCCTCGGCTTCGGCTGGTTCGAGACGCAGCGCACCGTCGTCCTGCCGCAGGCGCTGCGCCAGGCGATTCCGGCGCTGGGCAACGTCTGGGTCGAGATGGTCAAGGACACCTCGCTGACCAGCGCGATCGCTGTGCGCGAGCTGTTCTACCTGATGACGGCGCTGGTCTCGGCGACCCTGCGCAGCTTCGAGATCCTGGCCGTGTTCGCCGCCATCTACTTCGCCCTCACCACGCTCGTCGCCGTCGCGATGAAGGTGGGCGAGCTGCGTACCGAGGGGCGCTGAGGCGTGGACGCGCTGGCCCAGCTCGGCCCGGTCATGCCGCAGCTCCTGCGCGGCTTCCTCGCGACGCTGGAGCTCGCCGCGGTGGCGCTGGTGCTGGGCACGGCGGGAGGGGTCGTGCTCGGATGCCTCTACGCCTGGGGCGGCAAGCTCCTGCGCGCCCTGCTGTTCGCGCTGCTGACGCTGGTGCGCGGCATCCCGCTCGTGGTGCAGGTCTTCGCGGTCTTCTTCGTGCTGCCGGTCTACGGCATCAAGTTCTCGGCCATGGCGTCGGCGGCGATCGCGCTGACCGGATTCGCGGCGCTGACCACCATGGAGGTGGTGCGCGGCGGCATCGCCGCCGTGCCGCGCGAGCAGTTCCAGGCGGCGCGCTCGCTGGGCTTCCCGTTCACGACGGCGCTCACCACCGTCGTGCTGCCGCAGGCCCTGCGCATCATGACTCCGGCGCTGGTCAACCAGGCGGTCTTCCTGGTCAAGGCGACGTCGGTCGTCTCGCTGTTCGGCGTGACCGAGTTCATGTTCACCGCCAAGGAGCAGATCGAGCGCACGCTGCTCGGCTTCGAGATCATGGCGATCGTGTGGATCGTCTACACCGTGGTCTGCTATCCCATGACACTGCTCGGCCGCCGCATCGAGAGCCGGCTGAAGGCACGCGGCCACGCCGCGCTCGCAGGACCGTGACGGAATGATCGAGATAGCGCGGCTGCAGAAGAGCTACGGCGACCGGCCGATCCTCGACGGCGTCTCGCTGGAGGTGCCGCAGGGCACGGTGTGCGGCGTGCTGGGGCCGTCGGGCTCCGGCAAGAGCACGCTGCTGCGCTGTGTCAACTTCCTGGAGCCGTTCGAGGGCGGCGAGATCCGCATCGCCGGCGAGAGCGTCGGCTACGATCATCGCGACGGCAGGCGGATTCCCAAGCCACGCCAGGTCGTGAACCGCATGCGCTCCGAATGCTGCATGGTATTCCAGCAGTTCAATCTGTTCTCGCACATGACGGCGCTCGAGAACGTCGCGATCGCCCCCTACAAGATCAAGGGCATGAGCCGGCGCGCCGCGCGCGAGCAGGCGGTGGCGCTGCTCGACAAGGTCGGGCTCGGCCCGCGCAAGGACGCCTATCCCGCCTATCTCTCGGGCGGCGAGCAGCAGCGCGTCGCCATCGCACGCGCGCTCGCGATGAGTCCCAAGGTGCTGCTGCTCGACGAGGTCACGTCGGCGCTGGACCCGGAGCGCGCGGCCGAGGTGCTCGACGTCATCGCGGCGCTGGCGGCCGACGGCATGACGATGATGATGGTGACGCACCAGATGCATTTCGCACGCGAGGTCTGCCGCAACATCGTCTTCATGGACGGCGGCCGCATCGTCGAGGAGGGCGGCCCGGAGATGCTGGCCGCCCCGGCGACCGACCGGCTGCGCTCCTTCCTGCGGCACCTGAGGCTGGCATGACCGCCGCCCCGGCGCGCCACCTGCGGCCGACCTGGTACGAGATCGATCTCGGCGCCGTCGCCCACAACGTGCGCGAGCTGCGCCGGCTGGTCGGCCCCGGCGTCGCGATATACGCCTGCCTGAAGCGCAACGCCTACGGCTGCGGCGCGCCCGCGGTGGCGCCGGTCTGCATGCAGGCGGGCGCCGACGGGCTGGCGGTCGGCAACATCGACGATGCGCTGGCGATCCGCGCCGCCGGGGTGGCCGGGCCGCTGCTGCTCTATCCCTCGTGCCTGCCCGAGGTGGCGGCCACCGTCGAGGCGCTCGACCTCGTCCCTACCGTCTCCACCGTGGAGGAGGCGGCAGCCTGGAACGCCGCCTTCTCTCGTCGCCGCAAGGTCTTCCTCAAGGTCGATGTCGGCCTGCTGCGCGCCGGCAGCATGGTCGGCCAGCTGCCCGATCTGCTGCACGCCCTGGGCCGCCTCGACCGGCTGGAGCCGGCCGGCCTCTACGGCCACTTCTTCAGCTACGGCGCGGCGGTGACCGCCGGGCAGTACGAGTGGCAGTTCGCGCGCATGGCGGCGGCGATGCGGGCCGCCGCCGACGCCGGCGTGGCGCTGCCCATCGTGATGGTGTCGAGCACCAGTGCCGTGCTCGACCATCCGGAGATGGACCTGACCGGGGTCGATCCCGGACGCCTGCTGTACGGCCTCAGCGCCTCCGCCCACCCGGCGCGCCACGGGACGTTCCGCCAGGCCCTGGTCGGCTTCAAGACCCGGCTGGTGATGCGCAAGACCTTGGGCGCGCTCGACCCGGGCGACTTCGCGCTGCCCTTCGCGCCGCGCCCCGGCATGCGCATCGGCATCCTGCCGCTCGGCTGGGGCGACGGCCTGCCGCGGCCGCTGCCGGAAGGGGCGGCGGCGCTGGTGCGCGGCCGGCGCGTGGCGCTGGTGGGCCCGGTGCATCTCGAGCATACCCGGATCGACCTGACGGACGCGCCCGATGCGACGCCCGGCGACGAGGTCGTATTGATCGGTCGGCAGGGCGACGCCGAGATCACGCTGGCCGAGGCGGTCGCCCTGTGGGGCATCGACGAGACGACCTTCCACGGCCAGATGCGCGACCACATCCCGCGCCGCTACGTCGACCTCGCCGGGTAGGCGGCGCCATGTTGGGCTCGACAATAGGCGCTACGCGCATACAGTATCTTCTTGACTGAAGTCGCCGGCGCGCCCGGCGGAAGCGTGACCCGAGGAATGGTCGACCCGAACATCCCGCTGCGCAGGCTGCGTCCCGGCGACCCCGCACCGTGGTTCGTCGCGCCGACCCATACCAACCCCATCTTCAACTTCGACACCACGGCCGGTCGCTACGTCGTGGTCAGCCTGTTCGGGCACGCGGAGACGCCGGCGGGCATCGCCATCGGCGCATTCCTGGCGGCGCACCGGCGGCAGTTCGATGACGAGAACTGCACCTTCATCGGGGTGACCGGCCGTGCCGAGGACCACTCCCGGCATCTGCAGGAGCGGCTGCCCGGCATCCGCTGGTTCCAGGATCCCGACGGGAGGATCGCACGCGCCTTCAAGGCGGACGCGGACGACCAGCCCGCCGGCGTGTTCCCGCAGACCCTGGTGCTCGACCCGGCGCTGCGCGTGCTGTTCTGGGTGTCGCTGGCCGACCCCGCCGCGCACGCCGCGATCCTCGCGCGGATCCTGGGCCTGCTGCCCCCGATCCCGTCGGACAAGTGGTCGGTCGGCGTCGCGCCGGCGCTGATCCTGCCGCGGGTGCTGGAGCACGACTTCTGCCGCCGGCTGATCGACCACTACGAGGCGGTCGGCGGCGCCCCGTCGGGCCATATGTCGACCCGGGACGGCCGGTCGGTCGGCGTCCTGGACCGCAGCCGCAAGCGGCGCAACGACTGCCTGATCGAGGATGCCGATCTCCGCCGCGGCCTGCAGGACCGCGTGGCGAGCCGCCTCATCCCGATGATCGCCCGTGCCTACCAGTTCCAGGCGACGCGCATCGAGCGCTACATCGTCGCCTGCTACGACGGCGCCGAGCGCGGCTTCTTCTTCCATCATCGCGACAACACGACGCCGGCGACCGGGCATCGCCGCTTCGCCGTCACCATCAACCTCAACGCCGAGGAGTACGAGGGCGGCGACCTGCGCTTCCCCGAGTTCGGCCGCGCCACCTACCGCGCGCCGACCGGCGGCGCCGTCGTCTTCTCCTGCACGCTGCTGCACGAGGCGCTGCCGGTGACGCGCGGCCGGCGCTACGCGACGTTGCCGTTCCTCTACGACGACCGGGCGGCGGCGGTGCGGGACGCCACCCGCCACCTCATCGATCCGGTTGGGCCCGCGCCGGCGCCGGCGGACGAGGCCACGGCCGGCTAGGGCGGCCGCGCTGTTCCCTCAGCGCCACATCGCCCGCAGCCGCGCCGCGATGTCGATGCGGGAAGCCGCGGCGGCGGGCGTCGCCGCACGCGGGTCGGGGGCGGGCCAGGCGACGCTGTCGAACAGCGGCAGCAGCGGCGTCGGGATGAAGCGGGTGCGCAGCGCGTGCATGTGGCGGTCGCCCAGCCCCGTCTGCTGGTGGGTGTAGAAGCGCTGCGGCAGCAGCAGCTCCAGCCGCTCGCGCGCGCGCGTCATGGCGACGTAGAGGAGGCGGCGCTCCTCCTCGATCTCGGCGTCGCTGCCGGTGCCGAGGTCGGACGGAATGCAGCCGTCGACCGCGTTCAGCACGAAGACGGCCCGCCACTCCTGGCCCTTGGCGGAATGGATCGTCGAGAGGATCAGGTAATCCTCGTCGAGCAGCGGCATCCCCGCCTCGGCGCTGGTCGCGTCGGGCGGGTCCAGCGTCAGCTCGGTCAGGAAGCGCTCGCGCGAGGGATAGGCGGCGGCGATCTGCTCGAGCTGGGCGAGGTCGGCCAGGCGCGCCGACCAGTCCTCGTGCAGCCGCTCCAGATGCGGCGCGTACCACGTCCGCACCAGGCCGAGCTCGCCCGGCCAGCCGGCCGCCCGCTCGTGCAGGCCGCGCACCGCGGCGACGAAATCCGGCCAGTCGGCCGCAGCGCGCTGCGGGGCCGGGCAGGCGAGCAGGGCCGCCCCCGCATCGAGGGAGACCGCCAGATGGTCGAGGACGCGGCCGGCGATCGCCGGGCCGACACCGGGCAGGAGCTGGAGGGCGCGGAATCCGGCGATGCGGTCGCGCGGGTTCTCGGCCCAGCGCAGCAGCGCCAGCACGTCCTTGATGTGGGCGGCGTCGAGGAAGCGCAGGCCGCCGAACTTCACGAACGGCACGTTGCGCCGCGTCAGCTCCAGCTCCAGGGCGGCGCTGTGGTGGGAGGTGCGGAACAGCACCGCCTGGGACTTCAGCGCCATGCCCGCCTCGCGGTTCTCCAGCACGCGCCCGGCGACGCAGCGCGCCTGCTCCATCTCGTCGCGCACCGTCACGAGCTGCGGCCGCTCGCCGGCCGTGCGGTCGGTCCACAGCTCCTTGGCATAGCGCTCGCGGGCGAGCCCGATCACGGCGTTGGCGGCCGCCAGGATCGGCTGCGTCGAGCGGTAGTTGCGGGCCAGCGTCACGATGCGGGCGGGTGGGTCGAAGGCGGCCGGGAAGTCGAGGATGTTGCGCACCGTCGCCGCCCGGAAGGCGTAGATCGCCTGGGCATCGTCGCCGACCACCGTCAGGCCGCGCCCGTCGGGCCTGAGGGCGAGCAGGATCGAGGCCTGCAGGCGGTTGGTGTCCTGATACTCGTCGACCAGCACATGATCGAAGCGCCCGGCGACCTCGGCGGCCAGCCCCGGGTCGGCCATCATCTGCGCCCAGTAGAGCAGCAGGTCGTCGTAGTCGAGCACGCCCTGGCGCTGCTTGGCCTCGACATAGGCGGCGAACAGGCCGCGCAGCTCGTCCTCCCACATGCGGCACCACGGGAAGGCGCCGGCGAGCACCGTGTCGAGCGGCTGCTCGGCGTTGACGGCGCGCGAGTAGACGGCAAGGCAGGTGCCCTTGAGCGGAAAGCGGCTGTCGCGGCCCGACAGGCCGAGCTCGTGGCGCACCAGGCCCATCAGGTCGGCGGCGTCCTCGCGGTCTAGGATGGTGAAGGACGGCGCCAGCCCGATCGCGTCCGCGTGGATGCGCAGCAGCCGCGCGCCGACGCCGTGGAACGTGCCCGACCAGGGCAGCGTCGCACCGGCGACGATGCGCTGGACGCGGCGGCCCATCTCCGCCGCGGCGCGGCGCGAGAAGGTGAGGAGGAGGATGCGCCGCGGGTCGGCGCCGCCGGCGACGAGATGGGCGACGCGGTGGGCGAGCGTGTCGGTCTTGCCCGAGCCGGCGCCGGCAATGACCAGCAGCGGGCCGTGGCCGCCGCCCGCGCCATGCTCGACGGCGGCGCGCTGCTCGGGGTTGAGGCGGGCGAGATAGGCGGGCGACTCGACGGCGGGGACCATGCCCCCGACCAAACATGTTTCGTGTTTTGTTCGCAATCGTCCGATCGGCACCGGCCGCCGACGCGGCCGGTGCCGACCGGGACGGGGATTACATCCTCGGCAGCACCGCGATGTCGCGCACCGTGCCCTTGGTGCCGGCGATCTTCGCCGCCCGGGTCGCCTTGCCGGTCGCGAGGTCGACGCTGTAGAGGGTGCCGCCCGCCATCAGCCAGGCCGCGTTGCCGCCCATGCCGTCGCTGGCGATGTCGAAGGCGACCCTTTCGGCCTTGATGCCGAGCTTGCCGATCGCCGAGAGGACGCCGTCGTTGGGCGGCGCCTGCTTCAGGAGACCGCCGATCTTGCCGTCGATGTCGTAGAGCGCCGTCTCCTTGGCTCCCTTCATGGCGTTGCTGTAGGCGCCGGCGACCACCATCGGCGTCTCGCCCTTGTGCATGTCCGTCTCGGCGAACCTGAGCTGGCCGTCGCGGACGACCTTGCCGTCGTCGACGTTGGCCCGGAGGTTGGTGCCGTC
>JADZBA010000428.1 GCA_020852355.1 Alphaproteobacteria bacterium
ACTTGTTCCACGGGCACACGGCGAGGCAGTCGTCGCAGCCGTAGATGCGATTGCCGAGCATGGGCCGCAGCGCCGGGTCGACCGGTCCGGCATGCTCGATCGTGAGGTAGGAGATGCAGCGCCGCGCATCGAGCTGGTAGGGCGCGGGAAAGGCCGCGGTCGGGCAGGCGTCGAGGCAGCGCCGGCAGGTGCCGCAATGGTCCCCCTCGGGCGCGTCCGGCGCCAGCTCCAGCGTCGTGTAGACCATGCCGAGGAACAGCCATGAGCCGTGCGTGCGCGAGACGAGATTGGTGTGCTTGCCTTGCCAGCCGATGCCGGCAGCCGCGGCGAGCGGCTTCTCCATCACCGGCGCGGTGTCGACGAAGACCTTCACCGCGGCGCCCGAGGCCGCATGCAGCCACCCTGCCAGCGCCTTGAGCCGGCCCTTCACCACGTCGTGGTAGTCGCGCCCCTGGGCATAGACCGAGACGATGCCGCGGTCGGGATGGTCCAGCAGCGCCATGGGGTCGCGGGCAGGCGCATAGGACAGCGCCAGGGCGATCACCGTGCGCGCCTCGGGCCACAGCACGGTGGGATCGCCGCGCCGTTCCGCCTTGGCGGCGAGCCAGCCCATGTCGCCGTGCCGCCCGGCGGCGAGGAAGCCCGCAAGATGCGTGCGGACCTCCTCGTCGAGCGCGGCGGGGGCGAAGCCGACGGCGTCGAAACCGAGGGCGAGAGCGCGGTCGCGGACCGCCGGCGCGTCGGGCCGCGGCCCGGCCATCAGCCCCGCCCGCGGTAGGGCTCGACCTGCTGCGGCGGGATCCACACGCCGTCCGGCGGCGGGCCCGACTGGTAGAAGACGTCGATCGGCATGCCGCCGCGCGGGTACCAGTAGCCGCCGATGCGCAGCCATTCCGGGTCGATCTCCGCCAGCAGGCGGCGGGCGATCGCGACGGTGCACGCCTCGTGAAAGGCACCGTGGTTGCGGTAGGCACCGAGATAGAGCTTCAGCGACTTGCTTTCGACGATCCAGCCGCGCGGCACGTAGTCGATGACGAGATGGGCGAAGTCCGGCTGGCCGGTGATCGGGCACAGCGAGGTGAACTCCGGGCAGGTGAAGCGCACGAGGTAGCGCAGGTCGGCGTGCGGGTTGGCGACCCTCTCCAGGACCGCCTCCTCCGGCGAGGTGGGCGGCGGCATCGGCCGGCCGAGCTGCGTCAGCGTGTCGGTCATGTCTCGTCCTCCGCCGGGTCGACCTCGCCCGAGGCCCAGGCGGCCGCCAGGCCGGCCGCGTGCGCGGCGAACGCGCCGTCGGCGATGGCGGTGCGCAGGCCGGCCATCAGGTCCTGATAGTAGTGCAGGTTGTGCCAGGTCAGCAGCATCGGCCCCAGCATCTCGCCCGCCTTGAAGAGATGGTGCAGGTAGGCGCGCGAGTGGCCGCGGCAGGCGGGGCAGGCGCAGTCCGCATCCAACGGGCACGGGTCGTCGGCGTGGCGGGCATTGCGGACGTTGAGCGTGCCGCGCCGGGTGAAGGCCTGGGCGGTGCGGCCGGAGCGGGTCGGCATGACGCAGTCGAACATGTCGATGCCGCGCGCCACCGCACCGACGAGGTCCTCCGGCCGGCCGACGCCCATCAGGTAGCGCGGCCGGTCGACCGGCAGCAGCGGCGCGGTCGCGGCGACGACGCCGAACATCGTCTCCTGCCCCTCGCCCACCGCCAGCCCGCCGATGGCGTAGCCGTGGAAGTCGATCGCCCGGAGGGCTGCCGCCGATTCCGCGCGCAGGTCGAGATGCACCCCGCCCTGGACGATGCCGAACAGGCCATAGCCCGGCCGGTCGGCGAAGGCGGCCCGGCTGCGCTCGGCCCAGCGCAGCGACAGGCGCATCGACGCGGCCGCCTGATCCTCCGTCGCCGGGAACGGCGTGCACTCATCGAGCACCATGGTGACGTCGGCGTCGAGCAGGCGCTGGATCTCGATCGAGCGCTCCGGCGTCAGGCGGTGGGCGCTGCCGTCGAGATGGGAGCGGAAGGTGACGCCGTCCTCGTCGATCTGCCGCAGCCTGGCGAGCGACATCACCTGGAAGCCGCCGGAATCCGTGAGGATCGGCCCGGGCCAGTCCATGAAGCGGTGCAGGCCGCCCAGCCGTGCCACCCGCTCGGCGCCCGGCCGCAGCATCAGATGATAGGTGTTGCCGAGCACCATCTCGGCCCCGGTAGCGCGCACCGCATCGGCGGTCATCGCCTTGACGGTCGCCGCGGTGCCGACCGGCATGAACGCCGGCGTCTCGACCGTGCCGTGCGCGGTGGCGAGCCGCCCGCGCCGCGCCGCGCCGTCCTGGGCCAGCAGCGTGAAGCCGAACGCGCTCACGCCGCCCTCTCGATCAGGCAGGCGTCGCCGTAGGAATAGAAGCGGTAGCCGCTCGCGATCGCGTGGCGGTAGGCGGCCTGCATGCGCTCCAGGCCGGCCAGCGCCGCCACCAGCATGAACAGGGTGGAGCGCGGCAGGTGGAAGTTGGTCATCAGCACGTCGACGATCCGGAAGCGGTAGCCGGGAAGGATGAAGATGTCGGTCATGCCCGCGAACGGCGCCAGGCCGCCGTCGGGGGCGGCCGCCGATTCGAGGAGGCGCAGCGCCGTCGTGCCGACCGCGACGATGCGTCCGCCGGCCGCCCGGGCCGCGGCGACCGCGGCGACGGCATCCGCCCCCACCTCGCCCCATTCGGCGTGCATGGGATGGGCGCGCGGGTCGTCGGTCTTGACCGGCAGGAAGGTGCCGGCACCGACATGCAGCGTCAGCGCGGTGCGGCGCACGCCGGCGGCCTCGAGAGCCTCCAGGAGGGCCGGCGTGAAATGCAGCCCGGCGGTGGGGGCCGCGACCGCCCCCGCGCGCCGCGCGAACAGCGTCTGGTAGTCCTCGGCGTCGGTCGTCGCGGCACCGCCGGGCCGGCGGATGTAGGGCGGCAACGGCATCCGGCCATGGCGCGCCAGGGCGGCCATCAGCGCCGCGCCGCCGACCGCGAAGCGCAGCACGACCTCGCCCCCCTCGCCCTTGCCCGCCACCTCCGCCGCGAACTCCTCGCCGAACTCGACCACGTCGCCCGCCCTGAGGCGCTTGGCCGGCCGGGCGAAGGCGCGCCAGCGCTCGTCCGTCTCGCGCCGGTGCAGGGTCACCTCGACGGCGGCCGCACCGCGCCGGCCGAGCAGGCGCGCCGGGATCACCCTGGTGTCGTTGGTGACCAGCAGGTCGCCCGGCCGCAGCAACGCCGGCAGGTCGCGGACGGCGCGGTCGGCCAGGGTCGCACCGACCACCAGCAGGCGCGCGGCGTCGCGCGGCCGTACGGGCTCCTGGGCGATGCGGTCGGGGGGGAGCGCGAAGTCGAAATCGGCGGTACGCATGGTCGGATGCGCACATATAGGGATACCGCGCCTCGCGCGCGAGGCGGTTGACAGCACGCGCGCGCCGGCCATAGGTCGCGGCCCATGACCTCCCCTGCCGCAGGCGCCGTCTCGCAGCGCTTCCTCGTCGTCGTCGCCCTGTTCGTCACGTGCCTGGTGGTAGCGAACATCGTCGCCGTGAAGCTCGTGGCGATCGGCGGCCTGATCGTGCCAGCCGGCGTCGTCGTCTTCCCCGTCACCTACATCCTCGGCGACGTGCTGACCGAGGTGTACGGCTATTCCCGGGCGCGGCGCGCCATCTGGCTGGGCTTCCTCTGCAACCTGCTGGCCGTGGCGGCCATCGTCGTCGCGGGGGCTTTGCCGCCAGCCGATTTCTGGGACGGCCAGCCGGCTTTCGAGCGCATCCTCGGCCAGGCGCCGCGCCTCCTCGCGGCCTCCTTCGTCGCCTACCTCGTCGGCGAGTTCGTCAATGCCTACGTGCTGGCCCGCCTCAAGGTCGCCATGGAGGGCCGCATGCTGTGGGTGCGGACGATCGCCTCGACCCTGATCGGGCAGCTCTTCGACAGCGCCGTCTTCGTGGCGCTGGCCTTCGCGGGCGTCATGCCGCCGTCCCTGATGGCGGCCGCCATCCTGACGCAGTGGCTCTTCAAGTCCGCCTACGAGGCGGCGGCGACGCCCGTCACCTATGCCGTCGTCGGCTGGCTGAAGCGGGCCGAAGGCATCGACGTCTACGACCGCCGCACGCGCTTCAACCCGCTCGCCCTGTCCGATTAGCTGCGGGCCAGCGCCTCCAGCCCCTGGCGCATCACCATCCGCGAGCGCCACAGCACCATCTCCCGCCACTCGTCGGTGTCGGGATAGAACTGCTTGCGCAGCGCGGCCTTGATGCGCCGCGTCTCCGGCGCGTCCCAGTCGACGGGACCGCGATTGTGCAGCCAGTGGTCGTCGCGCAGCGCGATGCGGCCGGATTCCGGCGTGTAGGTCCCGTACTCGATGGCGACGAAGGACACCTTGTCGCCCAGCATGCGCTCCCAGCCGATCTCGCCCAGCCCGTGCTTGGGCACCGACGCCGAGGTGCCGAGCTGCGGCTCGGTCACCGATTCGCCCCACCATTCCTTGGCGCGCCGGACGTTGATGCTGCCGACCGTGTGGTCGCAGATCAGCTCGCCATAGCCAAAGGGGCCGAGGCCGGTGTGGTAGTCGATCACGCCGACGATGCGGCGGTCGGCCAGGTGGTTCTCGCCGACGATCCCCTCCAGCGTACGCCGCGCCCAGGTCGGTCCCTTGCCGCCGTAGAAGAGGCCGCCGGCGTGCGTGTACTGGCCGCCCGAGCGCGCCACCGAGGCGGCGTAGGCGCCGTGCTTCTCGCGGTAGTCGCGGATGCGCGCCTCGGCCGCCTCGAAGGCGGGGCCGGACAGCTCGGCGGGGACGTAGGCGTCGGCCAGCTCGTCGTAGCCGGGGTTCTGCGGCAGCGCGTTCGAGAAGTCGATGTAGTTGCGATTGAGGTCGCAGCCCTCCTCTGTGACCCGGCGGATCCAGGCGAAGCCGTGCGGGTTGATGGCGTGCACCAGCAGCACCGCGACGCCCTTGGGCAGCGAGCCCGCCGCACCCGACGCCAGCCAGTCGATCTGGCAGCCCGAGCCGCAGAAGCCCTCCGCGCCGTGCGTGCCGGAGATGGCGACGAGCACCGCGCGGGCATCACGCGGACCGAACCACGCGGTGTCGGTCGCCAGCTCCTCGCCGCGCGGTCCGGGGTTGGGATTGACGAAGCTCTTCACCGTCGCGCCCGCCGCGGTGACGTCGGCGCGGAACTTGTCGCGCGCCTCCACATAGTCCGCCGAGAAGCTCCTCTTGATCGACAGCAGGACGTCCATCCGCGCTTCCTCTTCCAGGGGATGGCGGAGTATCGGCGGGAGCGGTCGCGATGCAAGCGAAACGGGGCGGACCCGACGGCCCGCCCCGGCTGCCGGCGCTACGCGGCGGCCACGACCGCGCGGCGCAGGCCGACATACTGCAGCTCGGCGAAGACCGCGACGGCCGCCGCCTGGACCGCGATGAAGACAAGACCCAGCGCGGACGGGTCGATCCAGCCGGAGAGCAGCAGCAGGACGCTGTCGGCGGCCCAGGCGGCGTTGCAGACGATGACCGCCCACACGGCGGCGCGCGCCGGCCGGTCGCGGGTGGCCACCCACAGCACGAAGGCGGTGAACGGCAGCAGGGCGATGCCGGCATAGCGCAGCAGCGGCTCGGGCATGTGGAGCAGGCCGCCCAGCGTGCCGGCACCGAGCACGCAGACCAGCCCGGCGGCACCGCTGATCGCCGCATCGGCGAGCAGGGCGCGGCGCAGGAAGGTCGCGGAGCGGGCGGCGTCGGTGTTCATCTCGGAATCTCCTTCCGGTCTGGCATCGCGGGGCGATGCGGTGACCGGAAGATCGCACCGGCGACGTGCGCCCGCGATTACGCCCGAGGTAAGTAAGCGCCGCCCGGTCAGACGTCGTAGAAATCGAAGTACTGCTCGGGATGGGCCTTCACCGTCGCGGCGGGGATCTCGAAGAAGGTCAGGCTGCCGCCCTCCCCCAGGTCGACGCGGGCACTCTTGCCGACGTCGGTGATGCGCGGGACGAGGTCCGCGGGCGCGGTGATCTGCAGCTCGCCGAAGCCCTGGGGAATGCGCACGATGTCGGTGCCGGCCGCGAACCCGACGACGGTGTCGTCGTCGATGGTGAAGATGTCCTCGATGACGACGGTGTCGGCCCCCGCGCCCGGCTCGATATGGTCGTCGCCCGGCCCGGCGAACAGCAGGTCCTCGCCGTCGTTGCCGAACATCGAATCGTTGCCGCGGTCGCCGTAGACGTCGTCGTCGCCGTCGCCGCCCAGCACGCTGTCGTCGTCCCGGCCGCCATGGATCGTGTCGGCGTCGGCGTCGCCGCGGATCGTATCGTTGTCGAGGCCGCCCGATGCCTGATCGCGGCCGGCGCCCGCCGCAATGAGGTCATTGCCATTCCCACCGAGCAACGTTTCGGGAGCCGGCGTCGTCAGCACGACCGGATCGTTCGGGCCACCGAGGATGCTGTCGTCACCCTCGCCACCGTCGAGGTAGTCGCTGTTCTCTCCGCCGACCAGGGTGTCGTTGCCGTCGTCCCCGTCGAGCGTATCGACGCCTTGATCGCCGAAGGCCAGATCGTTTCCCGGTCCCCCGGCGATGACGTCGTCGTCGTCGCGGCCGAAGATCGTGTCGTTGCCCCGCGCCGGCACGACGACGGCCGCCACATCCATATCCCCATCGCCGGAGAGACGGTCGTGGCCGGGACCACCGATGATGAGGTCGTCACCGTCGTTGCCCTGCACGATGTTGGTGCCGCCGAAGCAGAACACGCTGTCGGAGAGAGGACCGCCGAGAATCAGGTTCTTGCCGTCGAGGGCGTCGATGTTGTCCGCCCCGTCATCGCCGTACACG
>JADZBA010000429.1 GCA_020852355.1 Alphaproteobacteria bacterium
GCCACCGTGGCGTTCAGCAGCATCGTGCGCTCGCCCGCCGCGGCGAGGATCGCATCCATCAGGCGCCGGCCGATGCCGGCGCCCTGGCGGTCCGGCGCCACGATGACCAGGCCGAGGCTTCCGACGTTGCTGCCGTAGGGCCACCACAGCCCGGTGCCGACCACCGCCCCCGCGGCGTCGGTGGCGACGATGGCGTGTCCCGCCGCGCGCAGCAGCCGCCAGTCCTCCGGCCGATGCGGCCAGCGCACCGCCTGCGACAGGGCGTGCGCCTGCCCGATGTCGTCCTCCGCCATGGCCCGAATGCCGTACGCCGCCGTGCCCACCCGCCGATCCCCGTCGTTGCCGCAGCCGCTGAGATGGCACGTCGGCGCGACGAGTTGAACCGGGAAATTTCTCGTCCGCCGGCAAGTTCGTACTAGAAGCGCGGTCCGGCGCGCGGCCAGTCTGGTCCGGACGATCGAGGGAGCGCGATGGCGTCGGGCAGCCAGGGATTCGTGCCGGTGTCGATCCGGTCCGTCAGCAAGCGGTACGGGCCGGTCAGGGCGCTGGATGCGGTATCGCTGGAGGTGGCGGCCGGCGAGTTCGTGTCGCTGCTCGGGCCGTCGGGCTCGGGCAAGACGACGCTGCTGCACATCCTCGGCGGCTTCGTCCACCCCACGGCGGGCAGCATCGCCTTCGGCGGGCGCGACGTGACGCTGGAGCCGCCCCATCGCCGCGAGATCGGCATCGTCTTCCAGAACTACGCCCTCTTCCCGCACATGTCGGTCGGCGAGAACGTCGCCTTCCCGCTGCGCGCCCGCGGCCGACCGAAGGTCGAGTGCGGCGAGCGGGTCGGCCGGGCGCTCGCCATGGTCGAGCTCGCCGGCTACGAGGAGCGCCGCGTCTCGCAGCTCTCCGGCGGCCAGCGCCAGCGCGTGGCACTCGCCCGCGCCATCGTCTTCGAGCCCAAGCTGATCCTCATGGACGAGCCGCTCTCGGCACTCGACAAGCAGCTCCGCGAGACCATGCAGATCGAGCTGCGCCATCTCCACGCCCGTCTCGGCGCCACCACCATCTACGTGACGCACGACCAGCGCGAGGCGCTGACCATGAGCGATCGCGTCGCCGTCATGCGCGACGGGCGCCTGGTGCAGGTCGGCACGCCGCGCGGCCTGCACGACGACCCGGCCGACGATTTCGTCGCCGGCTTCATCGGCGAATCGACGCTGCTGCCGGTGACCCCGGCGGGACCCTCGGACGTCGCGCTGGGCGGCGTCGTGCTGCGCTCGGCCCGGCCGATCCCGGCGGCCGGCGCGCTGTTCCTGACGCTGCACGCGGAGAAGCTGGTGATCGACCGCGGCGACCTCGGGCCGGAATGGAACCGCCTGCCCGGCCGCGTCGCCGAGATCGTCTATCAGGGCGAGAGCCTGAAGGTGTTCGTGACGCTCGACGCGGGGCCGACCGTCGCCTTCCGCCAGCCGAGCCACCATGACGGTCTGCGCAGCCTGCCTCAGCCGGGGTCCCCCGTGGTCATGCGCCTGCATCCCGAGGACACCATCGTCGTACCCAAGGCCGCGTGAGCCGCCTCAGCGCGCGCGGCGACCGGCCGAACCCGTCAGCAGCACCAGCAGGAAGGATGTGGCGATCAGCAGCGAGCTGATGGCGGCGATGGTCGGGTCGATCTCGTCGCGCAGCGCCGTGAACATGCGCTTGGTCAGGGTCTGGTTGTCGCCCCCGGAGATGAACAGCGCGACCACGGTCTCGTCGAGCGAGGCGATGAAGGCGAAGAGCGCCCCCGTCACGACGCTCGGCCGGATCTGCGGCAAGGTCACCGCGAGGAACGAGCGCATTCGGTTCATCCCGAGGCTGCGCGCCACCATCTCCTGCGTCATGTCGAAGCTGCGCAGGCCCGCCAGCGTCGCCACGAGCACGTAGGGCAGCGCCAGCATGACATGCGCCAGCACCAGGCCGGCGATGGTCGTGATCAGCCCGATCTTCGCGTAGACGAAGAAGATGCCGGCCGCGACGATGATGATCGGGACCATCAGGGGCGCCAGCAGGACGAGCTGGAAGGCACGCACGGCGCGCAGCGTCGAGGCGTTGATCGCATAGGCCGCCGCGACGCCGACGGGGGTCGCGACCAGCGTCGTCAGGAAGGCGACGGAGAGGCTGACCCGCGTCGCGTCCATCCACGCCGCGCTCTCCAGGTAGGCGCGGTACCAGCGCAGCGACCAGCGCTCCGGCGGGAAGGACATGAAGCGCGTGTCGGAGAACGACATCGGCACGACGATGACGACCGGCGCGATGAGGAACAGGAGGATCGCGCCGACCAGCAGCGCGAAGGCGACCTTGCCCCAGCGGCCCGACGCCGGCATCTTCAGCGCGCCCCGTACACCCGCTCGAGCGGCAGCACGCGGTCGACGATCCAGAAGATCGCGAACACGACGAAGAGGAGGGTCAGACCGACGGCGCTGGCCGCCCCCCAGCGGTGGTAAAGCTCGACGTTCCGCTGCACCAGCATCGAGACCATGATCGTGCGCCCGCCGCCGAGCAGCTCCGGCGTGATGTAGAAGCCGAGGCAGAGCACGAACACCAGCATCGCGCCGGCGAGCAGGCCGGGCGCCGACAGCGGCAGGAAGACCCGTGCGAAGACATAGCCGGGTCGCGCGCCGAGGCTGGCCGCGGCGTTCAGGAGGTCGCCCGGGATCTTGCGCATGACCGCGTAGAGCGGCAGCACCATGAAGGGCAGCAGGACATGCACGGTGCCGATGATCGTGCCGGTCGCGTTGTGCACCAGCGCCAGCGGCTCGTCGACGATGCCGAGGTCCATGAGCACCTGGTTGATCACGCCGCGGCGCTGCAGCAGGACGAGCCACGCGTAGGCGCGCACCAGCACGCTCGTCCAGAAGGGGATGACGACCAGCGCCAGGACCACCGTCGCCCAGCGCGGCGGCAGGCGGGCCGCGGCGTAGGCGACCGGGAAGCCCAGCAGCGCCGCCAGCACCGTGACCGAGGCGCTGATCGAGAAGGTCAGGCGGAACGTATTCCAGTAGATGTCTTCCTGCAGGATGCGCAGGTAGTGCTCCGGCGTGAAGCCATCCTGGTAGATCGACTGCCACGCCAGCCAGCCGAGCGGCAGGACGAGCAGCAGGCCGACCACGGCGAGCGCCGGGGCCAGCAGGAGGAGCATCAGCAGATGCTCCTTCCGCTCGGCGTTCCGGTATGGCGCGGCGACGGTCACGCGCGGCGTCGCTGCCGTCGGTCGGGCCCGGCCTCAGCGCTGCATGAAGGCGAGCCAGCCCTCCTCGGCCTTGGCACCCTCGGGCGAGGCCCACCACGCCGCCGACAGCACCGCCTGCCTGCGGAAGTTGTCGGGATGGGTCGGGAGCTGCGCCGCGCGCGCGGCCGGGATGATGCCGGTGTCGTAGGCCTTGAGGTTGACCGGCCCGTAGTCGATGAGCAGCGGCAGCGCCGCCTGGTTCCTCGGCGCGATCGCCTCGTTGAGGAACTTCATCGAGGCGACCCTGTTCGGCGTGCCCTTGAGGACGCAGAGCGAGGTGTTCTCCAGGACGGCCTGGTTGTAGTGGTAGTCGACCTTGGCGCCGTCCTTCATGACCGCGCCGACCCGGCCGTTCCAGGCCATGATCATGTCGACCTCGCCGTCGCGGATGAGCTGCGCCGACTGGCCGCCCGAGGTCCACCAGGTGGTGATGTGCGGCTTGATCTCGGCGAGCTTCCTGTAGGCGCGGGCGACGTCGAGCGGATAGAGCTTGTCGGCGGGCACGCCGTCGGCCATCAGCGCGATCTCCAGCGTCGGGCGCGCGTAGTTGCGCAGCGAGCGCCGGCCCGGGAACTTCTTCACGTCCCAGAAGTCGGCCCAGGTCTGCGGCCCGTTCTTGCCGTACTTGTCGGTGCGCCAGGCGAGCACCGTCGAGTAGGTGATGTAGCCCACGGCATGGTCGCTGCGGAACGCCGGGTCGAGATCCTTGGCGTTGGGGATGAGTGCGAGGTCGAGCTTCTCCAGCAGCCCCTCGGCGGCGCCGCGCAGGCAGTAGCCGGCGGCGACGTCGATGACGTCCCACACGATCTTGCCCGTCGCGACCTGGGTCTTCACCACGGGATAGGCGTCGGCCGAGCTGTCCTGCTTGATGGTGATGCCGAGCGCCTTCGCCGCGGGATCGAGGATCGCCTTGGTCTGCGCCTCCTGGTAGGAGCCGCCCTGCGAGACGAAGGTGATCTGATCGGCGGCAGCGGCCGCCGACGCGGCGAGGCAAACGGCGAGAGCGGCTGCGAGGCGCGTCGCCTCCCTGCGGATGACCGACATCGTTGTCCCTCCTCGAACCATGGTGGCCCGCATGCAGTCTGCGCGTCCCGCGCGACGGGTATTGGACGTTCTTTCCGACGACCGACGCGCGTGCGGATCAGGGGCGGGCGGTCTCCGTCGCGTATTGGCCCGGCGTCATGCCGCAGACCCGCTTGAAGTGCCGGGCGAGATGGCTCTGGTCGAAGAAGCCCGCCTCGCTCGCCGCATGGGCCGGCGGCAGGCCGCTGCGCAGCAACGCCATCGCCTCGCGCACGCGGACATGGCAGAGGTAGCGGTGCGGCGGCATCCCGACCTCCTGCCGGAACAGCGTGACGAAGCGGTAGAGGCTGACGTCGGCGAGCTGCGCCAGCTCCGCCAGAGGCAGCGGCTCGGCGTAGTTCTCTTCGATATGGGCGACCACCCGACCGATCGCCGAAGAACGCGACCGGCTTCGGCCGGCAGCCGCCTCGTCTCGTGGCAGATAGGAACAATCCGTCATTCCATTCTCCGTCGCCAGACGACCGGACAGACAAACTCGCAGCACCTCGAATAGTCTCGCGACCAATCGAAGATTAGCAGTCGCCATCCCTGTACCGATACTGGCTCCCTCGGTAGAGAATTTCGTTCGGACTAGCGCTCCTTTACAGACGATACTTGCAAATTCTGCGGCCGGACGGCATCTCGTGCGGACCGTCCGGCCGCCGACGCTTCAGGATCGGATCTGGGGGTACTCCGCCCGGACCTCGCCATAGGCTTGCTCGATGGCCGCGCGTCCGCCGCCCGCCATCCCGTCCTCGCCCTGGCCGACCTTGGCGAAGATCCGGCCCTTGACGAAGAAGCGCCAGTGCACGGGCAGGTCAGCGAGGATGCCGGTGAGCGCGTCGTAGGCCTCGCGCGTCCACACCCGCTCGTAGGCGATGCGCTCGGGACCGAAATCGAAGTGGCCCTCCGGCTCGTTGCGCCGCATCGACGCGCGCCTCGCCACGGTCGCCGCCATGTCGACGGCGCCGTCGCGGATCACGACGCCATACTCCTCGTCCGCCGCCGGGACGGAGACGTAGCCGCGCACGACGTCCGTCAGGACCCGCTCGGGCTCACGGTCGAGCGGGCTGCCGCGGCCGCCGCCGCCCGGCGAGTAGATGCGGATGACGTCGCCGGGATCGGCCGTCAGGATGTCGGTGTTGCCGAGCACGCGCTCCTTGGCGGTGCCGGGGTTGAGAATGAAGTTCGAGGGCTTGCCCGCCCGTCCGCCGAGGATGCCCCAGGGACGGAAGCGCGAGCGGTCGCGGTTGCGCGCCGTGATGCGGGTATTGGGCGAGAACACCTGGAAGTCGAGCTGGGTCGCGAGGCCGCCGCGCCAGCGCCCCGCACCGCCCGAATCCGTCGCCAGGCCATAGCGCAGGATCTTGATCGGCACTTCGGCCTCGTTGATCTCGACCGGCGTGTTCTTGAGGTAGGCGGCATCCGCGCCCGAGCCGTTGGTGCCGTCACCGTGCGGCATGCCGCCGCCGCCGCCGACGATCGGGTCGATCGCCGCGATGATCGCCTTCCCCGACCGGTTGTCGTGCGTCATCACGTTCATGATCGAGCTCGACCCGGCCGGCGCCGCCGGCATGCGCTCGGGGATCGCGAGGCCGAAGGCGCCGAAGATCAGGCTGCGCAGCCGCCCGCAGGTCAGGCTGCGCATGCCGACGGCGGCCGGGAACTGGGGATTGACGACCGTGCCCTCCGGCAGGATGCAGGTGAAGGGCCGCGTCAGCCCGCTGTTGAGGAGCAGGTTCGGGTTCAGCGTGAACAGCACGTAGTAGACGCCGACCAGCATCAGCGTGTGCCGCGGGTTGCCGCCGGTCGGCACGTTGATCGCCGAGGTCAGCTGCGGGTCGCTGCCGGTGAAGTCGAGGATCGCCTCGTCGCCCTTGATCTTGAGGTTGAGCGCGAGCCGGCACGGATTGCCGCCGACCGAATCCTCGTCGGCGTAGTCGGAGAAGAAATACTCCCCATCGGGGATGCCGCGGAGGATCTCGCGCGCCTGGAACTCCGCGTAGTCCATCAGGTCCGAGAGGCCCTGGCGCACGGTGCCGATGCCGAACTTGGCCAGCATCTCCTTGACCTTGCGCTCGCCGGTGTTCATCGCGCCGACGAAGGCCTTGAGGTCGCCCCAGTTCTGCTCGGGCTTGCGCACGTTGATCATCATGACGCGCATCAGCTCGTCGTTGAGCCGACCGGCCTTGTAGAGCTTGGAGGGCGGGAAGCGGATGCCCTCCTGGTGGATCTCGATCAGGCTGCGCGACAGGCTCGCCGGCACGGCCCCGCCGACGTCGGTGTTGTGGATGTGGCCGACCGCATAGCAGACGATCTCGCCCTCGTGGAAGATCGGCTTCCAGATGTGCAGGTCGGGCGAATGGGTGGCGAGGAAGCCCGAATAGGGGTCGTTGGTGAAGCCGATGTCGCCCGGCTCGTAGTCCGGGATCATCCGCATCGCCGCCCCGTAGTCGAGGCCGGGATACCAGGTGGCGCCGAGGTCCATCGGCACGCACACGGTCTTCCCCGCGGCGTCGGTCAGCGCCACGGTGAAGTCCTCCGTCTCCTTGACGAAGGTCGAGTGCGCCGTGCGGTAGAGGGTGTAGGCCATGTTCTCGGCCGCCGCGCGGCAGTGGTTGGCCAGCACCTGGAGTGTCACCTTGTCGATCGCCATGACGGGAGCCCCTTAGGCGCTGCGCGTGAGGAAGATGTTGCCGAGGGCATCGACCTCGGCGGCGAAGCCGCCGGGGATGCAGGCCGTGCTGTCGTCCTGGGCGACGACGCAGGGCCCGGCGAAATGGTGGCCGGCGCGGAGGTCGCCGCGACGGTAGAGCGGCACCCGGTGCTCGACGCCGTCGTAGAAGACGTCGAGCATCTTCTCCGGCTCCGGCCTGCCCGACGCCGTCGCCAGCGGCCGGAGCTGCGGCTTCTGCGTCGATCCGGCGACGACGAGGCGCAGGTTGACGATGTGCGCCGGCGCGGCGCGGTCGCAGAAGTCGTAGGTGCGCTCGTGGACGTCGTGGAAGGCGGTGGCGATCGCCGCCATGTCGCCGTCGCGCAGCCAATGCGCCTGGATCGGCACCTCGATCTCGAAGGACTGGCCCTTGTAGCTCATGTCGCAGGACCAGCGGGCCTCGACCGCGCCGTCGAAGCGCTGCTCCTCGCGCAGCCAGCGCGCGCCCTGGGCGTCGAGGGCCGCCATCTCGCGGCGCAGCACCGCGACCGCGTCCGGCTCGGCGTCGACGAAGACGGTGCGGATGAAGTCGTTCTTCACGTCGGCGATGAGGCCGCCGAGCGCGCTGACGACGCCGGGGGTGGTCGGGATCAGCACGCGGTCGACGCCGAGCTCGCGTGCGAGAAAGCAGCCGAGCATCGGCCCGGCGCCGCCGAACGGCAGCAGGGCGAAGTCGCGCACGTCGACGCCGTAGCGCGCCACCAGCTTGTTGATCTCCATGAACATGCCGGAGATGGCGATGCGGATGATCGCCTCGGCCGTCTCGCGCAGGCCGAGCCCGACCTTGTCGGCGACCTGCTGCACGGCCGCCCGCGCCTTGGCGACGTCCGGCGCCACCGAGTTGTAGGCGAGCTGGTGATGGCCGATGAAGCCGCAGACCGCGAAGGCGTCGGTGATGGTCGCCCGCGTGCCGCCCTTGCCGTAGCAGGCCGGGCCGGGGTCGGAGCCGGCGCTCTCGGGACCGACCTTGAGGACGCCGAAGCCGTCGACCCAGGCGATCGAGCCGCCGCCGTCGCCGATCGAGGTGACCGAGACCGAGGGGATGTAGAGCGGGAACTCGCCGATCTTCTCGCCCATGCCGAACTGCGGCTTGCCGTCGATGATCAGCGCGACGTCGGCGCTGGTGCCGCCGATGTCGAGGGTGACGGCGTTGCGCACGCCGGCCTCGGCCGACACCCACGTCGCGCCCATGACGCCCGACGCGGTGCCCGACAGCACCATGCTGACGCAGTTCGTCTTGCCGATCTCGGCGCTCATCACCCCGCCGTTCGACTTGGTGATCAGCGGCTCGGCGGCGACGCCATGGTCGATCAGCGCCTTCTGCAGCGAGCCGAGATAGAGGTCGACGCGGGGATGGATGTAGCCGTTGATGAGGGCGGTCGTCGTGCGCTCGTACTCGCGGATGACCGGCCACACCTCGCTCGAGCGGAAGATGAAGAGGTCGGGAGCGAGGCGCCGGACGATCGCCTGGGCGGCCTCCTCGTGCGCCGGGTTACGGTAGGCGTTGAGGAACGCGACGACGATGCCCTGGGCGCCCTTGGCGCGGGCGCGCGCGACGGCATCGGCGACGCTGGCTTCGTCGAGCGGCCGGTCGACGCTGCCGTCGGCCAGCATGCGCTCGCCGATGCCGAAGATCAGGTCGCGCGGCACCAGCGGATCGGGGCGGCGCGAGAACAGGCTGTAGGTCTCGGGCATGCGCAGGCGCGCCAGCTCGACCACGTCCTCGAACTTCTCGGTGGTGAAGAGGGCGAGCGACGCCCCCTTGCGCTGGATGACGGTGTTGATGCCGACGGTCGTGCCGTGGACGAAGCTGACGATCTCCTGCGGTGGCACGCCGTATCGGTCCTCCAGGATCTTCAGCCCCTGCATGATCTCCGCGCCCGGCGTCGCCGGCGTCGTCAGGACCTTGAGGGTGCGCAGCTCGCCCGAGGATTCGTCGAAGAGACAGAAGTCGATGAAGGTGCCGCCGATATCGACACCGATGCGATAGCCCATAAGCCTGCTCTTTCCTGCCGTGTCAGCCGCAGAAGTTCCGGATGCAGCGAATCCAGTTGCCGCCGATGATCCCCGCCACCTCGTCCGCCGCGTAGCCGCGCGCGAACAGGGCCTCGGTCAGCTTCGGCGCGTCGGCGCCGGCCAGCGGATAGCGCTCGACGCCGAAGTCGGAGAGCGGCCCGAAGATGTCCGGACGCCGGGTGCGCCAGCGCACCACTTCGGCCGGCGGCACGATCGGGCCGTTGCCGGCGAAGCCCTCGACGGAATCGATGCCGAAGCCGACGGCGCCCGCGCCGATCACCCGCCGGAAGTGGTCGACATGGTCGACGAGGTCCTCCAGCGTCGGCTGGGCCGCCTTGACGGTGCGCGGCAGGGCGACGACGCCCATCATGCCGCCCTTGGCGACGATCGCCCGCGCCGTCTCGTCGCGCGTGTTGCGGTCGTTGGCGACGAGGTCGTAGGCGTTGGAATGGGTGCAGATCGGCGCCCGTGCCAGCGCGGTCGCCTCGGCGCGCGTGCGATGGCCGCAGTGCGAGAGGTCGAGCATCATCGGCAGCGCGTTCACCGCCTGGATGACGTCCTGCCCGAGATAGGAGACGCCGGCATCGCGCCGCTCGCCGCAGCCGTCGGCCAGCATGTTGGCCGAGGTGTAGGCGAGGCCGAGCGAGCGCACGCCCATCTTGTGGACGTGCTCGATGCGCCAGAGATCGCCGGGTCCGACGAAGGAGCAGCCCTGCGTCCCCATCATGATGGCGAGCTTGCCGGCGCGCCTGGCCGCGAGCATGTCGTCGGCGGTCGTCGCCAGCACCATGTTCGGGCTGGCCGCGATGCGGCGCTGCGCCGTGTCGATGTTGCGCAGCACGACCTCGAAGGGCTCCTCCAGGCCGACCGTGCAGATCGTGGCGTTGATGCCGCCCTCGAGCCAGCGGTCGGCCCAGCGTTCCTCGGTCACGAAGAACAGCGACAGCGAGTCCACCACCATGTGCTCGCGATGGAAGGCAAGTGCGTCCATTCGTCGGCGCTCCTAGTGCAGCAGGGCGGTGAGGAGGTCGATGCGGTTGAGCCGGGCGACGCCGCCCAGCGCGTCGAGCGCCCGGCGCGCCGCCGCGGTGGGGAGGGCGCCCTCGGCGCATGCCAGGAACTTGCCGTCGAGCTCCGCGGCGGTCAGCGGGTCGTCGGGATGGCCGTGCGGCACGTCGACGGCGCGCGTCAGCCGGCTACCGTCGGCCAGCGTCACCACGACGGTGCCGCGCTCGATCGATTCCGTCACGGGCACGTCCGCCCGCAGCACCGGGTCCACCGCCATGCCGATGCGCTCGATCAGGGCCAGCACCTCGGGCCGGCGGATGGCGGCGTCGTCGAAGCTCGCCGGCGACAGGGTGCCGTCGAGGAGTGCCGCGGCGAGGCAGTAGGGCAGGCTGAAGCGCGCCTCGGCGACGTTGCCCGGCACCCGGTAGCGCAGGTTCGCCGCCGCGACCGGCGAGACCAGGCCGTCGATGCGCGCGATCGCCTCCGGCCGCAGCACATGCTCGCGCGCCAGCGCCCGCAGCGCGTCGACCGGACGGTGCGTCGAGGCGCAGCAGGGATAGTATTTCAGCCACACGCCGTACTGTGCCATGGCCGGCGGCCGGCCGATGCGCTCGGCGAGCCCCGCGAAGCCCGGCGCTTCCGGGCCGGACGTGATCTCCACATAGCCCCACTTGCCTTCGAACGGCTCGGCGTTGCCCGTGACCCCGGCCGCGGCGAGGCGCGCGGCGAGGATCCCGTTCTTGGCGGCGATCCCGGCGTGCAGCGGCTTGGCGTCGCTGCCGAACTGGCGCTTGGAGCCGCCGGCCATGCTGGTGGAGAGCGAGATCGCCATCGCCATCGCGTGCGCGTCGAGGCCGAGCAGGCGGCCGCACGCCGCCGCGACCCCCGAGACGCCGAGCGACAGCGTGGTGTGCCAGCCGCGGTGGTAGTGGACGAGGTTCATCGCCTCGCCGAGGCGCGTCATCACCTCGAAGCCGACGAGATAGGCATCCAGGCACGCCGCGCCCGACGCGCCGACTTCCTCGCCGAGCGCCAGGATGGCCGGAACCAGCGCGGCGCTCGGATGGGACATCGCCGGGTTGAGCACGTCGTCGTAGTCCTGGGAGTGGGCCGCGATGCCGTTGACCAGCGCCGCCCAGGGCGACGGCAACCGTCGTCCTCCCACGATCGTCGTGGCCGAGCCGGTCCCCCAGCCCTCGACGGCCGCTGCCGTCGCCTTGACCCCCGGCTCGGCGCAGCCCGCGAGCATGACGGCCACGGTGTCGACGAACGCGCGGCGCGCGCCTTCGATGCAGTCGGCGGGCCAGTCGCGGGGCGCCTCGGCACACCAGCGTGCGAGAATCTCGGTCGCGCTCATGACACCTCCTCGAGGATGCGGTCGTGGGGGCGCGCCCATTGCGGCGCGTCGGCGGCGAAGTGGCAGGCGGACATGCCGCCGCCCGGCTGCGGCTGCGGCACCGGCCGCTGCGTGCCGCAGATCGCGGCGGCGTGGGCGCAGCGCGGGTGGAAGGCGCAGCCGCCGGGCGGATCGGCCGGCGACGGCACGTCGCCGCCGAGCGGCCGCCGCAGCAGCCGGCGCGCCAGCACCGGGTCGGGGATCGGGCTCGCCGCCAGCAGCGCCGCCGTGTAGGGGTGCCGCGGCAGTGCGAACACCGCGTCGGTCGGCCCCTCCTCGACGATGCGGCCGAGATACATGACGGCGACGCGATCGCTGAGCGAGCGCACGACCGTGAGGTCGTGGGTAATGAAGATCGTGGCGAGGCCGAGGTCGCGCGACAGCTCCTGGAAGAGGGTCAGGATCTGGGCGCGGATCGAGACGTCGAGCGCCGAGACCGGCTCGTCGGCGACGATCACCTGCGGGCGCACGGCGATGGCCCGCGCGATGCAGATGCGCTGGCGCTGCCCGCCGGAGAACTGGTGGGGATAGCGGTTGAGATATGCCGCCCCCGGCGACAGGCCGACCCGGTCGAGCAGGCGGGCCGCCTCCCGCCGCAGCTCCGCGCGCGGCACGATGCGGTGGATGCGCAGCGGCTGGGCCAGGGTCGCGAGCGCCGTCTTGCGCGGGTTGAGCGAGTCGAACGGGTCCTGGAAGACCATCTGGACGGCGCGCCGCCACGCCAGCCGGTCGTCGCGGCCCAGCGCCTCGACGTCGCGGCCGGCGAAGCGGATGCGGCCGGCCGAGGGACGCAGCAGGCCGACCAGGGCGCGCGCGACCGTGGTCTTGCCGCAGCCGGACTCGCCGACCAGCGCCAGCACCTCGCCCGCATTCAAGGCGAGGTCGACGCCGGCGACGGCGCGCACGCCGGCGCCGCCGCGACGGAAGACGCCGCCGCCGGTCTCGTAGCCGACCTCCAGCCCTTCCACCTGGAGCAGCGGCGTCATGCCGCCTCCGGCGCGTGCAGGAGGCAGCGGGCGCGCGCACCCACGCTGCCGTAGAGGTCGGGCTCGTCGGTCCGGCAGCGGGCGAAGGCCTCGGGGCAGCGCGGATGGAAGCGGCAGCCCGGCGGCGGATGGACGAGGTTCGGCGGCTGCCCCGCGATGGTGCGGAAGCCGTCGGCCCTGCGGTCGAGCCGCAGGGTCGAGCGCAGGAGGGCGCGCGTGTAGGGATGTCGCGGCCGGGCGAAGACGTCGAAGACGCTCGCCTCCTCGACCACGCGGCCGGCATACATGACGTAGACGCGGTCGCAATACTCCGCGACCAGGCCGAGATCATGGGTGATGAGCAGGATGGCGCTGCCCAGCTCGGCGCGCAGGCCGCGCAGCAGGTCCATGATCTGCGCCTGGATCGTCACGTCGAGTGCCGTCGTCGGCTCGTCGCAAATGAGCAGGGACGGGCGGCAGGCGATGGCGATGGCGATCAGCACGCGCTGGCGCATCCCGCCCGAGAGCTGGTGGGGATAGTAGCCCATCACCTGCTCGGGATCGGCGATGCGCACCCGCCGCAGCGCCTCCAGCGTCAGCAAGGCCGCCGCCCGGCCGCGCTCGGGCATGTGCAGGGAGATCGCTTCCTCGACCTGGTCGCCGATGCGGATCAGCGGGTTGAGGAAGGTCATCGGGTCCTGGAAGACCATGCCCATCTCGCCGCCGCGTACCCGGCGCATCTGGCGGGCGGAAAGCCCGAGCAGGTCGCGCCCCTTGAACATGACTCGGCCGGCCTCGATCCGAGCGGCCGGGGGTGCCAGGCGCATCATGGAGAGCGCGGTCATCGACTTGCCGCAGCCGGACTCGCCGACCAGCGCCACCGCCTCGCCGGGCGCCACGGCGAGCGACACGTCGTCGACTGCCCGCACCACGCCGACATCGGTGTGGAGATGGGTGGTCAGCCCCTCGACCGAGAGCAGCGCGGTCATCGGCCGCGTGCCCTGGGGTTGAACACGTCGTTCAGCCCGTCGCCGAGCAGGTTGACCGAGAGCACGGCGAGAAAGACGAAGAGGCCGGGAAAGGCGGTCGCCCACCATGCCGTGCGCATGATCTCCTGCGCCTGGTAGAGCATCAGGCCGAGGCTGATCTGGCGCGGATCGCCGAGGCCGAGATAGGAGAGGCCGGCCTCGAGCAGCATCGCCTGCCCGACCTGGAGGGTGGCGTTGACGATGACCGGGCCCATGGCGTTGGGCAGGATCTCGACGAAGATCAGGACCGCGGTGCCGGCGCCGCCGACGCGCGCTGCGGCGACGAACTGCCGGCCCTTCAGGCCGAGGAACTCCGAACGGACGATGCGCGCGACCTCGGGCCAGGAGAGGATGCCGATCGCGACCACGATGTTGACGACGTTGGCGCCGAAGAAGGCGACCAGCAGGATCGCCAGGAAGAAGCGCGGGATGACCTGGAAGACCTCCGTCAGCCGCATCAGCGCGTCGTCGATCCAGCCGCCGAAATATCCCGCGAGCGCGCCGACGACGACCGCGGTGCCGGTCGCGATCGCGGCTGCGGCGACGCCGATCATGAGCGAGGTGCGCACGCCGAAGCAGATCCGGCTGAAGACGTCGCGCCCGAGCTCGTCGGTGCCCATCCAGTGGAGCGCGCCCGGCGCGGCCATGACGGCACCCGCCCCGGTGCTCTCGGGATCGAACGGCGCGATCCACGGCCCGAGCAACGCC
>JADZBA010000430.1 GCA_020852355.1 Alphaproteobacteria bacterium
CCGCGCACCGTCAGCAGGTCGGCAGGGTTGATCGGGCGCAGCTCCATGCGCACGGCGACCTCTCCCGGTCCCGGCGACGGCTCCGCCGCCTCTTCCACCCGCAGCACCTCCGCGGGCTCGCCGAACCCGTCGAACACCACCCGTTTCACGACCGCCTCCGTCCCGCGTCGCGCATCCCTGCGCCACAGTGCCGCCTGCCTTGCCCTCGCCACAAGCGGGTCCGATCATCCCATGGAACTTCCCGGAGACGATCCCCATGCCCACCACCGAACGGCCGCTCGCCGGCCGCACCGCCGTCGTTACCGGCTCGACCAGCGGCATCGGCCTCGCCATCGCCGGCGCCATGGCCGCCGGCGGCGCCAATGTCCTCCTCAACGGCTTCGGCGACGCCGCCGCCATCACCGAGCTGGCGGCTGGGCTGGCGGCCGAGCACGGCGTGCGCGTCGAATACTCGCCCGCCGACATGACCAGGCCCGACGCCATCGCCGCCATGGTGCCGTTCGCCGAGGCGAAGCTGGGGCCGGTCGACATCCTCGTCAACAACGCCGGCATCCAGCACGTGGCGCCGATCGAGGCCTTTCCGATCGACCGCTGGGACGCGATCATCGCCATCAACCTGTCGGCCGTCTTCCACGCGACCCGCGCGGCGCTGCCCGGCATGAAGGCGCGCAAGTGGGGCCGCATCGTCAACATCGCATCCGCCCACGGCCTCGTCGCCTCGCCCTTCAAGTCGGCCTATGTCGCCGCCAAGCACGGCGTCGTCGGCTTCACCAAGGCGACCGCGCTGGAAGGCGCCGACCACGGCATCACCGCCAATGCCATCTGCCCCGGCTATGTCAGGACGCCGCTGGTCGACAAGCAGATCGACGACCAGGCGAAGGTGCATGGGATCGCGCGCGATTCGGTCATCCGCGACGTCATCCTGGAGCCCCAGGCGGTCAAGCGCTTCGCCACGGTCGAGGAGATCGCCGGCCTCGCCGCATACCTGTGCGGACCCCTGGGCCAGTCGTTCAGCGGCGCCGCGCTATCGATCGACAAGGGCTGGACGGCGCGCTGAGCGCGCGGCCGCTCACGGCGCGATGACCCAGCTTTCGAGGATGGCCGCGGCCACCTTGGCGTAGTCGTCGAAGCGCTCGGCGGGGGCGGTCAGGCCCCAGGCGTGGAAGCTGCCGCCGTCGGGTCGCGGCAGCACGATCTGCCATTGCCGCCAGTCGTTGCCCTGGACCCGGTAGGCGGCGCTGAACTCCGTCCCCTTCAGGCGGAGCCGAGTGCGGGCATAGACGAACGGCCGCTCGGCGTGGAACTGCGCCTTGCCGTCGAGGCCGAGGATCTGCTGGCGGAACGCCTTCGCCACGTCCTCGGCCCGCTCGTAGACGCCGCCGGAGGCGACGCCGGCCATGTTTTGGATGGTGATCGCCGACTCGCGGTTGCCCGCGTCGCGGCCGGCCGACAGCCGCACCGTGAAGTCGTTGAGGCGGACCACCTGCCAGCCCCGGGGATAGCGCAGGGCGTAGCCCAGGCGCCACTCCTCGAGCCGCTCGCTCAAGGCTTCCGGACCGACGGCCGCCGAGGCCGCCACGTTCTCGCGCGGGGGTGTGAAGGCGGGCGCGTCGGCCCGCGGCCTGACCGGCTGGGCGGCGGGGGCGCCGATGATCCGGAAGCCCGCGATCAGCCGGTCCATCTCGCTCTCGATCGCATCCAGCCGGCGCACCGCGGCCACCAGGCGGAGGTGATAGTAGATCGAGCTCTCCCCGTTCGGCGTCTGGGGGATGATCGCCACCATCTCGATGCGCGGCGCGGCGGTCTGGCGCACGACGAAGGCCCAGCCGTCGCGCTGCAGCAAGGGCAGCGGCTTCGCCCCGGCCCGGACGAGGATGTAGTCGAGATTGTCCTTGTAGAAGTCCGTCAGCACGCGGAACGCGTCGCGATCGTCGCCGTAAGGGCCCTCCAGCACGCGGACGAAGAGGGCGAGGTCGGCACGCGGCTCGCGCATCTGGAAGTCGACCTCGTCGTTGGCGACGGCCTCCCAGCCCGCGGGGATCTGGATGCGGTAGGCCGCCCGCTCGTTCTGGTGGAACGCCGCCGCCGGGCGCCCCTGCTGGGCACCGGCCGGAGCCGCGAACGCCACGATGAGGAGGCAGAGGAATGCTCGGATCATGGGCAATGGCTACACGCGGCCGCCGGGCGCGGCAAGAAAGCGGTGAACCTCCGGCCGTCCCGGCGCGACGGAGGGGGCACAACGGAGTTGCACCCCATGTCGATCCGGCGCGTCATTCGCCTCGCCCCTTCCCTGCTCGCTTTCGCCCCCTGGGCCGCGCAAGCCAACCCGGTCGCCCATGCGAGCGCGGCCGGCATCGCGCTGCCGGCGCTCGGCACGGGGGGCATCATGGAGGTGCTGGCGGTCGGCGCGGCGCTGGTGGCGGCCGCCCTCGCGACCCGCCGCTTCAGCCGCGGCTGATCCCGGCGCCCGGCATCGTCACGACGATCTTGCCGAACACCTGCCGCGCCATCAGGCGTTCCAGCCCCTTCTCCCAGTCGGCCAGCGGCAGCGCCGTATCCACGATCGCCCGCACCTTCCCGGCCGCCATGCGTGCCAGGGAATCACGGACGTTTCGCCGCGTCGCGCCGAAGGACCCGAAGATACGGATCTGCTGCTGGAAGATCTGGAACAGGTTGGTCTCGGCCGAGATCCCGCTGGTCGACCCGCAGGTGACGAGACGGCCGCCGCGGGCGAGCGACAGCAGGCTGCCGGCCCAGGTGTCCGGTCCGACATGCTCGAAGACCACGTCGACGCCGCGCCTGGCGGTCAGCCGCCGCACCACGCCCTCGAAGCGGTCGGTGCGGTAGTTCACGACATGGTCGGCGCCGAGCGCACGCGCCTTGGCCGCCTTGCCGTCGTCGCCGACCGTGGTCACCACGGTCGCACCCTGGTCCTTGGCGAGCTGGATCGCGGCGGTGCCGATGCCGCTGCCGCCGGCATGGACCAGGATCCATTCGCCCTGCAGCAGCTTGGCGTTGTCGAACAGCATGTGCTCGACCGTCGCGAAGGTGATCGGCGCGCAGGCGGCGTCGGTCCAGGAGACGCCGTCGGGCACCGGGATGCACAGCCGGGCGGGGACGTTGCGCAGCTCCTGGGCGAAGCCGTCGAGGTGGAAGCCCATGATCCCCTGCACATCGGCGCAGAGATTGTCCCGCCCCTCGCGGCAGGCACGGCAGATGCCGCAGGTGAGGCCGCCGTAGAGCGCCACCCGGCCGCCGACCGCGAGACCGCCGGCGTCCGGTCCGACCGCCGCCACCTCGCCCGCCGCCTCGACGCCGACCGTCAGCGGCAGGGTGCGCCGGGCGAACGCCATGCCGCGGAAGCCCCAGACGTCGATATGGTTGAGCGCCACGGCGCGCACCCGCACCTGGACCTCGCCCGGCCCGGGCGGCGGCGGCTCGGGGACATCGACGAGCTCCAGCCGGCGCTCGGCGACGAGACGCAACGCCTGCATCGCGGCCCTCAGCGCTGCACGGCGAGCGCGGCGCTGAGCCCGCCGTCGACCGGCAGCACCGCGCCGTTGACGTAGGCGGCCGCGTCCGACAGCAGGAAGGCGACCACCGCCGCCACCTCCTCCGGGCGGGCGTAGCGGCCGGCCGGGATCTGCCCTTCCAGCCGCGCGCGATGGGCGGCGTAGGGACCCATCATCTCGGTGTCGACGAAGCCGGGCGCGACGTAGTTGGCGGTGACGCCCTTGCGCGCGACCTCCTGGACGAGGGTGCGCATGTAGCCCAGCGCCGCCGCCTTGGACGCCGCATAGATGGCATTGCCGCGCCCGCCCGCCAGGGCGGCGACCGAGCCGATCAGCACGATCCGCCCGGCGCCGGCCGCGGTCATCGGCCGGATCAGCGCCTTGGCGAGCCGCGTCATCGCCCAGAAGTTCACCTGCATCACGGTCTCCGCCTGCGCCTGATCGACCATGGCGGCGAGCCGGTCGTAGGTCGCCCCGGCATTGTGGACGAACCCGTAGTAGCCGGCTTCGGCCGCTCGCCCCGCCAGCGCCTCGACCGCGCCGCGGTCGGCGAGATCGGCCGCGATCGCCTCGCCCGGGAGCCCTTCGGCGCCGCGGCGATGGGTGAAGTCGACGGCGTAGCCGGCGGCGGCCAGGGCACGGACGATCGCCGCCCCGATGCCGCGGCCGCCCCCCGTCACCAGGACGCGCCGCATGCCGGTCAGCCGGCGTCGCGCGACAGCACCAGGGACACGTTCTGTCCGCCGAAGCCGAAGGAATTGGAGAGGACCGTGCGCACCGCGGCCGGCCGCGCCACGTTCGGCACGACATCGAGCGGTATGGCGGGATCGGGCTCGCGATGGTTGATCGTCGGCGGCAGCATCTGGTCGCGCATGGTGAGCACGGAGAATGCCGCCTCGATCGTGCCCGCCGCGCTCAGCGTATGGCCGATCATCGACTTGTTCGAGCTGACGGGCAGCCGGGTCGCGCGCTCGCCGAAGACCGCCTGGAGGGCGAGGCATTCCATCTTGTCGTTCTCCGGCGTCCCGGTGCCGTGGGCGTTGACGTAGTCGACGGCGTCGGGCGGCAGGCCCGCGTCGGCCAGCGCGCCGGCGATGGCGCGGACGATCGCGCTGCCGTCGGGATTGCTGCGCGTGCGGTGGAAGGTGTCCGCCGCCTCGCCACAGCCGCGCAGGTAGGCCAGCGGCGCCGCGCCGCGCGCGGCCGCGGCCGCGGGGCTCTCCAGCACCAGCGCCGCCGCGCCCTCCGCCATGATGAAGCCGTCGCGATCGCGGGCGAACGGGCGGGAAGCGCCGGCGGGATCCTCGTTGTGCGTGGAGAGCGCCGACAGCAGCCCGAAGCGGATCAGCGCCTCGACCTGGAGCGACCCCTCGCTGCCGATCACCAGCGCGCGCGCGCAATCGCCGCGCCGGATGGCCTCGACGGCCGTCTGGATGGCGGTCGCCCCCGACGCGCAGGCGGTCGACATGCTGATCGGGGCGCCCTCGGTGCCGAACGCCCGGGCGAGCCGGTCGGCGACGGTGCCGAATAGGAAGTCGACATGGTCGGCGCCCTCCGGCCCTTCGTCCGCCACCGCCAGCATCGCGGCGTAGCGCGGCGCGGCGGCCCGCGCCGCGATCCGCCGGCGCTGCGGCCATTCCATCTCGATCGGCGGCAGCGCCAGGAACAGGGGGCCCGCGAACGCCGCATCGCCCAGGCCGGCCTGGGCCGTCGCCTCCGCGGCGACGGCGCGGCCCATGGCGAAGCAGCGGCCGGCGACGGTCAGCGCCCCCAGTCCGCCATGGTCGACGGCGCCGCCGAAGGTGACCTTGAGGCCGTCGACGGGAAAGCGGGTGATGCGGCGGATGCCGGAGCGGCCGGCGAGCAGCGCCCGCCAGTTCGCCTCCGTACCCTCGCCGAGCGAGGTGACGATACCGATGCCGGTGACGGCGACGGGCGACGCGGTCATGGCGCCTCCAGCACGCCGAGGCCCTCGCCCCGTCGCACGCCCCAGCCGGTGACGACGGCACGGCGGGGCGCCGCCGACCCGACGCTCTCGATGGGATCGGTGGCGAGCGGCGGGAACGCGATCCCGGCATCGACGCACCATGCGGCGAGCCCGAGATTGGCCGGGAACGCGGCCTCGACCGGGTGGCCCAGGGCGGCCGCGGTGCCGCGCACCGCCAGCCCTTCGGCGCGCCCGGCCAGGAAGGCGTGCTCCTCGGCGGTGACCGGGCCGGCGCCGGAGGCGCCGCTCAGCACCAGCGTCGGCACACCCGCCGGCAAGTCCCACTGCGCGGCTGCGGCACGCGAGGCGGCACCCGGCCGGCGGTCGGACCAGCCGTGGGCGACGCCGGCGAGACGGGCGATCGGCCGTGCGCCGCGCGCCCGTGCATGGTCGGCCGCCTCCAGGACCAGCGCGACGCCGACGCTGCCGAGCGTCATGCCGCCGGCGGGCCGGTCCCAGAGACCGCGCCACGGACCGGCGAGCAGGCGCCCGCCGGTCTGGTGGAGCAGCAGCATGTCGGCCCGCGCGGCATTGTACGAGGCGGTCACCAGGAAGAGGTCGCCCTGGCCGGCGGCGATCCGCCGCCATGCCACCCGCACGATCTCGACGCCCGCCGCCTCCTCGCCCATGAAGGTGCGGCTCGACCCGGCGACGCCGAGCACGATGGAGACGTTGCCGGCGAACATGTTGGAGAGCTGCGCGAGGAAGGCGGTCGGCCGCAGGCCCTCGGTCAGGCGCGTGTTGATATAGGCCTCGGGCCGCTCGCGGCCCGCGAGGCCGGCAAGGATCTCCTCGTCGAGCGCGAGGTCGCGCTCGCCGCCGGCGGCGGCCGCGAGGAGATGCGTGCGGCCGAGCAGGGCGGCGTCGCCCAGCACGCCGGCCTCGGCCAGCGCCAAGCCGCTGGCATGGACGCCGTACTGCATCCACGGCCCCATCGCCCGCTGGTCGCCGCGGCGCGGCATGAATCGCTCGAGGTCGAGGTGGCGGATCGGATGGACGTGGAAGGGTGCGAAGGACGCCGAATCGCGCGCCGCCGCGACGGCGCCGGGATCGGCCAGCGCGGCCAGATGCGCATCCCGGCCTTCGCCGAGGGCGCTGATCAGCCCGACGCCCGTGATCCAGACCTGGCGCGCCGCCATCGTCACGCGATCCCCACGTCGCGCACCGCCGCGACCATGCGCGCGCGCAGCTCGGGGGAAGGGAACGGCACGGTGCGGAAGCGCAGCTCGGCCTCGGCCACCCGCTTGCCCTCGCGCGCGATCCGGCCGCGCGTCACCGCGTAGCCCGACCCGTCATGCTCCAGGTCCGCCTCCACCGACAGGATGCCGCCCGGCGGCACGAAGGCGCGCAGCTTCGCCTCGCGCACCTCGGCCAGGAACGGCATGCGCGCGCATCCGTCGAGCGCCAGGAGAAGATAGCCCGACGCCTGGGCCATCGCCTCGATGAGCAGCACGCCCGGCATGATCGGATGGCCGGGGAAATGGGCGTCGAGGATCGACGAGCGCAGCGGCACCTCCCCGCGCATGACGATCCGCCGTTCGGGCAGGGACAGGGTCTCGACCCGGTCGACGAGGCGGAAGGCCTCCAGCTCCATCGCCGGGCGCGCGGCGCGCGGGCCGCGTCAGGCCGAGGCCGGCCGGGCGGCGGCGAGGGCGTCGATCCGGGTGGCGAGGTTGCGCAGGATGAAGAAGTCGTCGCTCGACGCGCGGCCGGCATTGACGTCCTCCATCCAGCCCTCCACCGGCATCTTGATGCCGAAGCGCTTGTCGATGGCGAAGGCGATGTCGAGGAAGTCGAGGCTGTCGACGCCGAGATCGTCGATGATGTGGGATTCCGGGGTGATGGTCGCCCGATCGACGTTGCAGGTCGAGGCGATGATCTCGGCGATCGCGTCGATGGTGTCGGCCATGGGCGTTTTCGGCCTCGTTTCAGGACGGCGCGCGACCGGCACCCGAATCCTCGGGCGCCGCTCCGGAGGGCCAACGCCTAGAGGCCGGCCTGGGCTTTGTCAACGGCGGCCGGGGAGCGGCGTTCCGGGGGCCTGACCGGTTCCGGACGCCAGCGCCGGTGCATCCACAGCCAGTCCTGCGGCTGCTCGCGTATCCAGATTTCCAGGGTCGCGTTGACCATGGCCATGATCTGCGCCTCGTCGGCGGCCTGGTCGGCGAGCGGCGGCGGCAGCTCCAGGGGCGGCGTCACCTCCAGGCGGAACCGGCCGCCACCCAGGCGGATCACGCGGGCGCCGTGGACCGGGCAGTCGAAGGCCCGCGCGAACTTGGCGAGCGCGGGCGCGGTGCGCGCCGGGTGTCCCAGGAAGGTGCCGGGGACGCCGCGGCTGAAATGCTGGTCGACCAGCATGCCGACATGGCCGCCCTGCTTCAGCACGCCCATCAGGGCGAGGCCGCCGCGCAGGTCGGTCGGAATGAGCCGGCCCATGTGGCGGCCCCGGATGCGGCGGATGAGGTGCGCCACCATCGGATTGTTGGGTACCCGGAACAGGACCGCGATATCGAGGCCGTTGCGCGCGGCGGCGACCGCCAGCAGCTCCCAGTTGGCGAGGTGGGCCGAGAAGACGATCCCCGGCTTCCCGTCGTCGCGCAGGCTGCGGAAATGCTCCTCGCCGACCACCTCGATGCGTCCCCCTCGCCGCGGCCGGTCGGGATCGTAGTCCCAGATCCGGCCGAGATAGGGATACTCCGAGGCCGTGCGGCCGAGATTGTCCCAGGCGCCGCGCAATATGCGCTCGCGCTCCGCCGGCGACCTTTCGGGGAAGGCCAGGGCGAGGTTGGCCCGGGCGATGCGGCTCGGCCCGAGGTGCGGCCCGACGGTGCGCGCCACCCAGCCGCCGAAGGCCGACGTCCAGCGGTCGGGGAACAGCCGCGCCACCAGGAAGAAGCCGAGGACGAGGAGGGCCACCGCCGCCTCGGCGGCGCGCAGCAGCAGGAGCTTCAGGCGCAGCATCGCGGAGGCCGGCGGCGGAGGGATGGGGTCATGCCGGCGCCAACCGCCCGATGGCGGGCCGCCCTGTCAAGCCTCGGCGCGCCGATCGCACCCTGTTCGGCCGCGGCGGCGCTGCTATTCTCTGCCGCGCCCCTCCCGCGGCAGCAGAGCGTCCCTCCCATGACCGACCGACCGCTTCCGCTCGACGGCATCCGCGTCGTCGAGATGACCCACACCATCATGGGGCCGTCCTGCGGCCTGGCGCTGGCCGACCTCGGGGCCGACGTGATCAAGATCGAGCCGGCGCCGCAGGGCGACCACACCCGCCGGCTGCCGGGGTTCGCGTCGGGCTTCTTCACCGTGTTCAACCGCAACAAGCGCAGCCTGGCGGTCGACCTGAAGCAGGCCGACGGCCAGGCGGTGGTGCGGCGGCTGATCGCCGGCGCCGACGTCCTGCTGGAGAATTTCGGGCCGGGCAC
>JADZBA010000431.1 GCA_020852355.1 Alphaproteobacteria bacterium
CGCGCAGCGAAGGCAGGCCGCCGACGGTCGCGAACTGCGCGAAGCGCGGGTTGAAGCTGTTGCGGTCCAGCGGCACGACGACGTCGGCGGCGATGTGGTGGACCCGTTCGATCATCCGGTTGATGCGCGCGGTCGATTCCCAGGGCAGCGCCACCAGGATGACGTCGATGCGCTCGTCCTGGACCGCCTGGAACAACGTGTCCACCGAGCCGCGGACCCTCACGCCGCCGATCTCCGCCGGTCCAGGCGGCTCGCCATCGTCGAGAAAGATCCCGACGACGTCGTAGAGGCGGTCGTCCGACCGGTCGAGCTGCTCCAGGATCTCGGTGACCTTGGGGATCGTCCCGATCATGGCGACGTTGCGGCGCAGCACCGCCTGCTGGACGGCGCGCTCCATGCCCTGGCGCACCAGCACGAGGCGTCCGACGAGCACGGCGGCGAGCGCGATCACCGCCCAAACCACGAGGAAGTCCATGTGAGCGGCGGCGTCGGGGACGAACGCCGAGAAGGCGATCGTCACCGCGACCGCCGCCGGGACGCCGCCGATGAGGATCTGGCGAAGCTGGCGGCCCGCCATCTGGTACTGCTCGACCCGATAGGCGCCGCCCGCCGCCAGCAGCTTCACGAAGATGACGATGCCGAGGATGGAGAACAGCACCGCCTGGAGCAGCGTCAGGGACGGCAGGTTCATGTAGGGGGCGACCACCCAGCCGGCGACGCCGCTGGCCGCCAGCATCATGACGTCGCAGACGATCACCAGACGGTTGATCAGGCCGTGGGTCCAGCGGATCATCTGGGCATTCCAGCCTTTCCTGGCCGTGGCGAGGGCGCGGCGGTCGCCGGCGGGCATCGGTCCGGCGACGAACAGTCCTTCATTGTGCGATCCTCGTCACCAGGAAAGGTCGCGCGGTTCTCGCCGGCGGCGCGCAAGGAGTCAGGGCCGGCATTCGAAGGCCGGCCACGGTCGCTTGCGGTAGAAGGGCATCACCATGAGGCGCTCGACGCCGCGCCATATCCGGTGATCGTGGTCGGGACACAGGCGCATGACGGCGCCCGTCGGATTGCCGCGCCACATGTCGGGGATATGCACGACGACCGTGAACACGCCCGCATTGAACTCGGGCTCGTTGTACCACCAGTAGGTCGGCATCCGGAGGCGGAAATGCTCGCGGATCTCCAGCCGCGGATCGAACGGGTACGGCTCGATCTCGGCATCGACCTCCTGGGCGGCGGCGCCGGACACGGCGAGCAGGCAGGCGATGCCGGCGAGCGCCCCCGACACTCCCCCCCTGCCGCGTCGCGTCGTCATTGCCGGCGGGACGATAGCGCCTATACTCGGCCGCGGCAAACCGCCGGCATCGCCGCTGCCCGAGGGTTGCGGGACGGCCGGTGGTTCCTGGCCGACCATCACCGTCACCATGGCTCGGCCGTTGCTTCCTAGCGTCATCCGCCGCCTCTATGACGCCTTCGGCCACTACGTCGCCGGTCTGGCGGTGCGCGGCATCGAGGTCGTCGGCAAGCTCGGCCTGTACGTGCTCGCGGCGGCGGTGCTGGGCGCACATGGCGCGGGCCTCTATTTCCTCTGCATCACCTGGGTTGGGCTCGCCTCGACGATCGCCCGCATGGGCCTGGAGCGCGCCATCACGCGCCATGTCGCCGCCGAGCTGGCGGTCGGCGACGGTCGCGCGGCCCGGGACGCGCTGCTCGCCGGCTTCCTATGGACGACCGTCGGCGGCGCCGCTGCTGCGGCCCTGACATGGCTCGTGGCGGATCCCGCGGCGCGCCTGCTGTTCCGCGAGCCGGATCTCGGCGGGCCGCTGGCGATCGCGGCCCTCGTCCTCGTGCCGCAGACGACGATGGTGGTGGCGGCGCATGCGCTGACCGGTCTGAAGCAGGGCGTCGCGTCGTTGTTCGTGCAGAGCTCGCTGTGGCCGGTGCTCACCCTCGGCGCGCTGGTCGCCGGGGCGGACAGCGTCGAGCGCCTGCTGCTCGCCATGGCGGGCGCGATGACGCTGTGCACGGCGATCGGCCTGGTGCTGCTGGCACGCGGCCGCGCCCTGTTCCGGACGCAGCCGGACGCCGGCGCGCCGCCCGGCGAGCGCCTGCCCGGCCTGTGGCGCACCGCTCTTCCGCTCGGCGTCGTCGAGATGGTGCAGGTCTCGCTCGGATCCATCCCGGTGCTGGTCCTCGGCATGTTCGCCGAGGCGGCGGACGTCGGCGCGTTCAGCGTCGCCAACCGCATCTCGCTGCTGATCTGGGTCGTCATCATCTCGATCGGCACGGTGGCGGCGCCGACCTTCGCCGAGCTCCACCGGCGCGGCGAGCAGGCGGCGCTGCGCGCGGCCAACCGCAGGGTGCGGCTGGTCACCGTCGCGGCCGGCCTGCCCGTGATCGCGGCGATGCTGCTGCTTCCCGAGACCTTGCTGCGGCTGATCGGTGCGGGCTTCGACAGCGCGGCGCCGGCCCTGGTGGTGCTGGCCGTGGGCCAGCTCGTCAACTGCCTGCTCGCCTCGCAGGACGTCGTCCTGGCGATGACCGGACACGGCCGGTGGCTGCGGCTGCTGAACCTGATGCAGCTCGCGGTGTGCATCGTGCTGGCCGCCGTCCTGATCCCCCCCTTCGGCATGATGGGGGCGGCCGTGCTGACGGCGATCTGCATCGCGCAGGGCGCGATCGGCACGACGCTCGCGGTGCAGCGCCTGATGCCGTACGCTCTCTGAGATCGCAACCGAACGGACGAGATGACGCGCGGTCCCATCCTCGAAGGCGTGAAGGAGTTGCTCAGGGTGGGCCTGGAGAGCTGGTTTCCGAGCGGCTTCGCCGCCCTGGCGCATGTCGCCGACCGCATGCGGTTGGGGCGGGGGGAGCCGGAACAGGCGCTGCTGCCGCTGCTCTGCGACACCGGCGAGGCGGCGGTCGACGTCGGGGCCAATCACGGGTCGTACACGGTGGCGCTGCTGCCGCTGGCGACTCGGGTCTTCGCCGTCGAGGCCAATCCGAAGCTCGCATACATCCTGCGCGCGCGCGTCGCCGCCGCGGTGCGCGAGGGCCGCGTGGTCGTCCTGGAGCTCGCCCTGAGCGGCGCTTCGGGCGAGATCGACCTGTTCGTGCCGGACGACGCCCCGGCCCTGGCCTCGGTCGAGCCGACGGTCGCCCGCCGGATGCCGGGGCACGTCGTCCACGTCCCGTGCGACACCCTCGATCGCCTCGACCTGCCGCGCATCGGGTTCATCAAGATCGATGTCGAAGGCCACGAGGAAGAGGTCCTGGCCGGCGGCGCCGGCCTGATCGCGCGCGACCGCCCGACCCTCCTGGTCGAAGCGGAGGAGCGCCACCGGCCGGGGTCGCTCAGGCGGATCCGCGAGCGGCTCGAGGCCGCCGGCTATCGCGGCTTCTTCCTGTCGGGCGGCCGCCTGCGGCCCGTCGCCGAGTTCGACGCGGCGGCCATGCAGAACCGCTCGGCGCTCAACGAGGCTGGAACCCATCGCCGCAGCGGTAGTATCTATATCAACAACTTCGTCTTCGTCGCGCGGGACGGCGTGATCCGCGCCTTGGCGGATGCGCGATGGCTGCCTTCGTCGTAGCCTGTGGCACGATGGGTCGGCGACCGCGCGGGACGAGGTCGACCGGGATGCCCGTGGTCGTGGGGAAGCAATGAACGTGCGGGCGGCGGCGGCCGGAGACGGAACGATCCATGCCGGCGGCGACTCCGCGCGGACGGCGACCGCGACCGGCGTCGTGGTGCTCCGGTTGCGCGAGTTCGATCTGCTGGCGGCGCGGATCGGCGAGCGCGAGGCGCGCCGGCTGCGCGATCAGGCCGCGCGCCGGATGCGCGCTACCGTGGGCGGCCGGGGGACGATGCGGCGCACCGGCGAGGGCGAGTTCGCCGCCCTCGACCTGCCGCCCGGCACCGCGGCGACGGTGGCCGCCGAGGTCAGCGAGGCGTTCTCCGCCCCCTTCAGCAGGGAAGGGCGCAACCACTATCTGCGGATCGCGATCGGCGTGGCCGAGGGTGCGGCGCCGGTGGAGCATGTCCTCGCCGACGCCGTGCTCGCCGGCCGCGCTGCGCGCGCCGGCGAGATCCGCAGCTACGAGCCTGGGCTGCGGTCGGCCCAGGAGCGCGAGATGGCGCTGGAGATGGCGCTGCGCGACGCGATCGTCGCGCGCTCGGCCGACCTCGACATCGCCTACCAGCCGATCTTCGACGTGCGCGCGCGGCGTCTCGTCGGCTTCGAGGCGCTGGCCCGTTGGACCAGTCCGGAGCTGGGCGAGGTGTCGCCGGCCTGCTTCATCCCGATCGCCGAGAATGCCGGGCTGGCGCCGGTCCTCGGCGAGCGTATCTGCGAGCTCGCCGCCGCGACCTCGGGCGAGGTCAATCGCGCGCGCCGGATGGCGGGCGAGGCCCCGCTCTTCATGTCGATCAACCTGTCCGCCCTGCAGCTCGCCGAGCCGAAGCTGGTCGCGGTCATGGCGGCCATCCTCGACAAGACGGGCGGCGATCCCAGCCACATCCGCTTCGAGCTGACGGAGAGCGTGCTGCTGTCGGGCAGGGACGGCGCGATCACCATCATCGAAGGGCTGCGCGCGCTCGGTCCGGCGGTGACGCTCGACGACTTCGGCACCGGGTATTCCAGCTTCAGCTACCTGCACGAGCTGCCGGTCGACGGGATCAAGCTCGGCCGGTCGTTCATCCAGCAGGTCCCCGAGTCCCGGCGCGCGACCGAGGTGGTCGGCGCGCTGATCCGTCTCGCCCACGACCTGCGGCTCTCCGTCGTGGCCGAGGGCGTCGAGACGGAGAGCACCTGGCGGGCGCTGCAGGAGTTCGACTGCGACTACGTCCAGGGCCTGCTGTTCGGCGCGCCGCTGACCAAGGCGCGGATCCTGCACCCCTCGGGCATCGCCTTCCCCGACATCGGCTAGCCCGGCCTCGACTGGCCGGCCTCGGCTGGCCCGGCCTCGCTAGATCGCGTCGCGGACGCGCTCCCAGGTGGCGGCCATGTGCGCCTCCAGCGTGCGGGCGAGGGCGTCGGCGTCGCGGGCTTCCAATGCGGCGATGATCGCCTCGTGGTCGGCTACGGCGCCGGCCCATTTCTCCGGGCTGTCGTTGCCGATATAGCGGATGCGCTTGAGGCGCGCCTGCAGGATCCCGTGCACGTAGGACAGCGCCTCGTTGCCGCCGCTGCGCAGGATCGCAGCGTGGATCTCCTGGTTCAGCTTGAAGTAGGGGAGCCGGTCGCGCGCGGCGTAGAGGCGCATCATCTCGTCGTGCAGCAGGCGGATCCGGGCGAGATCGTCGGCGCCCGCATTCTCGCAGGCGAGCCGCCCCGCCAGCGCTTCCAGGGTGCCCAGCACCGCCAGCCCGTCGCGCACGTCCTTCGGCGAGAAGCGGCGCACCACCGCGCCGCGCGTCGGCACCAGCTCGATCAGCCCCTCGCTCGCCAGGAACTTCAGCGCCTCGCGCAGCGGCGTCCGCGACACGCCCAGCTCGCGGCCGAGATTGCCCTCGTGGATCCGCGTCCCGGGTGCCAGCACGCCCTCGATGATCATGTCGCGCAGCCGCGACACGACGGCGTCGTGCAGGCTCTGGCGGACGATCGGTCGTCGGTCGATCGCGTCGGCGTCTTCCATCCCGGGTGCTTCGCGTGGCGGCGCGCGCCATGGTCGCGCGCTCCGGCTGATACTAGCGATCGCGACCGTCGTGGCAATCGTGCACGCTGCATGCAGCATTCTTGATGATTGCCGGAAGGGATGGTTTAGTGGTGGCAAGAAGAGAAGGTTCGGAGGAGCGTTCGGGTGGCCACGGTCGGATTCATCGGCATCGGCACCATGGGCCGCGACATGGCTCTCAACCTGCTGGCGGCGGGCCATCGGGTGCGCGCCTGGGACGTCGTCGCGGCGGCGGTCGACGGGCTGCGCGCGAAGGGCGCGGAGGCGGTCTCCGGCATCGCCGACGCGGCGC
>JADZBA010000432.1 GCA_020852355.1 Alphaproteobacteria bacterium
AAGGCGGCGTTCGTCGACAGCACCGGGCAGTGGACGGTCGGCGTTTGGGAGACGTCGCCCTACCATCGGCGTCCGGTGCCGTTCCCGCGCTACGAGCTGATGCACGTGCTGGAGGGCGGGGTCACCGTGCGCGGTGCCGCCGGCGACGCGCAGGTGTACGGGCCGGGCGACACCTTCTTCATCGCCAAGGGCATGGTCGGCGACTTCGATGTCGCGGACCGGCTGCGCAAGATCTACTGCATCATGACCGAGAAGAAGCCCGCCTGAGGGTCACCTGCGGGCCAGCGACAGCACCGCGCGCAGCACGTCGCTGGTGGGGTCCTGATACTGGTTCATGATGTCGAAGTGGTGGAAGCCGGGGCAGGTGGTGACGCCGACCTCGATGCCGCTGCGGTGGAGGTGGTGGGCGTAGCGGAAGGACTGGTCGATCCAGTGCCACGGCTCGGCCGCGCCGGCCAGCACCCGCACCGGGCAGCGCGCGCGAAGCGGCACCCGCTCGTAGTCGTGGCGGCGCGAGAGCTCCGGCGTCAGGCGGATATCGGCATTCACCGTCGTCGATTGCGCGGGCCGCGGGTCGTAGATGCCGCTGATCAGCACCGCGCCCTTGAGCAGGTCCGCCGGCAGCCCGCGCAGCGTCCAGTCCGTGGCCAGTGCCGCCGCGCCGAGATGGGCACCGGCGGAATGGCCGGACAGCGTGATCCGCGCCGGATCGCCGCCGTGCTCGGCGGCATTCCGGCCGGACCACGCCACCGCCTCCAGTGCCGAGGCGACGACGCCGTCCAGCGTCGCGGCCGGGCAGAGCTCGTAGTTGGCGATCACCGCCACGATGCCCGCGGCGACGAGGTGCTCGGCGACGAAGGCGAAGTTCTGCTTGTCCTGGGCGCGCCAGTAGCCGCCGTGGAGGAAGACGTGGACGGGCGCCGCGGCGGCTCCCGGCACGGGGTAGACGTCGACCTTGTGCAGCGGGGCCGGCCCGTAGGCCATGTCGCGGCGGACGGCGAGCGCGGCGCGCGCCCGCGCGTTCGCCGGCTCGCGCGCCGCCTGGTAGTCCTTGAAGTCGGGCACCGCGCGCTGCGGGTTGTATTGCAGCTCATGCTCCTCGGCGGAGAGATCCTGCCAGAGGGGCGGCCGTTCGGTCATGGTCGTGCGCTCCCGGTGCGATGGCTCAGGAAGGATCGCCGCGCCTCGGGGCGCGCGCGGCGAGGACGAATCCGGCGGCCGACAGTGCCACCGCTACTGTCACTACGGCGACCGTCGGCAAGGCGGTCGGTGCCTGGACATGGCCCAGCAGCAGGGTCGTGGCGGCGCTGATCGTCATCTGCATGAAGCCGAGCAGGCCCGATGCCGCCCCGGCGATGTGCGGATGGACGCTGATCGCCCCGGCCACGCCGTTCGGCTGGCCCAGCCCATGGCCGACCGTGGTGAGCGCCATCGGCAGGAAGAGGGCGAGCGGGGTGAGGGCGGCCGTCGCCGTCCACGCGACCAGTGCCGCCGTGCCGGCGGCCGCCACGGCGAGGCCGAGGAGGACCATCTGCTCCACCCCGAGGCGCGCCGACACGTGCGAGGCGAGGAGATTGCCGATCGTGTAGCCGCCCATGACGATGAGGACCCAGGTGCCGTAGGCGTTCGGCGGCAGGCCCATGGCGTCGACGAGGAGATAGGGGGCACCCGCGGTGAACGCGTACCAGGAGGCGGTCGCGAAGCTCGTCCCCAGGGCATAGCCGACGAAGGCCGGCGAACGCAGCAGCAGACGATAGTGCCCCGCCATCGCCCGCGGATCGATGGGAATCCGGCGATGGTTGGTCTCGTCGAGCAGAGCCCAAGCGCAGGCCAGCGCCACCGCCCCGGCGACGCTGAGGACGACGAAGCCGTAGCGCCAGCCGACCCACACTTCCAGCCAGCCGCCCATGGCCGGCGCCACCATGGGTGCCAGCGACATCGCCATGGTGATGTGCGCGATCAGCCCGGCGGAGCGCTCGCGGTCATGGACGTCGCGCACGATGGCGCGGCTCAGCACCATGCCGGCACAGCCGCCGAATGCCTGGACGATGCGCCCCGCGATCAGCGCCTCCAGCGACCAGGAGGCGACGCACAGCACCGACCCCGCGAGGTAGGCGAGCATGCCCAGCAGCAGCAGCGGCCGACGCCCGAACCGGTCCGACAGCGGACCGTAGACGAGCTGGGCCGGAGCCATGGCGGCGAGGTAGGCCGTGAGCGCGAGCTGCGCCGAGCCGTAGTCGCTCGCGAAGTCGACCGCGATGCGGGGCAGCGACGGCAGGATGATGTGGAGGCTGGCCGGGCCGACGGCCGTCACGGCGATCAGGAGCCAGAGCGGCGGCAGGCGAGCGGCTCCGCCGGCGAGGTGTGTCACGCCGCGATAGTAGGTCGCCGCCGCCCGCGGTGCCAGCCTCGCGCGCTACCCGGCCGGATCAGGCGAAGTCGGCGATCCCGACCAGCCGCGCCGACCAGTCGTCGCCGAGCAGCAGTGTGTCGTGGCCCTCGTGGGCGATCGTGTAGGCGCCGGTGGCGACGACGCGGTCGACCGCCGCCGCGAAGTCGGTGATGACGTCGTTGCCCGCGCCGACCCGGAAGGTGTCGCGGCCGGCGCCGCCGGTCAGCACGTCGTCGCCCGCGTCGCCGGAGATGTCGTCGTCTCCGACGTCGCCTGAGACGATGTCGTTGCCGCGGCCGCCGAACAGCGTGTCGTTGTCGCGGCCGCCATAGATGAAGTCGTCGCCGCTGTTGCCGAAGAGCATGTCGCGGCCCGGGCCGCCGAGGAGCTGGTTGATCGAGTCGCCGCCGTAGATGGTGTCGTCCACCGCCTTGTCCCGTTCCGGCCCGTACAGCTCGTTGATCGCCTGCAGGTCCCACTTGCCGAGCTCGCCGTCGCGGGCGTCGAAATAGCCCATGACGGTGTTGTCGGCCGTGACTTCGCCCGGCGGCGCGTGCGGGGCGGCCGAGGCGGGGGTGAAGTCGAGACGGATGGGGTGCTTCAGCCCGATCGCATGGCCGAACTCGTGGGTGACGACATAGTCGAGGCGGGCGGGGTCGATGTCGGTCGGCAGCTCGACGACGGCGTCCGTGATCTTCGTCAGATCCGCGTCGTCGACCAGCAGGTAGGTGTAGCCTTCGTACCCGGCGTGGGTGGCGACGACGAACTTCACGTCGGCGTCGTCGAACTGGCTGGGTCCGACTTCCCGGAAGTCGAGGTCCGAGGCGTCGTCCCAGCGAGCGATCGCCGCGCGGATGGTGCCGGCATAGGCGGAGAGCTCGGGGACGATGGCCCAGGTCAGCTCCTCCTTCGGCCAATGGTAGCCCTTGGCATAGAGGAGGACGTCGCTACCGGTGAGCAGGTCGCTCATGGCCATGTTCCCTGATCGCAGGTGGATACCGATCGAGGGAAATCGCCGTTTGCGCGATGCGCGGGCTCGGACCCGATTGATCCGACCCGAGCCGCCCTTGCCGCTGCCCTCGGCTAGGGCAATTGCAACCGCAAGGCCGTGGGCACCATTCGGCGCCCCATGTCAGAGATCACGTAAATTCAATATCTTAAAGGAAACGTTGCGAAGCCTCTGCGAGCGCCGCCGGGACTGCGGTTCGCAACTCGCAATGCAAATCGCGAATGATCCGCGATCGGAAGGGTCTCTTGTCGCGATCTGCGAGTCCCTGGACGTGGATGGTGCACTGCAACCAAGTCAGTTCGCTCTGGTGCGATATTCCGCCGCCGCACGGACGGCGAAAGTGCCCGTCTTTTCAATAGGATGAGCAGGCAATGCGCGATCTGGGGGAAAAGCCGCTGCTGGGCGACGGCAATCGCCGCGGCAACTGGTGGCGATGCGGCTGGAGCCTTCGCCGGCCTGCGCCGTCTAATGCAGCGACGCAGTACCGGATAGCGAGGGCGCCGTGGCAACCGTACCTGGAGGCATCTTCGACCAGGGTGGGCTCGATCCCGCCTCGTTGCAGGCAATCGACGCGTTGCTGGCGGACAAAGGGATCTCCGAGGAGGACTTCGT
>JADZBA010000433.1 GCA_020852355.1 Alphaproteobacteria bacterium
GCCATCCCGGCGAAGCGCGCCGTCTACGGGCTGGTGCTGCTGCCGCTCATCCTGCCCCACATCATCACCGCCACCGCCTTCCTGCTGTTCTTCTCGTCGCTGCGCGCCGTCGACGGCACCGTGGCGATCGCCATCGCCCACGGCATCCTCGGCATGCCGCTCGCGGTCATCATCATCTCGGCCAGCCTCCAGGCGATGGACCAGCGGCTGGAGCAGGCGGCCATGAGCCTCGGGGCGAGCGCGTCGCGCGCGTTCGTGTCGGTGACCCTGCCGCTGCTCGCGCCGGCGATCCTGTCGGCGGCGCTGTTCGGCTTCCTCTCCTCGTTCGACGAGCTGCTGGTGGCGCTGTTCCTCGCCGATCCGGGAACCCAGCCGCTCGCGGTCATGATCTGGAAGACCGTGCTCTACGATCTCGAGCCGACGATCGCCGCCGTGAGCGTGCTGCTGATCGCTCTCGCGACCCTCGTCGTCCTCGCCTCGTCCTTCCTGTCGACCCGTCGTCGAGCGCCATCGTCGGCATCCTGAACGCATCCGGAGTACCGTTCATGAACGAGCATGCGAGCCTCGTGCTTCCCGCGGCCGAGCATCGCGAACGCCTGGCGGCGGCGCGCCGCTTCCAGGAGGAGCGCGGTCTCGACGCCCTGCTGGTCGACCAGACGGAAGCGCTGTTCTACTTCACCGGCTTCGACCTCTCGGAGATCCTCTATCGCTGCTGCGTCATTCCGCGCGACGGCGAGATCTTCGTCGTCGTGCGGCAGACCGACGTCGGCGCGTTCGAGGAGAACTCCTGCGCCGACCGCTCGTTCGGCTATCTCGACTGGGCGGACCCGATCGCGGCACTCGCCGCGCGGCTCGGCGAGCGCGGGCTCGGCCGGGCGCGGATCGGCGTCGACTTCTCCTCCTACTGCATGACGCTGCGCCGCTTCGCGCAGCTCCGCGCGCTCCTGCCCGAGGCGACGTTCGTCGACACCGGCGACTTCTTCACCGAGCTCAGGGTCCGCAAGAGCCCCGCCGAGATCGCCCTCATCCGCAAGGCCGCCGCGGTCGCCGATGCCGGCTACGTCGCCGCCCGGGCGGCCCTCGGCCCCGGCCGCAGCCAGCGCGAAGGCATCGCTGCGGCGAGTGCGGCCTACGTCATGGCCGGGGCCGACACCGGCCGCGTCGGGTTCGTCACCTCCGGCCGGGGCTGGAACTTCTTCCACAAGCCGATCGGCGAGGGGCCGCTCGCGACCGGCGACGTCGTGCATTTCGAGTTCGCGCCGCGCGTCAAGGGATACTGCGCGCGCATGATGCGGCCGGTGATCATCGGGGCCGCCTCGGCGAAGCAGGAAGAGGTGGCGGCCCGCCTGATCGCGATCCAGGACCGGCAGATCGCCGCCATGACCGCGGGCGCGATCGCCCGCGACGTCGACGCGATCTGCCGCGAGGCGATCCTCGCCGAGGGGCTGCGCGACACCTATCCGAACGCGACCGCCTATGCGCTGGGGCACGTGCCGTGGGCGTCGCCGCGGACCAGCGACCATTCCCGCCACCTGACGCCGGAATCGCGCTGGCCGCTGGAGCCGGGCATGGTCTTCCACGTCATCGTCTCGTCGCAGGGCATTGCCTTCAGCGAGACGGTGCTCATCACCGACGGGCCGCCGGAGAGCCTCGGCCGGTCGGAGCGGCGGCTGGCGATCGGCACCAACGCAGCGCGGGCGGCCGCGGCATAGGCGTCCCGGCGGGCGGCTACTCCGCCGCCAGCGCCGCCGGCGACGCCAGGATGCGCAGGATCTCGCTCGTCGGCTTCACGTGGCAGAAGTTGGCGTCGAGATAGTCGAGCGCGTTCCTGTGGCCGATCGGGCTCATCGCGGCGCAGCCGTCCTCGGCGAGCAGGACGCGGAAGTCGCGGTCGCCGGCGTCGCGCGTCGCCGTCTCGACGCAGCTGTTGGTGAAGACCCCGGTCATGATCAGCGTCGTCACGCCCATGTTGCGGAAGAGATGCTCGGCGTTGGTCGAGTTGAACATGCCCGAGCCGGTCTTGTTCAGCACGATCTCGCCCGCCTGCGGCGCCACGCCCGGCAGGAACTGCGCGTCCTCGGAGTCGATGGCGCAGACCAGGCCGAAGGCGCGGTGCCGCCAGGTCTGGTCGGAGCCGTCGCCGCGCAGCGAGACGCAGCGCGTGTGGACGATCGGCGCGCCCGAGGCGCGGAAGGCGGCGAGCAGGCGCGCGACCGACGGCACCACCGTGCCCTCGATGCGGTCGAGATAGTAGGCGACGTCGTCGCCGAAGCCGTCGTCGATGCAGCGCCGGCAGATCCCGTGGGTGCGCGAGGCCTGCTGCAGCGTCAGGTCGATGACGCACAGCGCCGTCTTCGCCGGGTCGACGGGAAAGGGCGGCAGCCTGGCCACATGGTGCCAAGCCTTCAGGCCGCGCCGCGGATCGTCGGATGCTGGGGTCATGGCGCACTTCCCTCGTCGATGGCGGATGACGCATCGTTCCGCGAATTCAGCCCGGCCGCAACCCGCCGTCGCGCCGCGCGGCGAGGAACCCGTCCATCATCCGCCGCGGCTCCTCCCCCTCCCAGCTCGCGACGAACGCCTCGATGCCCGCGGCGATCGCGGCATCGAGCGGCAGGCGCTCCCACGCGCGCATGAGCTGCTTCTGGCGGCGGATGGCGGCCGGGCCGGACGCGAGGATGGCGTCGACCGCGCGGGCGACCGCCGCATCGAGACCGTCGGCGGTGGCCGCGAGCCGCTGCACGAAGCCCAGGCGCTGCGCCGCCGCGGCGTCGATCGGATCGCCCGTCAGGACGAGGTCGGCGGCCGCACCCCAACCCACGAGGCGCGGCAGCAGCGCCGCCTCGATCACCGAGGGAATGCCGATGCGCACCTCCGGCATGGCGAAGGTCGCGGCCGGTGCCGCGACGCGCAGGTCGCAGGCCGCCGCGATCTCCATGGCGCCGCCCAGGCAGGCGCCCTGGATGCGGGCCACCACCGGCACCGGCAGGTCGCGGATCGCGCTGGAGACGCGGTGGATCCGCCCGATGAAGCCGCGCGCCGTCTCGGGCCCGAGCAGGGCCATCTCCGCCACGTCGGCGCCGCCGGAGAACGCCCGCTCGCCCGCCGACATCAGCACCGCGACGCGCAGCGCATGGTCGCCGGCCAGGGTCTCGAACGCGTCGGCCAGCGCCGTCAGGGCGGCGGAATCGAGCGCATTGGCGCGGCCGGGCCGGTCGATGACGACGCGCGCGATGCGGCCGGCCGCCGCTTCCTCGATCTCCACGCGAACCGACATCGCCTCTCCCCTCCGCACGCGCTTTCGGCCTAGATTGCGCCCGATCCGCCGAGGAAACATCCCCCATGCCGAACGATCCCGGTCCGCCGCCCAGCCTGGGCCCGCAGGAGATCCTCGACACCTACGCCCGCGACAACCCGGTGCTGCAGGCGATCGCCGGGCGGCGCTCGATCCGCGCCTTCCTGCCGACGCCGGTCGACCGCACCACCATCGAGCGCATCCTGGCGGTCGCGAGCCGGGCCGCCAGCGGCTCCAACACGCAGCCCTGGAAGGTCCATGTCGTGACCGGCGCGGCGCGCGACCGCCTGACCACCGACGTGCTGCACGCCCACCACCACGAGGAAGACCAGCACGTCCGCGAGTACGAGTACTACATGACGAAGTGGCGCGAGCCCTACCTGGCGCGCCGTCGCAAATGCGGCTGGGGCCTCTACGGCATCCTCGGCATCGGCCGTCACGAGAAGGAGCGCATGCACGACCAGCGCGGCCGCAACTACCTGTTCTTCGACGCGCCGGTCGGCATGATCTTCACCATCGACCGCGACGTCGAGCGGGGCTCGTGGCTCGACTACGGCATCTTCCTCGCCAACATCATGACGGCGGCGCGCGGCCTCGGCCTGGAGACCTGCGCCCAGGCCGCCTTCGCCAACTTCCACCGCGTCATCCGCCGCCACCTGCCGATCCCGGACGACGAGATGGTGGTCTGCGGCATGGCGCTGGGGCACCCCGACCCCGACGCCGTCGTCAACCGCTTCGACACCGAGCGCGAGCCGGTCGCCGCCTTCGCGCGGTTCCACGAGACATGACTACACCTCTTCGCCCATCGCCGGCCATCGACGGGGAAGCGCCCGACGTCAGCCCGGCGCGATCATCCTGACCGGCTCGCCCGCCCGCCATCCGACGATGTCCTCGACCATCTCGGCATAGGCCTGGCGGTAGTTCTCCGCAGTGACGTAGCCGAGATGCGGCGTCAGCACGGTGTTGTCGAGGCCGCGCAGCGGATGGTCGGCGGGCAGCGGCTCGATGTCGTAGACGTCGATCGCGGCCCCGGCGATGCGGCGCCGGCGCAGCGCGTCGATGAGCGCCGCCTCGTCCACCAGCGGCCCGCGCGAGGTGTTCACCAGGATCGCCGACTCCTTCATCCGCGAGATGTCGGCGGCCCCCACCAGGCCGCGCGAGCGCGCCGACAGCACCATGTGGATCGTGAGGACGTCGGCCTGGGCGAAGAGCTGCTCCTTGGAGACGAGGCGCGCACCCTGCCCGGCCGCCTTCTCCGCCGTCAGGTTGGGGCTCCAGGCGATGACGTCCATGGTGAAGGCCTTGCCGACCCGCACCACGCGGCCGCCGAGCCGCCCGAGGCCGAGGACGCCGAGGGTCTTGCCTTCCAGGCCGGTGCCGACCGTCGCCTGCCATCCGCCGGCGCGCATGCCCCGGTCCTCCACCGGGATCCGCCGCAGCAGCGCCAGGATGAGGCCCCAGGTCAGCTCCGCGGTCGGGCCGCCGAGCATGCCGGTGCCGGCGAAGGGAATGCCGCGCGCGGCCAGAGCCCTGGTGTCGACGGCGGCGTTGCGCATGCCCGAGGTCACCAGCAGCTTGAGCTGCGGCAGGCGCGCGATCAGCGCGGCGTCGATCGGCGTGCGCTCGCGCATGATGCAGATCACGTCGAAGGGCGCGAGACGCGCTGCCACTGCGTTCGGGTCGGCGAGGTGGTCGTCGAAGAACACCACCTCGGCGTCATCGCCGATCGACCGCCAGTCGGCCATCGCCGCGGCCACCTTCTGGTAGTCGTCGAGCACCGCGATCCTGAGCGTCATGTCCGTTCCCTCCGGTGCCGGCATCAGGCCGCGCGGTCGCGCCTGGACAGGATATCGAGCAGCTCGGCGTTGAAGCGCTCGGCCGCCTCGTACTGCACCCAGTGGCCGGCGTCGGGAATGACGCGGAAATCGAGCTCCGGCCGCATCGCGCGCATCCGCTCCTCGCGCTCCGACACCCAGGGATAGGCGGTGGCGTCGCGCTCGCCGAAGATGGCGGCGACCGGCGCCTTCACCAGCGGCAGCGCGTCGGCCAGCGTACTGGCGAGCGAGATCGGCCGGCTCTTGGTGCGGCCGCGCGCCGCGTTGCCGGCCTGCAGGAAGACGGCGAGATCGTCGATCCTGGCGGGGTCGGCGATCATCAGGAGAGAGAGGTTGGCGCGGTGGGCGGCGTTGCGCGCCGCCTCGTCGGGCAGGTGGCGCCACGCCACGAGCTCCAGCGGCTTGCGCCGCGCGCCCATGCCGCCGGCGCCGACGATGGTGAAGGAGGCGAGCCGGTCGCCGAGCAGGGCCGCCGTCGGCCCGCCGAGCACGCCGCCGAAGGAGAAGCCGGTGAGATGGCAGCGCGTGCCCTCGGGCACCAGCCGGCGGATGCCGTCCGCGACGATGGCGGACAGGGTCCCGCCGTCATAGGGCTCGGGCGCACTCGCCGAATCGCCGAGGCCCGGGAGGTCGGCCGCGATCACCGTATAGCGCGCCGACAGGGCGTCGACGTTGCGGATCCAGTGCGTCCACGAGCCGAAGCCGCCATGCAGCAGCACCAGCACCGTCGGTGCGCTGCCCCAGCGGTGCCACACCATGTCGCCGTCGCCGCAGGGCGTCGTCAGGCGTTGCGAGCGGCCCTCGACGGCGGCGAGGAAGGCGGCAGGATCGGAGTTCGCCATCGCGCGGCCCTTCCTCAGGCGACCGGCGGCAGCGGCTCGGCGCCGTCGGGCGGCCCGATGCGGTGCGCATTCAGGGTCATGGCGAGCAGCGAGTAGTAGCCGACGAGGCCGGTCAGCTCGACCACGGCCGGCACCCCGAACGCCTCGCGCGCCCTGGCGTGGGTCGCGTCGGAGACGCCGCGCGTCTCCAGCAGCTCCTTGGCGTAGTCGTGCACCGCCGCCTCGTCGTCCTGCATGCCGGCCGGCCGGCGGCCGGCGCGCACCGCCTCGATGATGGCGTCGGAGACGCCCGCCTCGCGGGCGTGCTTCTCGTGGGCGTACCATTCGAACTGGCAGGAGAAGGCGCGGCTGGTCAGCAGGATCGCCAGCTCCGACAGGCGCGGGCCGAGTCGGGTGCGATAGCGCAGGAAGGCGCCCAGGTTCTGCACCCGGTCGGCCAGCTCGGGACTGTGCAGCAGGCCGAGGAAGGGGCCGACGACATGGCCGCGGCTGCCGGCGATGGCATCGAAGA
>JADZBA010000434.1 GCA_020852355.1 Alphaproteobacteria bacterium
GCCTACGAGAAGCCCGAGCTGCTGGGCGACGAGTGGACCGACGCGGAGGCGTAGCCGACCGGCGGATTCCCCGTCAGCGCACCGGCTCGCCCAGCGTCTGCATCAGCCGGTTGGCGTTGGCGAACATCGCCACGGACTGGATGAGGTCGAGGATCTCCAGCTCGCCCAGGCCCGCCGCCCGCAGCGCGGCGATGTCGTCCTTGCCGGCGGTCGGCGGAGTCGTCGTCAGCTTCGCCGCGAAATCGACGATGGCGCGCCGGCGCGGCGCGAGCTCGGTGCCGATGCCCTCCTCGTAGATGCGGTGGATGACCTCGGGCTCCTTGGTCAGCTCGGAGAACCGCCGGCCGTGCACCGAAGCACAATAGATACAGCCGTTGACGTACGACTCGACCAGCGTGGCCAGCTCGCGATCGGCCCGCGGCAGGCCGCGCGGGGCGTACATGACGATGTTGAACAGCCGCGAGCGCTGCCGCAGCGCGTCGACGTCGTGGACCAGGGTCAGGAAGTAGGGCGAGCTGCGCGCCTGCGCCGGGCTCTCGTCGAGGACGGCGAGCTGCTCGGGCGTGGCGGTGGCGGCGGCGACCGGGGTCAGCCAGGCGGCCCATTCGATCTCGTCGATCGTGAACTTGTCGACCTTCTGCATGGCCCTACTCCTGGAGGAGGCGCAGCCCGGCGATCAGCCGGACCTGGTGGGAGACGAACGCGACGAGCTGCGACAGGCTGACGATGTCCTTGTCGGAGAGGCCGACGTCCTTGAGCGCCGCGAGATGGGCGGCCCCGGCGGTGCGCGGCGCCATGGAGACCCGGTCGACGTGGCGCAGGATCGCCGCCAGCCGCGGCGCCAGCCCGGCAGCCTCCGGTCCCGCCTCGACCTTCGCCGCCAGCGCCGCGCCCCCCGGGTGCGTCGCCAGCAGCGTCCGATAGTGGGCCGCCAGCGCCGCGTCCTCGTTCAGCACGGCGATGCGCAGCGCCACGGCGGCGCGCTCGTCGAGGGCGACGCCGCCCGCCCGCCCGGGCACCACCAGCTCGTCGTAGCTGCCCTGCGTGAGCTGCCGCGCCTCCGGCCGCTGGGCGCGCAGCGCATCGAGCGGCGAGCCCGGTGCGATGCCGACGATCATGTCGACGACGTCCGTCATTCCTCGAATTCCTCTCGTGGTCGGGTCGTTGGGATGAAGATGGCCGATGGTAGGCCATCACTCCACCCCCGGGATACACAGGGGTGTGCATGGATTAGCCGACGGAGTCGGGCCCGCGATGGGGTAGTCTCGGTCGTCATGGAAGCAGGCCTCATCGTCTCCAACGTCACGCCGCTCCGCGACGGCCCGGCCTACCGCGCGCCGCCCCACAACGAGGAGGCCGAGCAGGCGCTGATCGGCGCCATCCTCGTCAACAACCATGCCTTCCAGCGCGTCTCGGAGATCGTCGAGGCGGAGCACTTCGCCAACCCCATCCACGGTCGCATCTTCTCGGCCGCGGCCAAGCTGATCGAGCGCGGCCAGATCGCCGACCCGGTGACGCTGCGCACCTACTTCGAGCAGGACGGCGCGCTGACCGAGGTCGGCGGCGCCGCCTATCTCGCGCGGCTGGCCGCCGCGTCGGCCAGCATCATCAACGCCGAGCACTACGCGGCCGCGATTCGCGACCTGCACCTGCGCCGCGAGCTGATCGCGCTCGGCGAGGACGTCGTCAACACGGCGTTCGACGCCGCACCCGACGTGACCGCCATGGCCCAGGTGGAGAGCGCCGAGCAGCGCCTCTTCAACCTCGCCACGACCGGCGTCGGAGAGGGCGGCTTCCGCACCTTCGAGAGCGCGCTCGTCGAAGCCATCCGCATGGCCGAGGCGGCCTTCAAGCGCAGCGGCCACGTCGCCGGCGTGGCGACCGGCTTCATCGACATGGACAAGCGGCTGGGGGGGCTGCATCCCTCCGACCTCGTGATCCTCGCGGGCCGGCCGGCCATGGGCAAGACGGCCCTCGCCACGAACATCGCCTTCCACGCCGCCCGCCACTACCGCGAGACGCGCCGCCCCGACGGCACCGCCGTTGCCGAGGACGGCGCGGTCGTCGCCTTCTTCTCGCTGGAGATGTCGGCCGAGCAGCTGGCCACCCGCATCCTGGCCGAGGTCTCGGGCGTGCCCTCGGACCAGATCCGGCGCGGCGACGTGCGCGCCGAGGAGTTCCCGAAGTTCGTCGAGGCGAGCCAGACCCTGGCGGCGATTCCGATGTTCATCGACGACACGCCGGCGCTGACCATCTCGGCCATCCGCACGCGCGCACGGCGCCTGGCGCGCCAGCGCGGCCTCGGCATGATCGTCGTCGACTATCTCCAGCTCCTGCGGCCGTCGACCGCCTCGCGCAACGAGAACCGCGTCCAGGAGATCTCGGAGATCACCCGCGGCCTCAAGGCCATCGCCAAGGAGCTGAACGTCCCCGTCCTGGCGCTCTCGCAGCTAAGCCGCGCGGTCGAGCAGCGCGAGGACAAGCATCCGCAGCTCGCCGACCTGCGCGAGTCCGGCTCGATCGAGCAGGACGCCGACGTCGTCATGTTCGTCTTCCGCGAGGAGTATTATCTGCGCAACGAGCCGATGCGCCGTCCCGACGAGACCGAGGACAAGTTCAACGACCGCTACCAGCGCTGGTCGCAGCGCCTCCAGGAGGTGGCGGACACCGCCGAGGTGATCATCGCCAAGCAGCGCCACGGGCCGACCGGCACCGTGCGCCTGCGGTTCGACGGCCGCATCACCAAGTTCGACAACCTCGTCGAGGACGATCACCTGCCGGATGTCCACCGCTGACGCCCCTTCGCGCGCCGGCGCGATCCTGACGATCGACCTCGCGGCGGTCGCCGCCAACTACGCGATCCTGCGCGAGCGCCTCGGCGGCGTCGAATGCGCGGCCGTGGTCAAGGCGGACGCCTACGGGCTGGGTGCCGCGGTGGTGGCCCCCGCGCTCGCGCGGGCCGGCGCGCGCTGGTTCTTCGTCGCCCACCTCGACGAGGCCGTCGCACTGCGCGCAGTCCTGCCGGCCGCCGCCCGCATCGCCGTCCTCAACGGCCTCTGGCCCGGCCTCGAGGCGACCTTCCGCGAGCACGACCTGCTGCCGGTGCTGAACGACCTCGCCCAGGTCGAGCTGTGGGCGGCGCGCGGGCGGGCGGAGGGCGCGGCGCTGCCCGCCATCGTCCAAGTCGACACCGGCATGTCCCGCCTCGGCCTGCCGCCGACCGAGCTGGCCGCGCTCGCCGCCGACCCCGGCCGCACCGCCGGGCTCGACGTCCGTCTGGTGATGAGCCATCTCGCCTGCGCCGACGAGCCCGCACATCCCCTGAACAGCCGCCAGCTCGGCCGCTTCCGCGCCGCCCGCCGCGCCTTCCCCGAGGTGCCGGCCAGCCTCGCCGCGTCGTCCGGCATCTTCCTCGGCCGCGACTACCATTTCGATCTGGGCCGGCCCGGCGTGGCGCTCTACGGCGTCAACCCGACGCCCGGCGACGTCAATCCGATGCGGCCGGTGGTCCGGCTCGAGGCCCGCATCCTCCAGGTGCGTCGCATTGACCCTGGAGACAGCGTTGGCTATGGTGCCGCGCACCGGGCTGGGCGACCCACGAAAGTCGCAACTGTTCCAATTGGTTATGCCGACGGATATCTGCGCTCCGCGAGTCTCCGCGGCGCCTTCCTCGTGGCGGGCCGGCCGGCGCCGGTGCTGGGCCGGATATCGATGGATCTGATCACCCTCGACGTGACCGACGTACCCGACGCGGCGGCGCAGCCCGGCGCTTTCGCCGTGGCGATCGGCGACGCGCGCACCATCGACGCGGTGGCGGCCGACGCGGGGACGATCGGCTACGAGATCCTGACCGGGCTCGGCGCGCGCTATCGTCGCGTCTATCACGGCTGAGGCCGACGGTTCCCTTGGGCTTCCTCGCCGCCATCGGCCGGGCCACCCTGCATCTGCTGACTGCGTGCGGGTCGGTGTCGCTGTTCGCCGCACAGGCGATCGCCGTCTCGTTCCGGCCGCCCTGGCACGGGCGCCTCATCGCGCGCCAGATGCTCGAGATCGGCTACTACTCGCTGCCGGTGGTCGGCCTGACGGCGCTGTTCACCGGCATGGTGCTGGCGCTGCAGAGCTACACCGGATTCTCGCGCTTCGCCGCCGCCAACGCCATTCCCTCGGTCGTCGTCATCTCGATCACCCGCGAGCTCGGCCCGGTGATCGCCGGCCTCATGGTCGCCGGGCGCATCGGCGCCGCGATGGCCGCCGAGATCGGCACGATGCGGGTGACCGAGCAGATCGACGCGCTCACCACCCTGGCGACCAACCCGCTGAAGTACCTGGTGGTGCCGCGCCTCATCGCCGGTCTGACGATGCTGCCGCTGCTGGTCGTGGTGGCCGACGTGATCGGCGTCTTCGGCGGCTACATCGTCTCGGTCCACAAGCTCGGCTTCAACCCCGCGAGCTACCTCAAGCGGACGTTCGAGTACCTCAAGGTCATGGACGTCGTGTCGGGCCTCGTGAAGGCGGGCGCGTTCGGCTTCCTCATCGCGCTGATGGGCTGCTACCACGGCTACCGGTCGAAGGGCGGCGCCCAGGGCGTCGGCGCGGCGACGACGCAGGCCGTCGTCGCCGCCTCGATCCTGATCCTGCTGGCGAACTACTTCGTCACCGAGATCTTCTTCTCCCGCCAATGACCGCGACGCCCAAGATCGAGGTCCGCGGCCTGAAGAAGCGCTTCGGGGCGAAGGTGGTGCTGGACGGCGTCGATCTCGACGTCGCGGCGGGCGAATCCCTGGTGGTGATCGGCGGCTCGGGCACCGGCAAGTCGGTGATGATCAAGTGCATCATCGGCCTGATTCGCCCCGACGCCGGCAGCATCCGCATCGACGGCGAGGAGGTGACCGGCCTCGACGCCCGCGGCCGCGAGCGGATCATGGCCCGCTTCGGCATGCTGTTCCAGGGCTCGGCCCTGTTCGACAGCCTGCCGGTCTGGGAGAACGTCGCCTTCGGCCTGATCCAGGGCCGCGGCATGAAGCGGGCGCAGGCCAAGGAGGTGGCGCTGCGCAAGCTCGCCGCGGTCGGCCTCGGCGAGCCGGTGGCTGCCCTCTTCCCGGCCGAGCTGTCGGGCGGCATGCAGAAGCGGGTGGCGCTGGCCCGCGCGATCGCGACCGAGCCCGAGATCATCCTCTTCGACGAGCCCACCACCGGGCTCGACCCGATCATGAGCGACGTCATCGACGACCTCATCATCAATTGCGTCAAGGATCTCGGCGCGACGACCATCTCGATCACCCATGACATGCATTCCGCCCGGAAGATCGCGACCCGCATCGCCATGATCTACGGCGGCCGGATCATCTGGGACGGGCCCGCGGCCACCGTCGACCGGTCCGGCAACCCCTTCGTCGACCAGTTCATCAACGGCCGCGCCGATGGCCCCATCGTCATGGAGGTGCGGCCGCTCTGACGGCCGTACCGGCGATGGCCAGGGCCCAGCCCCGCTACGTCTGCCAGGAATGCGGCGCCACGCACCCGAAATGGGCGGGGCGGTGCGAAGCCTGCGGCGCCTGGAACACCCTGGTCGAGGAGGCGGTGGTCGAGGCGCCGCCCAAGGGGCTGGCCGGCGCCAAGGGGCGGCGCATCGCCATCGTCGGCCTCGACGGCAGCGAGGCCGACGCGCCGCGGCGCATCACCGGCATCGCCGAATTCGACCGGGTCGCCGGCGGCGGCCTGGTTCCCGGCAGCGCCCTGCTGGTCGGCGGCGACCCGGGCATCGGCAAGTCGACCCTGCTGCTGCAGGTCGCCGCCCGCCTCGCCCAGGGCGGCGGCGCCCTCTACATCTCCGGCGAGGAGGCGGTCGAGCAGGTGCGCATGCGCGCCCGCCGGCTCGGGGTCGCCGCCAGCCCGGTGTCGCTGGCCGCCGCCACCAGCGTGCGTGACATCGTCGCATCCCTCGACCAGGGCGAGCCGCCGGCCTTCGTCGTCGTCGACTCGATCCAGACCATGTATCTCGACTCGCTGGATTCCGCCCCGGGCACCGTCGCCCAGGTGCGCGCATCGGCGCAGGAGTTGATCCGCCAGGCCAAGCGGCGCGGCTTCGCCCTCGTCCTCGTCGGCCACGTGACCAAGGAAGGCACCATCGCCGGCCCGCGCGTGCTGGAGCACATGGTCGACACGGTGCTCTATTTCGAAGGCGAGCGCGGGCATCAGTTCCGCATCCTCCGGGCCGTGAAGAACCGCTTCGGGCCGACCGACGAGATCGGCGTCTTCGAGATGACCGATCGCGGGCTCGCCGAGGTCCTGAACCCGTCCGCCCTGTTCCTCGCCGACCGCCAGGGCGACGTGTCGGGCGCCGCGGTCTTCGCCGGCATGGAGGGCACCCGCCCGATGCTGGTCGAGATCCAGGCGCTGGTGGCGCCGTCGGCGCTCGGCACGCCGCGCCGCGCGGTCGTCGGCTGGGACGGCGGCCGCCTGGCGATGATCCTCGCCGTCCTCGACGCGCGGGGTGGGGTAGCGATCGGGGCCAACGATATCTATCTGAATGTCGCGGGTGGATTGCGGATCCAGGAACCGGCGGCCGATCTGGCGGTCGCTGCGGCTCTCCTGTCGTCGCTCTCCGGCCGTCCATTGCCGGCGGCGACCGTCGTCTTCGGCGAGATTGGCCTTTCCGGCGAGGTGCGTGCGGTGAGCCAGACCGAGCAGAGACTGAAGGAGGCGGGCAAGCTCGGCTTCGCCCGGGCGCTCATGCCGCCCCAACGCGGCCGGCGCGCCGCCCGTCCGGCCGACCTCGACGCCGAGGAGATCGCGACGATCGCCGACCTCGTGGCGCTGCTCGACGATCCCGCGGCCGCCGCGCGCCGGCCGGCGCCGCCCAGGCGCTGACCGATGCAGGGCGTCAACTGGCTGGACCTCGCGATCGTCGGAGTCGTCTTGCTGTCGGCGATCTTCGCGGTCGCGCGCGGTTTCGTGCGCGAGGTGCTGTCGGTCGCCGCCTGGATCGGCGCCGCGCTGGTCGCGCTCTACGGCTTCGCCCCGCTGCGCCCGCACGCCCGCGACCTGCTCGGGCCGACCCTGATCGCCGACATCGCCCTGGGCGCGGTACTGTTCCTCTTCGCGCTGATCGTCTTCTCGCTCGTCACCCACACCATCGCCCGCGGGGTGCGCGGCAGCGCCCTCAGCGCGGTCGACCGCTCGCTCGGGCTGCTGTTCGGCATCGCCCGTGGCGCCGCGCTGGTCTGCCTCGCCTACCTGCTGCTCGCCTGGGCGATGCCCGAGAGCGAGTATCCGCCCTGGGTGCGCGAGGCGCGCGCCCTGCCGCTGGTGCAGCGCGGCGCGGAATGGCTGACGTCGCTGGTGCCCCGCGAGTTCCGCGACCGGGCCCTCGACGAGACCAGCCGCCGCCTCGAGCAGGCGCGCGAGACCGAACGAACGTTCCGGGTGCTGACGAGCCCGCCGGCGCGCCCCGACTCGGGGGCGGCCGAGCAGCCCGGATACAAGCCGGGCGAACGGCAGGGGATGGATCGCCTGATCCGCCAGAGCAACCAGTAGGGCGGCCCTCGGCGGATCGAGACGAAGGCGCACGCCGGAAAGGGCGTGCGTGACGCTTTGGAGACAGCTATAAACCCCGCGTCGGTTGACCCATGAAGGGCCATGCGGGCGGAGGACGGCGATGACAGCGCTCACCACCCACCCGTATGACGACGACCATCTCAAGGAAGAGTGCGGCGTCTTCGGGATCTACGGACATCCCGACGCGGCGGCGCACACGGCGCTGGGCCTGCACGCCCTGCAGCACCGCGGCCAGGAGGCGGCGGGAATCGTCTCCTACGACGGGTCACAGTTCCATGCCCATCGCGGCCTCGGCCAGGTCGGCGACAATTTCGGCGCCGAGGGAATCATCCAGACCCTGGTCGGCTCGACCGCGATCGGCCATGTCCGCTACGCCACCACCGGCGAGACGGTGCTGCGCAACGTCCAGCCGCTGTTCGCCGATTTCGAGTTCGGCGGGCTCGCCATCTGCCACAACGGCAACCTGACCAACGCCTACGCGATCCGGCGCGAGCTGGTGCGCCGCGGCAGCCTGTTCCAGTCGACGACCGACACCGAGGTCATCGTCCACCTCATCGCCACCAGCCTGCGCGCCAGCGTCGTCGACCGCATGATCGACGCGCTGCACCGGGTCGAGGGCGCCTATTCGCTGGTCGCGATGACGAGCCAGAAGCTCATCGGCGTGCGCGACCCCCTCGGTGTCCGTCCGCTCGTCCTGGGCCGCATCGGCCAGAGCTGGATCCTGGCCTCCGAGACCTGCGCCTTCGACATCATCGGCGCCGAATTCGTGCGCGACGTCGAGCCGGGCGAGTTGGTGGTCATCGAC
>JADZBA010000435.1 GCA_020852355.1 Alphaproteobacteria bacterium
GCCGCGTGGCACGGCCAGCGCCACCGCGGTGATGGCGGCACCGCCGAGGAGGGTGCGTCGGGTCAGCGGGAGGCGATGCATCGGGCGTCCCCGTCCTTGTCCGGTGGTTCGAGCGGCAGCGCCGTCCCGTCCATGCCATCCGCGGCGAGGCCGAGATGGCGGAGCACGGTCGGCGCGATGTCGATGAGCGAGCAGGGATGGTCGGTGGCGCGGCGACGCGCGAAGCCGCCGCCGCGGACCACGAGGAACGGATTCTGCTCGTTCGTGCCGAGACCGCCGTGCTGCCCGAAGCCGTCGTAGCTCCTGGCGCTTTCCGGGTCGCGGACGATGTCGGCGTGGCCGGCCACGCCGAAGGCGTTGGCGGCCGCGTCGGTCGCGGTCGTGACGGCCATCAGCACGTTCCCGCCGACCGGCAGCCCGATCGTCGCGAGCGCGTCGCCTTCGTACACGCCGCCGACCCAGTCCTCCTGCTCGAGGAACCGCCGCAGCGCCGGCGCCCGGTCGGCCGCGTCCGGCGCCGCGTAGATCACCGCGGCGGTGCCGTTGGGCGCCACGACCACATCGGAGCTGTCCGGCCCCTCCTTGAGACCGGCGGCCACCAGCCGTTCCGTCGCGTCGATGGTTCGTCGCGTGGTCTCCATGCCGTGGTCGGAGCAGGCGACGAGGAGCACGTCGTCGCCTTCCCGTTCCAGGGCGGCGACGGCGTCGAGCACGTCGCCGACGCGCGCGTCGGCGCTGCCGATCGCCGCGCGATGCGCCGGCGAGCCCAGCGGCTCCCCGTGGCCGGTATGGTCCGGCTCGGACAGCCAGAGCACGGCCAGTGCCGGGCGCCGGTCGCGGAGAATCTCACCGCAGAACCGCCGTGTCATCGCGGCGTCGCCGTCGGCGCCGATGGCGATCGCGAGATGCCGGTCGGCCGGCTCCGGCCGCAACCCCGGAGCGAAGGAACCCGCCCGGTGGTAGACGTGTCCCCAGCCGTCGGGGTCCTGGACATAGGCCGCTCCCGGCGACACGTTGGACATGACGATGCTGCCGCCATGGGGCGCCAGGCGCTGAGCCAGCGTCGGCACGCGCAGCGTGCCGCCGGTGGCACGGCGCATGCGGGTGCGAAAGTCGGGGTCGCCGACCGACCGGCAGACCAGCCCGTCGCCCTCGTCGAGCGCCATGGTGTTGCCGAGCAGCCCGTGGGTCGCCGGCAGGCATCCCGTCGCCATGGAGGCCGAGCTCGTGCGCGTGGTCGACGGGAAGACGCTGCGGAAGGCGTGGAAGGCGCAGCCGTCCAGGCGCAGCGCCGCCAGGACCGGCGCGATATCGGCACGAACCAGATCCTGCCGGAGGCTGTCGCAGACGACGATGACGACGCGCTTTGCCATGGGCTCCCTTCCCGGACGGAGCCATAGCCGCCGCCCGTGATCGTTTGGTTACGGGCGTGTGATGGTTCGGTGCCGGACCGGAGTCCAGCCGATCGATACGAATGCGGCCGCGTCAGCCCTGCAGCCAGTAGCGCAGCACCGCGGTCAAAGCCTGCGGCTGCTCCAGCGGGGTCATGTGGCCGCAATCCTCGACCACGACGAGGCGCGCGCCGGGGATGGCGGCCGCCATCTCCTCGTGCATGGCGAGCGGCGTCAGCGCGTCCTGGCGGCCGCACAGGACGAGGGTCGGCTGGGCGATCGCGGCGAGGCCGGGTCGGGAATCGGGGCGGCCGAGCATGGCCTTCTGCTGGTTCAGGAAGGCCGTGGCGCCGAGGCGGCGCGCCATCGCCTCGAGGCCGCCGACCAGCGCCCGGTCCTGCAGCCGGTCGGGATGGACGAAGAGCGGCATGTAGGCCCGCATCACCGCGTCGAGCTCGCCACGCTCGCCCATCGCCATGAACCGACGACGGCGCTCGCGCTGCTCGTCGGTGTCCGGCCGGGCCGAGGTGTCGAGCAGCGCCAGACGCTCCACCCGCCCCGGCGCCCGGCGCACGATCTCGAAGGCGAGGTAGCCGCCCATCGACAGGCCGGCCAGCGCGAAGCGCGGCGGCGCCTCGCGCAGCACCGCCTCGGCCATGGCCGCCAGCCCGTCGTGGCGCGTCAGGTCCATGACGGCGACCGACGTCAGCTCCGCCAGGTGCCGCGCCTGGTGCGCCCACAGCCCGGCGTCGGCCATGTGTCCCGGCAGCAGGACGAGCGGCGGGACGGCCACGCCGCGGCGCGCCCGCGCTAGGTCTTGCTCTTGCGGATCGCCTCGACGGAGCGCTCGCCCACGTACCAGTCGGCCGCCGCGACCTCCTCGAACACGACCCACACCGACTCCTTGGGCAGGCCGGTGGTGCCGTGGATGGCATCGGCCACCTTGCGCGCCATCTCGTCCTTCTTGGCCTGGCCCTGGCCGGCGACGAGGCGGATGTTCACGAACGGCATGCTGGGGTACCTCCCGGACGGTTGCCGTCCTGTGTAGTCCAGCAGGCCGTCGCCTTGAAAGCCCTCTTCCCGGCAGGGATGCTATAGTCGCCGTCGAGCATGGCCATCGCCTCGCCGGACAAGCCCGCGCCCCGCGGCGTCACCCGCCTCGCCCGCCGCCCCGCGCGCGGCGGCGAGGCGGCGCGCCTGACGCTGCGCATCGACCTCGGCGAGCACGGGGCGCTGGGTCCGGGCAAGGTCCGCCTGCTGGAGCTGATCGACGGCCACGGCTCGATCTCGGCCGCCGGCCGCGCCATGGGCATGTCCTATCGTCGCGCCTGGCTGCTCGTCGACAGCCTCAACCAGACGTTCCGCGACCCGGTCGTGTCGACCCAGCACGGCGGATCGGGCGGCGGCGGCGCCGCGCTGACCGCTGCCGGCCGCGGGCTGGTGCGCCGCTATCGCGCGATGGAGAGCGCGGCGGAGACCGCCGCCGCGGAGCATCTGGCCGCGCTGGCGGGCGCCCTGTCCGAGCGGCCGCCGGCGCCCCTGGCCGACGACGTCGACGCCTGAGCGGGCGCCGTCAGTCGGCGGCACCCGGGCGGTCGAAGGCGACGCTCTTGACGACCGCGAAGACCGGCACGCCGGGTGCCAGCGCCAGGGCGGCGACCGAGCGCCGGGTGACGCGGGCGACCAGCGTCGCGCCGCGGCAGCCGATCCGCACATCGACGGTCGGACCGTCGGCTTCGCCCACCGCGTCGCCGCTGCCGTCGAGGACGTTGAGGGCGCTGATCGCCTCGGGACGGCGGGTGGCGAGCATCACGTCGCGGGCGCGGATGCGCACGCGCACCGGCCCACCCGGCGGCAGGCCGGCGCCCGGCACGACGAGCGGCCCCGCCGGCGTGCGCAGCGTCGCGAGGCCGAAGACGGGGTCGTGGGCCTCGACGACCGCGTCGAGGACGGCGCCGGCATCGGCGCGGCCGGTGAGCCCGAAGAGCTCCGGCCGGCCCATGATCTCGGCGGTGCCGCCGGAAGCCACCACCCGCCCGTCCGACAGCAGCACGACGCTGGTCGCCAGGCGCACCACTTCGGCCACCGCATGGCTGACATAGACGATCGGCACGCCGGCCGCGTCGCGCAGACGCTCGATGTAGGGCAGGATTTCGGCCTTGCGCTCGGCGTCCAGCGCCGCCAGCGGCTCGTCCATGAGGAGGAGGCGCGGGCTCGCCAGCAGGGCCCGGCCGATCGCCACGCGCTGCTTCTCGCCGCCCGACAGGCGGTCCGGCCGCCGCTGCAGCAGGGGACCGATGCCGAGCAGGTCGACGACCGGCCCGAGCGCGCCGCGGCGCTCGCCGGACGGGGTGAACCAGCGGCCGTAGAGCAGGTTCTGGCGTACCGTCAGGTGCGGGAAGAGCCGGCCCTCCTGGAAGACGTAGCCGACACGGCGGCGATGCGCCGGCACGAAGATGCCGCGCGCGGTGTCGACCAGCACCCGGCCGTCGACGACGACGCGGCCGCGCTCCGGCCGGATCAGGCCGGCGACGAGATCGACCAGGGAGGTCTTGCCCGACCCCGACCGCCCGAACAGTGCCGTCAGCCCGCCGGCGCAGGCGAAGCGCGCGTCGAGCACGAAGGCGCCGAGGCGGTGGGTGACGTCGACCTCGATGGTCATGCCACGCCCAACCGCCGGCCGGCGCCGCGCGCCAGCCATTCCGACGCCAGCAGCGCCGCCATGGAGATCGCGATCGAGATCGCCGTCAGCCGCAGCGCCGCCGCATCGCCGCCCGGCACCTGCGTCAGGGCGTAGATCGCTGACGGCAGGGTCTGCGTCTCGCCCGGAATGTTCGAGACGAAGGTGATGGTCGCCCCGAACTCGCCCATCGCCTTGGCGAAGCCGAGGATCATGCCGGCGACGATGCCCGGCACGATGAGCGGCAGGGTGACGGTGAGGAACACCCAGGCCGGCGCGGCGCCCAGCGTGCCGGCCGCCTGCTCCAGCCGCCGGTCGACCGCCTCGATCGACAGCCGGATCGCCCGCACCATGAGCGGGAAGCCCATCACCGCGGCGGCCAGCGCGGCGCCGGTCCAGCGAAAGGCGAACACGATGCCCAGGACATCTGCGAGCCAGGCGCCGACCAGCCCGCGCCGCCCGAGCAGCAGGAGCAGCAGGTAGCCGGTGACGACCGGCGGCATGATCAGCGGCAGGTGCACGAAGCCGTTCAGCAGCGACCGGCCCCAGAAGCGCCCGCGCGCCAGCGCCAGCGCCACCACGACGGCGAACGGCAGGCTCGCCGCGGTCGCCCACACGGCGACCCGCAGGCTGAGGCGCACCGCCATCCATTCGTCCACGGAAAGATCGAGCATGGCTCGATATATCCGAGTAGACATTTCGCGGACAACCATGGCGATCGTGGGCGTGCGGGATTTCCGTGCGAGTGGGCTTTCCCGCGGCGCCCTCATGTACCATCGTTAGCGTCGGCGCGATGCCCCACGCGCCCGAGGAACGACCGTCGATGGCGAACACGCAACCGATCCTGCATCCTGTGATCCTCTCCGGCGGATCGGGCACGCGCCTGTGGCCCCTGTCGCGGTCGGACCTGCCGAAGCAGCTCCTGCCGCTGCTGGGCGAGGCGACGCTGCTGCAGCAGACGGCGGCCCGCGTCGACGACGGCACGCTGTTCGCCGGCCCGCTGGTGATCTGCAACGAGGAGCATCGCTTCCTCGTCGCCGAGCAGCTCCGCGTCCGGGGCATCCGGCCGGCGGCCATCGTGCTGGAGCCGGTGGGGCGAAACACCGCGCCGGCCGTGGCCGTAGCCGCCATGCTGATCGCCCGCGGCGCCCCCGAGGGGGTGATGCTGGTGCTGCCGTCCGACCACCACATCGCCGATCTTGCGGCCTTCCGCACCGCCCTGGCGACCGCTGCGGCCGCGGCCAGGGCGGGCGACCTCGCACTCTTCGGCATCCGCCCGGCCGGTCCCGAGAGCGGCTACGGCTACATCGTCCAGGGTGCGCCGGCATCGGCCGAGGGATCCTTCGCGGTCGCGCGCTTCGTCGAGAAGCCGGCGCGCGGCGACGCCGAGGCGCTGCTCGCGGCGGGCGGCGCGTGGTGGAACAGCGGCATCTTCGTCTTCCGGGTCGACCGCTACCTGGCCGAGCTGCAGCGGCTGCAGCCGGCCATCGCCGCGGCCGCCGCGGCGGCGCTGTCCGGGGGCAGCGGCGACCTGGAGTTCCTGCGGCTGCAGCGCGGCCCGTTCGCCGCGTCGCCGGCGCTCTCCGTCGACCACGCCGTGCTGGAGCATACGACGCAGGCCACCGTGGTCCCCGTGGACATGGGATGGAGCGACCTCGGCTCCTGGTCCTCCCTGTGGGAGCTGTCGCCCAAGGACGCATCGGGCAACGTCCTGGTCGGCGATGCGCTGCAGGTCGACGCGCGCAACTGCTACGTGCGCGCCGACAAGCGGCTGGTCGCGATCCTAGGGATCGACGGGATAAACGTGATCGACACCGACGATGCGCTGATCGTCATGGCACAGGATCGCGCCCAGGACGTGAAGCGGGTCGTCGACCTGCTCGCCGCCCGGGGTCGCCCCGAAGTGAAGAGCCACACCCGCACCTATCGACCCTGGGGTTACTACGAGACGATCGATCTCGGGACGCGGCACCAGGTGAAGCACATCCAGGTCAAGGAGGGCGGCAAGCTGTCGCTGCAGATGCATCATCACCGCGCCGAGCACTGGATCGTCGTCAGCGGCACCGCCCGGGTGACCTGCGGCGAGGAGGAACGGCTGCTGCGCGAGAACGAATCGATCTACATCCCGCTCGGGCAGCGCCACCGGCTGGAGAATCCGGGGCGGATTCCGCTGGACCTCATCGAGGTCCAGACCGGCAGCTACCTGGGGGAGGACGATATCGTGCGCTTCGAGGACACGTACGGCCGAGCCTGATGGCGGTCGGACCTCCATCGCAGCGGGGTCGTACGCGGCTGCGGCCGTCCCTGGCGACGCTCGCCATCGTCGGATACCTCATGCTGGCCGCCGTCGCGGTCGCGGCCAACTGGGTCGCGGCGCAACAGAGCGAGCGCGCCGTGCTGGACGCCGGTCGGCGGAACGCGGCGAGCGCCGCGCTGCTGCTGGCCGAGCACGCGGACCGTGCCCTGCAGGGCATCGATCTCTACATGCGCGGCCTCGCCGACGGCTTCCGCACGTCGGGGTCGACGTTCGATTCGTTCATGACCAGCACCGGACCGGTGATCGACTCGAGCATGCGCCAGCTTCCCCAGGCCGAGGGCTGGGGCATCGGCGACCGGGCGGGCGTCATCCGCATGGCGCTGAACCGCGCGCGGATCGGCATCCCGGTCGGCAGCACGCCGCTGTTCCGCGCACTGCGCGACGATCGCGAGCGGCGCCACTTCCACAGCCGGCCCGGCGTCATTCCCTTCACGAACGAGCGGATCATCCTGCTGTGCTGGCCGCTGCGCGACCAGAAGGGGGAGTTCCACGGCGCCATCGCGACGGCCCTCAGCCAGCGCTACTTCCGCACCGTCATGGGGCGTCTCGCGGCGAACGGCGCGGTCCATGCGGCGGCGCTGGCCTACTCCGACGGGACCATCCTCTCCGGGCATGGCTTCGGCGAGCCGGAGCGCGACGGCGCCTGGAGCCTGCCCAGGCCGCTGACCGATCCCCGCGCCCAGCCGGACGCGCCCGCGACCGTGCGTAGTCACGAGATCGACGAGACGATCGGCGGCGAGCGCAGCCGCTGGCACATCGCGCTGGCCACGGTCCCGACCTTCGGGCACCTCGCCGTCGCCGCGGTCGACGAACGGGAGCTGCTGCGGCCGGTGCGCCTGCGCTCGCAGCTCCTGGCGGCATTCTCCGTCGCCGGCCTCGCCGTCCTGGCGCTGGTGTTCTGGCTGGTGCTGCGGTCCCTGCGCGTGCAGGAGCGCGCGCTGGTCGTCGCCGAGGACGCCAACCGCGCCAAGAACGAGTTCCTCGCCGTCCTCAGCCACGAGATACGCACGCCGATGAACGCCATCCTCGGCATGAACCGCCTGCTGCGCAACGCGCCCGACCTGCCCGAGCGGCTGCGCCGGCACGCCTCGGTGATCCGCTCCGCCGGCGAGAACCTGCTGGCGATCCTCAACGACATGATCGACGTGTCGAAGATGGAGGCCCGGCTGCTCGAGCTGGAGGTGGTCGACGTCGACATCGAGCAGGTCATCGATGAGGTCATCGCCCTCCACCAGCCCTCCGCTTCCGAGAAGGGGCTCGATCTCGTCCTCGACCGCCCACCCGGCCCGACGCCGCGGCTGCGCGGCGACCCGACGCGCATCCAGCAGATCCTCGGCAACCTCATCGGCAATGCCATCAAGTTCACCGCGACGGGTGGAGTCACCGTCACGGTGCGCATCCTCGGCGCCGCGGAGGGCGCGCCGCCGGGCACTCCGGCCGACCTGCGGCTCGAGGTGCGCGATACCGGGGTCGGCATCCCGGCCGACCGGCGCGACCGCCTGTTCCGGCCCTTCATGCAGGCGGACAGCTCGACCACCCGGCGCTACGGCGGCTCCGGCCTCGGCCTGGTGATCTGCCAGCGGCTGGCCGAGATGATGGGCGGCGCCATCGGCTTCGACAGCGTCGAAGGCAAGGGCAGCCGCTTCTGGGTGCAGCTTCCGCTGAATCTGGCCGAGCCGCGCGCGACCCAGCAAGGCGTCGGCGCCCGCCCGCCGACCCTGCGCCCGCTGTCGATCCTGGTGGCCGAGGACTCGCCGCTGAACCAGGAGCTGATGCGCGAGGTGCTGCAGGCCGCCGGCCACGCCGTGACGATCGCCGAGGACGGGGTCGGGGCGGTGCGCGCCGTCGCCACCGGGCACTACGACGTCATCCTGATGGACGTCCGCATGCCGGGCATGGACGGCGTCGAGGCGGCGCGGACGATCCGCGGCGGCACCGGGCTCGCCGCCGCGACGCCGATCGTCGGGCTGACCGCCGATGCCACCGACACCCAGCGCCAGGAATGCCTCGCCGCCGGGATGGATGCGGTGCTGGTCAAGCCGGTCGATTTCGCGAAGTTCTGGCAGACGCTGGCCGGCCTCGTCGGGCCCGCCGCCGCTCGCGCCGACGCCGCGCCCGCCGCGGCCGAGCCGCGACCGCCGGCCTAAGCCTTCTGCCCTGCCAACCCCGGCACGAACCCGACCAGCCGGAGCGCCGCCTCGATCGCCGAGAGATAGCCGTCGAGGCCGAAGCCGGCGACGTAGCCCGTCGCCGCCTCGGCCGTGACCGAGCGCATCCCGCGACGCTCGATGTTGGTGATGTGCACCTCGACCACCGGCACGGTCAGCGACTTGAGGCAGTCGCGCAGCGCGTGGCCGGCATATAGGAAGCCCGCGGGGTTGATCACCAGCGCGTCCATCCCCTCGTCCGCCGACCCGTAGATGCGCCCGATCGCCTCCCCCTCGACGTGCGTGTAGAAGATGTCGAGGGCATAGCCCAGGCGCCGCGCATGGCCCCGCAGCATGAGGTCGAGCTCGTCGGCGGTGGTGGTGCCGTAGATCTCCGGCTGGCGCTTGCCGAGCCGCGCCATGTTCGCTCCCTGGATCACGAGGAGCCGCGGCCTGTCGGTGCTCATATCGCATCTCCCCGTCCGCGCGGTGCGACGGCGCCGCGCTCGATCACGAAGGCCGCGTCGAGCAGGTCGGCTAGATGGGTCTCGCTCGAATCCGCGACGAGGATGGTCAGCCCCGCGCGCTTCAGGTCGGCCAGCACCTCGGCGAGCCGCCGCGCCAGCACCGGCGCCACCCCTTCGAAGGGCTCGTCGAGGAGCAGCAGTCGGCGTCCGGCCATCAGCGCGCGCGCCAGCGCGACCAGCTTCTGCTGGCCGCCGGAGAGCTGGTTGGCACGGCGGTCGCGAAAGACCTGGACCTCCGGCATCAGGCCGTAGATCCAGCGCAGGCGTTCCGCGGCATCGCCGAGGGCGGCCGCCCAGGCCGGCAGCAGGACGTTCTCCTCGACGGTGAAGTCGGGCACCAGCCGCCGGTCCTCCGGCATGTAGCCGATGCCCAGGCGCACCCGCCGCTGCGGCGGCTCGCGGTCGAGCGCGGCACCGCCGAAGCGCACGGTGCCGGCATGCGGAGCGAGCAGCCCCATCACCGTGCGCATCAGCGTCGTCTTGCCGGCGCCGTTGCGCCCGATCAGCCCGCTCAGCGCCCCGCCCGAGGCGACCAGGGCGACACCGCGCAGGATGGTCGTGGCGCCGATCGCGACATGCAGGTCCTCGATGGCGAGCGCGTCGTCGGTCACGGCCGCGCCCTTCCATGCGCTTCGCCGATGACGTGGCGGCGGACGTCCGCGTCGTCGAGCACGCGGTCGGGCGGCCCGTCGGCGATCACCGTGCCGTCGTAGAAGGCGATGACGCGACCGGCGTAGCGGCCGACGATCTGCATGTCGTGCTCGACGAAGAGAACCGTGACCTGCCCGGCGCGCAGCGCCTGCATCAGGGTCTCCATGACCGCGAACTTCTCCTCGGCGCTGATGCCGCTGGTCGGCTCGTCGAGAAGGAGCAGGCGCGGCCGGCGCACCGTGGCGATCGCGACGTCGAGCAGCTTGCGCACGCCCTGCGGCAGCAGGCGCGCCTCGCTGTCGCCGTGGGCCGCGATGCCGAAGCGCTCCAGGGTCGCGCGGGCATGGCCGACCACATCCGGCCGGGCGAACGGCCGCCATGGCGAGAGGCCGCGTGCGTCGGCGACGCCGAGGGCGACCAGGACGTTCTCGACCGCGGTCATGGTGCCGAACACCTGGGGAATCTGGAACGAGCGGCCGATGCCGCGGCGCACGATGGCGCGCGGCGGCAGCCGGGTCACGTCCTCGCCGGCGAAACGGATGGTGCCGCTCGTCGGCTTGAGATAGCCCGTCACCATGTTGACGAAGGTGGTCTTGCCGGCGCCGTTGGCGCCGATGACGCCGATCGTCTCTCCCGCCGCGACGTCGACATGGACGTCGCGCGCCGCCACCACGGCGCCGAACGACTTGTTGAGGCCGGCGGCCGACAGGAGCGCGGTCACGGCGGCTGCGTCCCGCGGCGGCGCTGGAACAGCGACCACAGCCCGCCCGGCAGGACGAGGATGATGACCAGCAGCACCGCCCCGACCACCGCCTGCCAGGCCTGCGGCGCATACTCGACCGCATAGGTGCGCACGATCTCGAAGAGGAACGAGCCGGCGATGGGCGCCAGCACGCTGCCGGCCCCGCCCATGACGGTGACGAACACGAACTCGCCCGACGCCGTCCAGTACGACATGCCCGGGTCGATGTGGCCGGCCGAGAAGGCGGTGAGCACGCCGCCCATGCCCGCCAGGGTGCCGGCGATGGCGAACTTGACGTGGATCGCGCGCTGCACCGAGGCGCCGAGATACTCGACGCGGATCTCGTTGTCGCGGATCGCCGTGGCGAGCCGCCCCATGGTCGAGCGCAGGTAGACGTGGATCGCCGCGTGGCACCCGATCGCGAGCGCGGCGGCGACCGCCAGCAGCACCCGGCGGGCGGTCGCCGGCGACGGCGCCCAGCCGAGGAAGGTCGGCGCCGGCACGTTGAACCCGTCGGTCCCGCCGAGTGCCGCGTTCTTCACCAGCAGGCCGTAGAGCAGCATCGAGAAGGCGAGGCTCAGCATGGCGAAGAAGATCTCGCGGTAGCGCGCCATCAGGAAGCCGAGCAGCACGGCGGCCGACGCCGCGGCAGCCGTGCCCGCGAAGAGGCCGGCGACGACGTCGCCGCTGCCGGCCTCGCGCAGCGCCATGCCGGCACCGTAGGCGCCGAGCGCGAAGAAGAGCGCCTGCCCGAACGGCACGAGGCCGGCGCGCAGCAGGACGAGCAGGCCGAGGATCACCAGGGCCTTGGCCAAGGCCACGGTCGCCAGCGACACCGCCCAGGAGGGCAGCAGGAGGCTGCCGGCGAGGAAGGCCGCGAGGATCGCCAGCAGCCCGAGGATGGTGCGGTCCATGGGCCTCAGATGCGGCGCGCCTGCGCCCGCGCGAACAGCCCGTAGGGGCGGAACGCCAGGACCAGGGTCATGACCGCGTAGACGACGAAGAGCTCGACCGAGGGCAGCAGCAGCACGGCCGCCGCCCGGGCCAGGCCGACGATGAGGGCGCCGACGACGGCGCCGGGGATCGAGCCCATGCCGCCGATGACGACGACCGCGAAGGCGAGCACGATGACCTCGACGCCGATGCCCGGCGCGACCGAGATCTTCGGCGCGGTCAGGGCGCCGCCGAGCGCCCCGAGGAAGGCGCCCAGCACGAACGTCATGGTGAACATCAGCGTGACGTCGATGCCGAAGGCCGCACTCATCTCGCGGTCGTGGATCACCGCCAGCAGCAGCTTCCCGGTGCGCGTCCGGTTGAGGCCGAGCCACAGCAGCAGGCCGACCACCGCGGCGACCGCGACCAGCAGCAGGTCGTAGTTGGAGACCGCCAGCCCGAACCAGTCGTCGGCCCCCAGCGCGGTCGCGGGCTCGCCCGCGAAGTAGGGGTCGGTGCCCCAGACCAGCAGGATGAAGTCCTCCAGGATCAGGAACACGGCGTAGGTCGCCAGCGCTGCCACCACCTCGTCGCGGCCGTAGACGAGGCGCAGCACGCCGCGCTCCAGCAGCGTACCCATGACGAGGCCGACGGCCAGCGAGGCGACGACGAGCAGCACGTAGCCGCCGACCAGCGGCCGGTCGCCGGCGAACCAGACGCCGATCAGCGAGGCCGCGGCATAGGCGCCGATCGCGTAGAAGGCGCCATGCGCGACATTGAGGATCTTCATCACCCCGAACACCAGGGTGAGGCCGAGGGCGACGATGAACAGCCATGCGGCATAGACGACGCCGTCGATCAGGATCGCCGTCCAGATCATCGGGAGGCCCGGGGCTAGGGAGCGCGGCGACGAGCCGGTCCGCCCGCCGCCGCGCGTCCGCCTAGCACTTCGCGCCCTTCATGCCGCTCTTGATCCACTCGACGCTGTCGACGCCGTCGGGCGGATTGACGCATTCCGCCGGGTAGTGGGTGATGTCCACCAGCGTCGGCTCGCCGGTCGACTTGTCGAACTTGTAGGTCCCGTAGGCCGTCTCGGTGATCGCCTGGTGGCCCTTGCCGATCGCCATGCGGACCTTGGTGCCGACCCCTTCGAACTCGAGATACTCGAAGGCCTTGGCGATCTGCTCGGTGGTGGGCCGCTTGCCGGCCGCGGCGGCCGCCTTGTCGGCGGCCGCCTTCAGCCCGAGGATGGCGTGCGCCATGTGGTAGGAGGGGTACGTCGCCGGCACGTTGAAGCGGTCGTGGTAGGCCTGACGGAACCAGTCGTTGAGCGGCGTCTTGCGCGCCAGGACGCCGAACGGGCCGCGGGCGCCGATGACGACGCCGTCGGGCATCTTGGCGCCGAGCCGGAACATCGCGGTCTCGCCCGCGGTCAGCACGAGGCGGCTCTTGGTGTGCAGCGCGCGCGCGGACTGCTGCACGACGAAGCTCTCCAGGTCGCCGTTCCAGAAGCTCGAATGGACGACGTCGGAGCCGCTCAGCAGCAGGGCGGAGATCTCGGCGCTGAACTGCCCCTGGAAGAGCTTGGGAAACTGCTCGGTCGTGACCTTGATGCCCGGCTTCAGCGCCTGCATGGCGAGGTTGAAGTCGCGCCAGGAATCCTGCCCCCAGGCGTAGTTCTGGTTGATGCCGCCGTAGCTCTTGACGTCGGGGAGCTTCTCGACGACGTAACGCGCCGCGCCGACCCCGTCCATCGTCGCATGCGACGCGGTACGGAAGACGTAGCTGCGCGCCGCCTCTTCGAACACGCGCGGCGTGCCGCAGTCGAAGAACACCGTCAGCTTCTTCAGCTCCTCGGCGACCGGGGTCACCGCGAGGCAGCTGCCGCTGGAGATGTAGCCCACGACGGCGTCGGCGTTCCGCCGCTCGACGAGGTTGCGGTACTCCTGCACGACCTGGGTCGTCGTGCCCGCCTCGTCGACCAGGATCATCTCGACGGCCGCGCCGCCGATCCCCTTGGCGGCGTAGGGTTCGGGCACCTTGCCGGCGTTGATCGCCTCGATGAGCAGCTCGGCCGCGTTGCGGGCGGGAATGCCGAACGGGCCGGCAGCGGCACCCGTGACGAAGGTGACCACGCCGAGCCGCATGGTCTCCTGCGCCGACGCCGGCGCGACGGCGGCGACCGCCGCCACGGCGGCCGCGGCGAGCACGCCCCTGCCCCGGCTGTGCGATTTCCTGATCATGATGCGCTCCTCTCCCGATCGCGAGGCTGCGTTCAGCCTTCCCGTGCGCCCTGGTGGACGCCGGTCATTTCCGCGAATCTTACGCACGAACCACGCCGATCGCGCAACGGGCTGGATGCGCCGGGATGTATCCTGGTGACCGACCCGCCAGGAGGCCCCCAGGAATGCCGCTCCCCGTCGACGCGCTGCCGCCCGCCCCCGCCGCCAGCTACGGGCTGCTGGCCGGGACCCGCGTGCTCGACCTGACGACGTCGGTCGCCGGCCCCTACGCCACCATGCTGCTGGCCGACCTCGGCGCCGACGTGGTCAAGGTCGAGCGGCCCGGCAGCGGCGACGATTCGCGCGCCTGGGGCCCGCCTTTCCTCGCCGGCCAGTCGCTGTGGTTCGCCAGCGTCAACCGCAACAAGCGCAGCATCGCGCTGGACTATGCGCGGCCGGACGGCCACGCCCTGCTCGACCGGCTGATCGCCGTGGCGGACGTGCTGGTCCTCAACCTGCTGCCGCGCAGCCAGGCGAAGCTCGGCCTCGACCCGGACAGCGTCGCGCGGCGGCGGCCGGGCATCGTCTTCGTCGCCATTACCGGCTTCGGCCTGAAGGGCGCGCGTGCCGAGCACGCCTGCTACGACCTGATCGCCGAGGGGCACAGCGGCGTCATGGACCTGACCGGCGAGCCGGACGGCCCGCCGCAGAAGGTCGGCACGCCGGCCGCCGACCTGCTGGCGGGCATGGACGCGGCTCTGGCCACGGTGGCGGCGATCCACGACCGCGCGCGCACCGGCCGCGGCCACGTCGTCGACGTGGCGCTGGTCGACAGCATGACGCGCTTCATGACGCCGCGGCTGGTGCCGCAGCTGGGATCGACGGAGGTGCCCGGCCGATCCGGCGGGCGCGACAGCGTCATCGCGATCTACCAGGTGTTCGAGACCGCGGACGAGCCGATCACCCTCGGCCTCGGCAACGACGCGATCTGGCGGCGCTTCTGGGAATGCGTCGGCGATCCGGCGACCGCCGAGGAGCCGGCGTGGCGGGACAACGCCGCGCGCCGCGCCGACCGCGCCGCCATCGTCGCGCGCATCCAGGCGGTCCTGCGCACCCGGCCGCGCGGCGACTGGCTGGCGCGGTTCGCCGCAGCCAAGGTGCCGGCCGGGCCGATCAACCGCGCCGACCAGGTGACCGCCGACCCGCATCTGCGCGAGCGCGGCCTCTTCTACCGTGTCGAGACGCCGGCGGGGCCGCTGCCGCAGGTCGGATTCGGGGTGACGATCGACGGCGCGCCGGCCGGCGCCCGGCGCCCGCCGCCCGCGCTCGGCGCCGATGGGGACGAGGTTCTCGCCGAGTGGCTTGGCGTCGGTCCGCGAACCGTCGAAGAATGATCCGATGGGCCGTCTGCTGACCCTCCACGACCCGGCGTCGGCGCGCCGCCACTACGCGGCGGGCGTCTGGCGGACCGACACGCTCTACGCGCTGCTGTGCCGGCATGCCGACGCGCGGCCGGATGCGTGGGCGCTGCGCGACGCGCGGCGGCGGCTGTCGTGGGGCGCGCTGCGGCGCTGGGTCGACGCCGTCGCGGCATGCCTGGAAGAGGCGGGCCTGCGGCCGGGGCAGCGCGTCGCCCTGTGGCTGCCGAGCCGCGCCGAGGCGGTCGTCGCCTTCCTCGCCGCCGCCCGCAACGGCCTGGTCGCGGTACCCTCGCTGCACCAGAACTACACGGTCGCCGAGGTGGTGGCGCTGGCGGAGCGGGTCGCCGCCGCGGCCTTCGTCGGACAGGACGGCTACGGCGCCGACGGCGGCCGCCACGACGTCTTCGCCCACATGCGCGCGCTCCCGTCGATGCGCCGGATCCTGCGGCTGACCGCGTCCGGCGATGCGTCGTTCCCAGACGCTGCCGGTGCCCTCGCACCGCTCGGCGCGGCCGACGAGGATCCCGACAAGGTCGTCTACCTCGCCTTCACCTCCGGCACGACCGGGGCGCCCAAGGGCGTCATGCATTCGGACAACACGCTGCTCGCCAACGGCCGGGCGATGGTCGCCGACTGGGGCCACGACCGGGGGACCGTCCTCCTCAGCCTCAGCCCGATGAGCCACCATATCGGCACGGTCGCGCTGGAGCAGGCGCTGGTCGCCGGCTGCGAGCTCGTGGTGCACGACGCGGCCGCCGGCACGAAGGCGCTCGACTGGATGATCGCGACCGGGGCCACCTATGTCATGGGCGTGCCCACGCACGCGATCGACGTCCTGGCCGAGGCGCGCCGGCGCGGGCTGGAGCGGCTGGGCGCGGTCCGCGTCTTCTACATGGCGGGCTCGCCGATCCCGCGCGAGACGGCCGAGCGCTTCCTCGCCTACGGCGTCACGCCGCAGAACGTCTACGGGATGACCGAGAACGGCTCGCACCAGTACACGCTGCCGAGCGACGCGGTCGAGACCATCGTCGGGACCTGCGGGCGTGCCTGCGCCGCCTACGAGATCGCGCTGTGGGACCCGGAGAACCCCGACCACCGCGCCGCGCCGGGCACCGTCGGCGAGATCGCCGGGCGCGGCGGCTGCCTGATGCTCGGCTATTTCGGCAACCAGGCGGCGACCGAGGAGTCGTTCAACCGCGAGGGCTGGTTCCTGTCCGGCGACCTCGGGCGGATCGACGAGCGCGGCTGCCTCGTCTTCGTCGGCCGCAAGAAGGACCTGATCATCCGCGGCGGCCACAACATCCATCCCGCCCGCATCGAGGACCTCGCCATGCGCCATCCGCGCATCCTCAGGGCGGCGGCGGTGCCGATCCCCGACGAGCGCCTGGGCGAACGGGTGTGCCTGCTGGTCATCACCGACGACGGCGGGCCGATCGACGGCGGCGAGGTGCTGCGCCACCTCGATGCGGCGGGGCTGTCGCGCTACGACATGCCCGAGCATTTCCTCGCCATGGAGGCCTTCCCGCTCACCGCCAGCGGCAAGGTGCTGAAGCGCGAGCTCGCCGCGTGGGCCCGCGAGGGGCGGATCGCGCCGGTCGCGGTGCGCTGGACCGGAGCCTGAGATGAGCGTGCTGGACCGCCTCGACCACAGCCTCGCCCTGCCCGAGCACGAGGCGCAGCTCCTCGCCAGCGTCGGGGAGCTGGCGCGCGACGTCATCGCACCGGCCGCCGCCGGGCTGGACGCGAGCGGCACCTTCCCATGGGCCAACATCCGGGCGATCAACGCGCTCGGCCTCAACGCCATGTGGGTCCCGGAGGCGTATGGCGGGGCCGGACTCTCCTACGCCGTCTATCTCGCCTGCGTGCGCGCGATCAGCGCCGCCTGCGCCTCGACCGGGATCGTCTGGGCGACCAGCTTCCATGCGATGAAGCCGGTCGTCGACTTCGGGACGGAGGCGCAGAAGCGGCGGTTCCTGCCGGCCATGGCCGAGGGCGGCATCGCGGCGCTGTGCATCACCGAGCCCGCCGCCGGCTCCGACGCCACCGGAATGACCACGCGCTTCCGGCCCGACGGAGAGGCGATCGTCGTCGACGGCGGCAAGACCTTCATCTCCAACGGCGACGTCGCCGACCTCTACCTGGTCTTCGGCAAATGGAGCGAGATCGCCGGCGACAAGGCCGCCATCTCGGCGCTGGTGCTGCCCAAGGGTACGCCCGGCCTGTCGGTCGTGCGGACGGAAGACAAGATGGGCCATCGCGCCGCCTCCACCGCGACGATCGCGTTCGACGGCTGCCGCGTGCCGCGCGACCACCTGCTGGGCGCCCCCGGCGAGGGGCTGAAGCTGCTGCTGGCCTCGCTCAACAAGTCGCGGCCCAGCGTCGCCGCCCACGCGCTCGGCATCGCGCGCGCGGCCTTCGAGGACGCGGTCGCCTACATCAACGAGCGCCGCCAGTCCGGCCGGCGCATCGTCGAGTTCCAGGGCATTCAGTTCCTGCTGGCCGACCTCGCCGCCGAGCTGGCTCTGTGCGAGGCGTGGCTATGGCACGTCGCACGGATGGTCGACGGCGGTGCCGCCGACTTCGGCGTCGAGGCCTCGATCCTGAAGCTGCGCGCCAGCGACCTCGCGATGCGCATGACGACCGAGGCGGTGCAGCTCCACGGCGGCTACGGGTACTGCAAGGACTTCCGCGTCGAGCGCCTGATGCGCGACGCCAAGATCACCCAGATCTGGGAAGGCACGAACCAGATCCACCGGCAGGTGATCGGCCGCAGCTTCGTGCGCAAGTGAGGGAACAGCGATGGCACCGCTCGCCGGCATCACGGTCGTCGACTTCTCCACCCTGCTGCCGGGGCCGCTGGCCACGCTGATCCTCGCGGAAGCCGGAGCGACGGTGCTCAAGATCGAGCGGCCGGGGACGGGCGAGGACATGCGCGCCTATCCCCCCAGGTTCGGCAGGGACAGTGCGAACTTCGCGCTGCTCAACCGCGCCAAGCGCTCGATCGCCATCGATCTCAAGGCGCCGGGCGCGGTCGACCGGCTGCTGCCACTGATCGACGGCGCCGACGTCGTGGTCGAGCAGTTCCGCCCGGGCGTCATGGACCGCCTCGGCCTCGGCTGGGAGCGGCTGTCGGCGCGCAATCCACGCCTCGTCTACTGCGCGATCACCGGCTACGGCCAGGACGGGCCGAAGGCGCAGATCGCCGCCCACGACCTCAACTACATGGCCGAGACCGGGCTGCTGGCGCTGGCCGCCGGCCCCGACGGCGCGCCGGTGGTGCCGCCCGCCCTGGTCGCCGACATCGCCGGCGGCACCTATCCCGCGGTGCTCAACATCCTGCTTGCCCTGATCGGGCGCCGGGACACCGGCCGGGGGTGCCGCCTCGACGTGGCGATGGCCGACAATCTCTTCACCTTCATGTACTGGGCGATGGCCGACGGCCTGGTCGGCGGCGCCTGGCCGCGACCCGGTGGGGGCAAGGTCACCGGCGGCACGCCGCGCTACCGCATCTACCGCACCGCCGACGGCGGGCATGTCGCCGCCGCACCGCTGGAGGACCGCTTCTGGTCGGTGTTCTGCACGGTCGTCGGCGTGCCCGAGGATCTGCGCGACGACGCCCGCGACCCCGAGGCGACCGGCCGCGCGGTCGCCGAGCGCATCGGCGCCCGCACGGCCGAGGAATGGCGCGCCGCATTCGCCGGCAAGGACTGCTGCTGCAACGTCGTCGCCACGCTCGAGCGGGCGATGGCCGATCCGCACTTCGTGGGCCGCGGCCTGTTCGAGCGCGGCCTCCTCGACGGCCTCGGCAACCGGATCCCGGCACTGCGGACGGCCGTGGTGCCGCCGCTGACCGGCACGCCGGCCGAGGCGGGCTATCCGGCCCTGGGCGAGGCCGACGCGCTGCTGCGGCCCTGACGGGCGCATACCCGGCTTTGCTCCGCCGGCCGTTGGGAAGTATAGCTTTCGCCGCGACGACGGACATCGTCGTCGAGGAGTCTCCATCAGCGACAATCCCGATACGACGGCGCCCATCCGCATCGAGCGGTTCCAGGACCTCCACGGTGCCAACTGGGTCGCCGACCGCTCGGTCATCGCCGCGGCGGTGAGCGGCACCTTCGATCCGGCGCGCTGGCCGGAGGCGGTGGCCGTCCTCGACCGGCTGACGCCGGCCGGGCTCCACGACGTCGCCATACCCGCGGCGCCGACCACCGCGACCGGGGTGATCGAGGCCCTGGCACAAATGATCTGCGAGTGGTGGGACCACTTGCCGCCGCCGCGCCGACGCACCGCGGTCGGCCGATCGCGGACCGACATCGCGATCCTGGCCATGGGCAGCCCGCCGCTCACCACCGCCGCCCTGACGCTGGCCGTCGAGGTGATGGGCGTCGCCGCCGGGAAGCCCGCCAGCGAGGCGTGGGCGGCGGACGCGCGCGCCCGCCTGCTCGCGATGCGCAAGGATGGGGCGAACTGGCTGCGCGGCTCGCGCCGCCATATCGCACGTGCCGCCGAGGCGCGCGACATCCCCTGGCGGCAGCTCGCCTCGGCGCCGATCATCCTGCAGCTCGGCGAGGGCCGCCACGGTCGGCGCTTCGACGCGTCCGGCACCCCCGGCACGGGGCTGGTCGCGACCAACCTCGCGGGGAACAAGCGCCTCGCCAATCGCGCCCTGCGCCGCGCCGGCCTGCCGGTCGCGCGCCAGATGCCGGTCGAGACCATCGCCGACGTCCGCCGCGCCGCTCGCACGTTCGGCCTGCCGATCGTCCTGAAGCCGGAGGCGCTCCGGGCGATGCAGGGGATGCGGATCATCTACGGCGAGCCCGACATCGAGGCGGCATTCGCCCATTCCGCGGCGCTCGGCGTGCCGCTCCTCGTCGAGAAGTACATCCCGGGCAACGAGTACCGGGTGCTCGTCATGGACGATGCGGTCATCGCCGCCCTGAAACGGGTGCCGGCCACCGTCGTCGGCGACGGCCGCTCGACCATCGCCGAGCTGGTCGCCCGCGAGAACACCGATCCGCGCCGTGGCGCGATGGCCGACGGGTTTCCCCTGGCGCCGATGGCCCTCGAGGCGCTGGCGCTGCGCTACCTCCAGGAGTGCGGACGCACCACGAGCGACGTGCCCGCCGCCGGCGAGCGGGTGCAGATCCATCCGCTGCCGATGATGCAGTTCGGCGGCGGCGCGAAGCTCGACGCGACCGATGACATCCATCCCGACAATCGCGAAGTCGCGATTCGCGCCGTGCGCGTGCTCGGCCTTGACATCGGCGGAATCGACTTCCGCACGCCCGACATCGCGCGCTCCTGGCGCGAGGTCGGTGCCGGCATCTGCGAGGTCAATCCACAGCCCAACATCGGCCTTCACTACGACACGGTGCCGCCGCGCGACGTCGGCCGCATCATCGTCGACCGGGTCTGCCCGCCCGACGTCGAGCTGCGCATGTGCCACGTCGTGCTGGTGGGCGACGGGGACCTGCGTCCCTGGGTCGCCGACGTCGCCCAGGCGCTGCGCACACGCTACGGCTGGCGCGTCGCCACCGCGGCCGAGGGCGCCGTCGACCTCGAGGGCTTCCGGCCGCCTCTGCGCGTGCCCTCGCTGCGCGACGCCTACGGGCTGATCGTCGAGGATCCGACGCTGGACGCGGCGGTCTACGCGACCCCGGCGGCGCACATCGTCCGCTACGGCCTGGGCATGGATCGCGCCGACGTCGGGCTGGCCCTCGCCGGCGAGGAGCGCTATCTGCGCCCCGCGCTCGCCACCCTGGCCACCGCCCGGGCACGCATCGCCCGGCTGCCGGCCGACCCGCAGGCCGCCGGCGCCAAGGTGCTGCAGCAGCTCGACCTCAGGGCACGCGGCTGACGCAAGCGTCTGGGCAACCGCCACGCGAAGCGTTACAGAATCGTGACACGGGGCGACCCGACGGCACGGGCGTCGCGACGCGGGGAGGAATCGATGAAGCACAAGAGCATGGCGGTGCTGGCGGTCGCGGCCGTCGCGCTCGCCGCGCCGGCGTCGGCCCAAGGGGTGCTCAACCTCTACTGCTCGGTCCAGGTCGAGTGGTGCCAGGCCATCGCCACCACCTTCGAGGCGGAAACCCGCATCAAGGTCGGGATGACGCAGAAGGGCTCCGGCGAGACCTTCGCGCAGATCCGCGCCGAAGCGCAGAACCCGAAGGCCGACGTGTGGTTCGGGGGCACCGGCGACCCGCACATGGCGGCCGGGGAGGAGAACCTCACCGTCGAGTACGAGAGCCCGAACCTGAAGGACCTGCATCCCTGGGCGCGCCTGCAATGGGAGCAGTCGCGCAGGCGCGCCGTCGGCGTCTATGCGGGTGCCCTCGGGTTCGGCTTCAACCGCGAGATCCTCGCCAAGAAGGGTGCGGGCACGCCCGGCTGCTGGGCCGACCTGATCAAGCCGGGGTTGAAGGGTGAGATCCAGATGGCCAATCCCAACTCGTCGGGGACCGCCTACGTAATGATCGCGACCATCGTCCAGCTCATGGGCGAGGACCGGGCGTTCGCCTACATGAAGGCGCTGCACCCCAACATCAACGCCTACACGCGCTCCGGCACCGGCCCGATCAAGGCGGTCGCGCGCGGCGAGACCGGCGTGTCCATCAGCTTCGTCCACGACGCCGTCACCGAGGCCAATGCCGGCTTCCCGGTCGACTATGCGACGCCGTGCGAGGGCACCGGCTTCGAGATCGGCTCGATGTCGATCATCAAGGGCGCCCGCAATCTCGCCAACGCGA
>JADZBA010000436.1 GCA_020852355.1 Alphaproteobacteria bacterium
CTCGTCGAGCTGACCGGCGGCGGCGCCGACTACAGCTTCGACTGCACCGGCAACGTGAAGGTCATGCGCCAGGCGCTGGAATGCGCCCACAAGGGCTGGGGCCAGAGCATCATCATTGGCGTCGCCGCGGCGGGCGAGGAGATCATGACCCGACCCTTCCAGCTCGTCACCGGCCGGGTGTGGAAGGGCACCGCCTTCGGCGGCGCGCGCGGCCGCACCGACGTGCCGAAGATCGTCGACTGGTACATGGACGGGCGGGTCAACATCGACGACCTGATCACCCACAAGCTGCCGCTGGAGCGCATCAACGAGGGCTTCGATCTGATGCACGAGGGCAAGTCGATCCGCTCGGTGGTCGAGTTCTGATGGCCGCACCCACGCTGCGCAGCCGCCACCGTTGCTTCGGCGGCTGGCTCGGCTACTACGCCCACCCCTCGGCGGAGACGGGCGGCGAGATGCGCTTCGCCGCCTATCTGCCGCCGGTGGCCGAGAAGGGGCGGGTGCCGGCGCTGCTCTATCTCGCCGGCCTCACCTGCACCGAGGAGACGTTCGCGACCAAGGCCGGCGCGCTGCGCCACGCCGCAGAGGCCGGCATCGCGCTCATCGCCCCGGACACGTCGCCGCGCGACCGCCGGCATCCGGGCGACGACGCGGCGTGGGACTTCGGCCTCGGGGCCGGCTTCTACGTCGATGCGACGGCGGCGCCGTGGCGCGAGGGCTATCGCATGTGGTCCTACGTCACCCGCGAGCTGCCGGCCCTCGTCGACGCCCACCTGCCGATCGATCCGGCCCGCTGGGGCGTCTTCGGCCATTCCATGGGCGGGCACGGGGCGCTGGTCGCGGCCTTGCGCAATCCCGACCGCTTCCGCGCGGTCTCCGCCTTCGCGCCGATCGCCGCCCCGTCGCGCTGCCCGTGGGGGGAGAAGGCGTTCACGGGATATCTCGGACCGGACCGCGCCGCCTGGGCCGCCCACGACGCGACGGCGCTGGTGCAGGGCGGGGCGCGGGTGCCGGAGATCCTGCTCGACCAGGGCATGGACGACCAGTTCCTGGCGGCGCAGCTGAACATCGACCTGTTCGAGGCGACCTGCCGCGACGCCGGCCAGCCGCTGACCGTGCGCCGGCACCCCGGCTACGACCACGGCTACTACTTCATCCAGACCTTCGTCGGCGACCATGTCGCCCACCACGCCCGCCTGCTGACGGGATGACGTTCAACCGCGCAGTATCCGGGCGGCCGCGTCGGCGAACACCTGGCAGCCCAGCACGATGTCCGCCTCGTCGGTGTCCTCGGAATAGTGGTGGCTGACGCCGCCGATCGAGGGCACGAACATCATGCCCGCGGGCAGGCGATGGGCGAGGATCTGGGCGTCGTGCCCGGCGGCCGAGGGCATGCGCATCCAGCCGCCCGGGACGGTCTGCTCGGCGACGGCGGCGAGGGCCTCCTGGAAGGCCGGCGCCATGCCGGTCGGCGGCACTCGCGAGAGTGCCTCGACCGTGACGGGGCAGGGGCCGGCGGCATTGGTCTCCGCCGCGAGGTCCATGAGCGCCTTCTCGAAGCGCTCCATCACGCGGAGGTCCTCGTCGCGGAACTGCAGCAGCATCTCGGCGCGGCCGGGGATGATCGCCGGCGCGCCGGGCTCCAGCAGGATGCGGCCGACGGTCCACACCGACCGCGGGCCCGAAATGGCGGCGAAGCGCTCGTAGAGGGCGTTGCAGAAGCGCACCAGCGCCACGCCGGCGTCCTTGCGGATCGGCATCGGCGTCGTGCCGGCGTGGTTCTGCACGCCGCTGAAGACGACACGGTAGCCGAAGATGCCGACGATCGCGGTGACGACGCCGATGCGCTTGCCGCCCGCCTCCAGGTAGCCGCCCTGCTCGATATGCGCCTCGAGGTAGCCGACGTAGCGCGCGGGATCGAGGGCGAGCCGCGGCCGGCCGGAGAGGCCGGCGCGCGCCAGCGCCGCGCGCAGCGGCGTGCCGTCGTCGCGGTTCCTCGCCTGGTCGATATCGGCCTCCGACAACTCGCCGACGAAGGACTTGCTGCCGAGGAAGCTCAGATAGTGGCTCTCCTCGTCGGCCCACGATGCGACCTCGACCGCGAGGCCGGCCGTCGCCGGGTCGTCGCGGAAGGCGCGCGCCACCTCCAGCCCGTAGATCACCCCCATCACCCCGTCGAGCCAGCCGCCCTGCGGCTGCGTATCGGTGTGCGAGCCCATGAGCAGGCGCCGGCCGTCGCCGGCCGCCCGGCCCAGCACGTTGCCGATCCCGTCGATCACCGGGTCGAGGCCGGCCTCGCGCATCCGCCCCGCCAGCCAGCGGCGGGATTCGACGTCCTCGGCAGTGAAGGTCGGGCGGTGGACGCCGGTCTTGTAGCGGCCGAAATCGGCCATCCGGCGCAAGTCGGCCAGCAGGCGCGCGCCGTCGATGCGCGGCATCAGGGCTGGACCCTGTCTGAGAGGAAGGGCTGCGCCCAGAGATCCTTGTTGGTCAGCTTGCGCGCCAGCTCGGCGGCGATGCCGGCCAGCAGCCGCTCGCCCTTCTCCGGCGTCGCGGCATCGGGATTGCCGACGACGCCGGCCGACGACATGGCGCCCAGCGTGCGCCAGCGATAGACGCCGCCCCCGACGAGGTCGCTCACCTCGGGAGTGGTGTTGGCCGCCGTTGCGATGGCGATGCGGTCGCGCGCCACGAGCTCGGGCCTGAGCGCCATCATCATCGAGGTCTCCGCCTCGCAGGCGTGGCGCAGCCCCTTCTGCGTCTCCAGGATCGCGGCGATCGGCTCGGCGGCGGCATACCAGTAGGTGAACTGGATGATCGGCACCTCCAGCTCCGGCGTCAGCATGTCGGCGGCCATGCGCATGGCGTTGTCGTTGCCGCCATGGCCGTTGAGCAGGACGATGCGGCGGAAGCCGTGGCGCACGATCGACCGGCAGATGCACCGCAGCACCGCGAGAAAGGTGACGTCGTCGAGGGTGATGGTGCCGCCGAAGCTCATGTGATGCTCCGAGAGTCCTGTCCACAGCATCGGCAGGACGAGGCACGGCTCCTTCTCGGCGACGAGGCGCGCGGTGCGCTGCGCCACCGTCTCGCCCAGCATGCTGTCGACCTCGACCGGCAGATGCGGGCCGTGCTGCTCCAGCGAGCCGACCGGCACGATGACGATGGCGTCCTCGCGCGCTCGGGCGCGCAGCTCGTCCGCACGCAGCTTCCGCCATTCGATCTCGCTCGCCATCGTTCGCTTCCTCTGGGACAGGGGGACGGGCTAGACTCCCACGGCTCGACGACGCGCGGAAGGCCCGTCTCGCGCTCGCCCGCCGGGGCGTGGAACCGCACGGCCTTTCGCGCGTTCCGATCGCCGGAAAGGGCACTGCCTGCGGGCGTGCCCGAGGAGGGGATGTGACCGACGCCGCACCGGGACGATGGAGAGGGCTGCTCGGCCTGCTGGCCGGCGGGCTCGCGATGGCGGCGGGGGCCCTCGCGGCGCTGGCGGACGAGCCCATGCGCATCGTCGGCGTGCCCTCGCTGGAGCGCCCGATGCGGGCGGTCGCCGACCGCCTCGTGAAGGCATCGCTGACGGCGCCGCCGGCGATGCAGTTCGGCAAGACGACGGAGGCGGTCGCCGCCTTCTGCCGCTCCTGGCAGAAGGACACGCCGAGCGTGCTCGCCCTGTCGCGCCGCCTGCGCATCCACGAGGCCGACCTCTGCGCGCTCTACGGCGTGTCGGAGATCGTCGAGATCCAGCTCGGCTACCAGGCTCTCGTGCTCGTCGCCGGACGCAGCGACGACGATCTCGACCTCCGCCTGCAGGATCTGCGTGCCGCCGTCGCCAAGGAGATCCCGGAGGGAGAAGGCTTCGTGGCGAACCCGCACCGGACCTGGCGCGAGGTCAACGCGAAGCTGCCGGCCGTGCC
>JADZBA010000437.1 GCA_020852355.1 Alphaproteobacteria bacterium
CCGGAACGATGTCTCCGAGGCATCGTCGGCCTGGCGCTCGGGCGCCACGGGCCTGCCGGAGTCGGTGGGGCGCGGCTGGCCGGTCATGGCGCCAGCTCCTGCAGGCCGGCGCGGATGAGCGCGTCGAGGGCGGCCTCGGCGCCGAGGCGACGCTGCGCGGCGGCGACCGCGCCGAAGGCCTCGACGCGGCGATAGCCGAGATTGACGAGGGCCGAGACGGCGTCGTCCGCGGCACCGGCGAGCGGGCCGCCGGCGACCGCGGCGGTCCGGGCCGCGGCCAGCGGCACGACCACGGCGAGGCCGGCCGCCTTGTCCTTGAGCTCGACCAGGATGCGGGCGGCGAGCTTCGGGCCGACGCCGTCGGCCCGCGTCAGGGCCGTGCGGTCCTGCAGCGCGATGGCGGCACCCAGCTCGCCCGGCGCCAGCACCGAGAGGATGGCGAGCGCCACCTTGCTGCCCACCCCCTGCACCGTCGTCAGCAGGCGGAACCACTCGCGCTCGGCCCCGTCGAGGAAGCCGTAGAGATGGATATGGTCCTCGCGGACATGGGTGATGACCGCGAGGACGACCGGCTCGCCGACGCGCGGCAGCCGCGACAGCGTCTTGCCCGAGCAGTAGACGAGATAGCCGACGCCGCCGACGTCGACGACGCAGCCGTCCGTCTCGATGGCGTCGAGGACGCCGGAGAGCCTGGCGATCACCGGGCGGCCCCGCGGGCCGCCGCCGGCGCCGCGGCGCGGCCGATGCCCGTCGCCGGGCGCAGCCAGGCGCGCTGCGTCGCCCGGTGATGGGCGTGGCAGATGGCGACCGCGAGCGCATCGGCGGCATCGGAGCGGGCGACGAGGCAGCCGGGCAGCAGCCGGCGCACCATCATCTCCACCTGGTCCTTGTCGGCATGGCCGACGCCGACGACCGACTTCTTGATCAGGTTGGCCGAGTACTCGTGCACGGCGAGCGATCGCTCGGCCGGGGCGAGCAGCGCGATGCCGCGCGCCACGCCGAGCTTCAGCGTGGAGGCCGGGTTCTTGTTGACGAAGGTCTCCTCGACCGCCGCCTCGGTCGGCCGGAACTCGACGATCACCGCGACGAGGCCGCGATACAGCTGGACCAGACGCTCGGCCAGGGGCTTGCGCTCGTCGGACGCGACCGTGCCGTCGGCGACGTGCGACAGCCGGTTGTCGGCGACGTCGACGACGCCCCAGCCGGTATGGCGCAGCCCCGGATCGAGCCCGAGCAGCCGCATCGCCTAGGCGCCGACCTTCGCGAGCGCGGCTTCGGTCGCCTCGAAGTTGGCGTGGACGTTCTGGACGTCGTCGTTGTCCTCCAGCGCGTCGAGCAGCTTGAAGACCGTCTCGGCGGTCTCGTCGTCGACCGGGGCCGTGGTGCGCGGCCGCCAGACCAGCGTGGCCTTCTCGGCCGGGCCGAGCTTCGCCTCCAGCGCGTCGCGCACGGCGTTGAGCGCTTCGGGCGCGCACAGGATCTCGTGGCCGTCGGTGTCGGACTGCACGTCGTCGGCACCGGCCTCGACCGCGGTCTCGAACACCGCGTCGGCACCGCCGGCGGACGCGGGATAGCGGATCGCACCGACCCGGTCGAAGAGAAAGCCGACGCTGTTGGTCTCGCCCAGCGCGCCGCCATGCTTGGAGAAGGCCGAGCGGACGTCGGCGGCGGTGCGGTTGCGGTTGTCGGTCAGCGCCTCGACGATGATGGCGACGCCGCCCGGCCCGTAGCCCTCGTAGCGGACCTCCTCGTAGGCCGCCCCGTCCTCGCCGCCGGCACCGCGCTTGACGGCCCGGTCGATCGTGTCCTTGGGCATGTTGGCCTCGCGGGCGGCGATCATGGCCGCGCGCAACCGCGGGTTGGAGGCCGGGTCGGGCAGGCCGCTGCGCGCCGCGACCGTCAGCTCGCGGATGATCTTCGTGAAGACCTTGGCGCGCTTCTTATCCTGCGCACCCTTGCGGTACATGATGTTCTTGAACTGCGAATGGCCGGCCATGACGCTCTTCTAGTTCCTGAGAGACAGCGTCCGGAGCTATACCATATATGGTAGTGAACAGCCCCCAATTCCGCGGTTTTCTACGCACGGTTTATGGCTGAATTGAGGCGCCCCCCGGGCCATTCCGAGGGGCCCCGCGGTGCCCCGGGGAGTGCTAGAATTACCCGCCCGAACGGCCCTTCCGGAACCCCTTTCTCCATCCGCCCCGAGGAACGATCGCCATGCCGCAGCCCGACGACGCGTTCGCCCAGGACGCGACCGCCCAGGCCGACCTCGTCCGTCGCAGGCAGGTCTCGCCGCGCGAGCTGGTCGATGCCGCCATCGCCCGGATCGAGCGGGTCAACCCCACGGTCAACGCGGTCGTCATCAAGACCTACGAGCGCGCCCGGGCGGCCGCGGACCGGGTCGGCGACGGTCCGCTCGCCGGGGTGCCGTTCCTGCTGAAGGACATCGCCTGCGAGGAGGAGGGGGTGCCGCTGCGCAGCGCCAGCGCCTTCGGCGACGGCTATGTGCCGGCCGCCGACAACACGCTGGTCGCCCGCTACCGCAAGGCGGGGCTGCTGTTCCTCGGCCACACCAATGCACCCGAGATGGGCATCGGCCCGACGACGGAGTCGCGCCTGTGGGGTCCGGCGCGCAACCCCTGGGACCTCTCGCGCTCGACCGGCGGGTCGCGCGGCGGCGCCGCCGCGGCGGTGGCGACCGGCATGGTCGCGGCCGCGCACGGCAACGACGCCGGCGGCTCGATCCGCATCCCCGCGGCCTGCTGCGGCCTGTTCGGGCTGAAGCCGACCCGCGCCCGCGTCCCGGTCGGCCCGCATGTCGGCGACATCATCGTCGGCATCGCCGCCGACCACGCGCTGACGCGCAGCGTGCGCGACAGCGCCCTGCTGCTCGACGTCGTCGCCGGACCGGAGCCGGGCGCCCCGTACTGGGCGCCACCCCAGGAGCGTCCCTATGTCGCGGAGGCCGCGACCGCGCCGGGCCGCCTGCGCATCGCCTTCTCGACCCGCTCGCCGATCGGCACCGCGATCGACCCGGACTGCGTCGCTGCCACCCTGGCGACGGCGAAGCTGCTGGAATCGCTCGGCCACGACGTCGTCGAGGCGGAGCCGGCGGTGGACGGCGAGGCCTACTGGCGGGCCTTCACCGCGGTGATCGCGGCCGGCATCGGCTGGGCGCTCGCAGGGATCGAACGGCGCGTCGGCCGCGCGGCGACGCCGGCCGACCTGGAGCCGTTCGTCTGGGGCTTCACGCGGCGCGCCGGCGAGCAGACCGCGCCGCAGTTCCTGCTGGCGCTGCAGGACATGCAGCGCCATGCGCGCGCGCTCGCCGGCTTCTTCGCCGACCACGACGTCTGGCTGACGCCGACGCTGGGCTCCGCGGCCGTGCCGCTCGGCACCTTCGCGCTGGAGCAGGGCGGCGACGCCATGGCGATGCGCCGGCGCATGAACGTGTTCGCGCCCTTCACCTGGATGTCGAACGCCTCGGGGCAGCCGGCGATGTCGGTGCCGTCGGGCTGGAACGCCGCCGGCCTGCCGCTCGCCACCCACTACGTCGCGCGCTTCGGCGACGAGGCGACGCTGTTCCGCCTCGCCGCCCAGATCGAGGCGGCGCGGCCGTGGGCGGGACGCCGGCCGCCGGTCGCGGCGTAGAGCCTAAGCCTCCGGCCGCGTCTCCATCAGGCGGCCGCCCAGGCGCACCGGCGCGACCCGCCGGGCGAGGCCGGTCGCATCGTCGGTCTCGACGAAGACGCCGCACAGCGTGCCCTCGCCGTCGGCCGGGGCCAGGCGCTCGCCCGGCATCTTGCGCACGAAGCGGGCGACGGCGATGTCCTTGCGCATGCCGATGACCGAATCGTAGTCGCCGCACATGCCGGCGTCGGTCTGGTAGGCGGTGCCGCCGGGCAGGACCTGCGCGTCGGCCGTCGGCACGTGCGAATGGCTGCCGACGACGGCCGACGCACGGCCATCGAGGTGATGGCCCATCGCCATCTTCTCGCTGGTCGCCTCGCCATGGACGTCGACCAGGATCGCCTGCACCGCGGCGTCGAGGCCGTTCCCCTCCAGCGCCGCGTCGACCGCCCGGAAGGGGCAGTCGAGCGCGTCCATGAAGAGGCGGGTCATCAGGTTGACGACGAGGATGCGCCTGCCGTCGGCGAGCGCGTAGGCGTGCGCGCCGCGGCCGGGGGTGCCGGGCGGGAAGTTGGCCGGGCGCAGCAGCCGGGGCTCGGCATCCAGCGTCGGGATGATCTCGCGCTTGTCCCAGACATGGTTGCCGGTGGTGACGACATCGACGCCGGCGGCGAAGAGCTCGCGGCAGATCGCCTCGGTGATGCCGAAGCCGGCCGCCGCGTTCTCGCCGTTCACCACCACGAAGTCGAGGGCGAGGGTGCGGCGCAGCGCGGGCATCCGCCCGGTCACCGCCTCGCGCCCGGGGCGGCCGACGACGTCGCCGCAGAAGAGGATGCGCACGCCGCCCCGATCCGTCAGGCGCGGATGGGCGCGAAGCGACGGGTCGCGGCCTCGGTGACGACGGCGTCGAGGAGGGCGTCCCACGGCCCGGCCGGGACGCGGTCGACGCGCTGCCCCTCGAACGCGACGCCGACCGCCAGCACCGTGCGGCGCGCCCGGAGCCCGGCGATGGTCATGTCGTAGTAGCCGGCGCCGTAGCCGATGCGCCGGCCGCCGTCGTCGAACGCCAGCAGCGGCACGAGAAGGACATCGGGATCGACGGTCGGGGCATCGGGTCCGGGCTCGGCCAGGCCCATCGGGCGCGCCGCCAGGGCGTCGCCCGGCCGCCACAACCGGAACGACAGCGGCCGGCCGCGGCCGGCGACGACGGGCAGCGCCAGGCGGCAGCCCGCCGCGGCGAGGGCCGCCAGCAGCGGCCGCGGGTCGAGCTCGTCGCCGATCGGCATGTAGCCGGAGACGACGGTTCCCGGCGGCTGCGGGAAGGCGTGGAGAAAACGCGCGGCGAGACGCTCGGCGGCGTCCGGCGGGGCGGCCGCCGCGACCGCGCCGCGGCGCTCGCGCGCCAGCATGCGCAGGCGACGCTTGGCGTCCTTGAGCTCGGCGGGATCTTGGGGAGGGGCGTCGGAGGTGGACGGAGCCGCCGCGGCCGTCGGCATGCTAAACCCTCCGTGGCCTGCATATGCAGGTGGGCGCCATGTGACGCGGCCACGACCGCGCCAGGGACAGCTCCCTAGAGGTATACATTGGCCCCGGGGTGACAGCGACCTGACGCACCAGGCAGCTCCGTCCGCCCCTATAGCTAAGCCTGCTCGAGGCGCGCGGCAATGGCTTCGACGCGCTGCGCCACGAGATCGAGCTCGCGGCCGAGCGCGTCGGCCGCCCCGCTCTGCCCGTCGGCCGTCTTCTTCAGCCGGGCGATCTCCTCGAACGCGCTCGCCAGCTCGTCGGCGACCAGCAGGCCGGCCAGCAGCATCAGCCGCGCCTCGCCGATCTGGCCCAGATCGGCGGCGAGCTTGGTCGCCTTCTGGTCGATATAGCCGGCGAGCCGCTGCAGCCGCTCCTCCTCGCCCGCGCCGCAGGCGACGGTGTAGCTGCGCCCGTTGACGGACAGCGAGACCGACGGCACGGCGGTCAATGCGTCCGGTCGAGGGCGCCGCGCGCCCGCGCGATGGCGCCGTCGAGACGATGGGCCACCGCGTCGGTGGTCTGGCGCAACGCCGCCTTCTCGGCTTCCATCTGGGCCAGCGCCTGGGCGAGGCGGTCGCGCTCCTCGGCCAGCGACTTGCGCTCGGCCGCCAGCACGGGCACGCGCGCGGCCGCCGCCTCCAATCGGTCGAGCGCCTTGTCGAGGCGCTCGCGCGAGCGCTGCATCGTCGTCGGAAGCGGGGGGAACAGGGATCCGGCCATCACGAGGTTGTAGGACCCGCCCCGCCCTCCGTCAACGCGGCGCCGGATCCTTCGTCGCGAGCGCGCGGGCGAACGTCTCGACGTCGTGCACCCCGCCCTCGGGATCGATGATGCGGACGTCCATGTAGGCGGCGCCCTCGAGCTCGCGGGCCTTCTTCAGCGCGCCCGTCGCATCGGCCCGCTGCAGGGCCAGGCTGCCCATCGCGCTGGTGGCGTTGATCCGGTAGGTCACGGAGGC
>JADZBA010000438.1 GCA_020852355.1 Alphaproteobacteria bacterium
ATTCGGCCGGCGGCTCGGCCAAGCAGGCGCGCGACCGCGAGACCCAGGCCGTGCTGCCGCTGCGCGGCAAGATCCTCAACGTCGCCAGCGCCTCGCTCGACAAGCTGCGCGGCAACCAGGAGCTGACCGACCTCGTCCAGGCGCTCGGCTGCGGCGCCGGCGGCCATCTCGACCTCGGCAAGCTGCGCTACGAGCGGGTCATCATCATGACCGACGCCGACGTCGACGGTGCCCACATCGCCTCGCTGCTGATGACGTTCTTCTTCCGCGAGATGCACAAGCTGGTCGAGAACGGCCACCTCTACCTCGCGACGCCGCCGCTCTACCGGCTGTCGCGCGGCGGGCAGGTGATCTATGCCCGCGACGACGCCGACCGAGAGCGGCTGCTCGCCACCACCTTCAAGGGCCCGGGCAAGGTCGAGACCAGCCGCTTCAAGGGCCTCGGCGAGATGCCGGCCGTGCAGCTCCGCGAGACGACGATGGACCCGAAGCGGCGCACGCTGCAGCGGGTGCAGATCCCCGACTGCGGCGGCGATCCCGTGGGCGCGCGGGAGACCGCCGACCTGGTCGAGCGCCTGATGGGCCGCAAGCCCGAGCTGCGCTTCGCCTACATCCAGGACAACGCCCGCTTCGTCCGCGACCTCGACGTCTGACGGCGGCGGCCGTTGCTCGCGCGGGCGCCCTCCCCTACGCTCGACGCGGCCACTCCCGGCGTTCGACGGCGGAGAAGCGTCATGCGGCTCGCGCTCGCACCGGTCCTCGTCCTCCTCCTGGCGGTGTCGCCGGCGTCGGCGCAGCAGGCCACCGCCTATGTCGAGACCTTCGACGCGGGACCGCCCGAGCGGATGCTCCAGGGCGCGCTGACCCTGGGCGCCGACGGACCATGGACCGGCACGGTACGCGACGGCGCGTACGTGCTTGCCAATCCGGGGGCCGACGGCGTCGTCCGCTATCATTTCCTCGACGCCGTGCCGACGGCGCCCGGGGCGCGCCTCGACCAGGCGACCGTCGAGGCGGTGGTGGACGTACACGGCGAGGGCCAGCTCAGCGGCGCCGGCGTGCTGGTGCGCTTCGACCCGGCGGCGCGGACCTACCATCTCTTCGTCGTCGGTCCGATGGGCTATGCGCTGATCCAGCGGGCCGCCGACGGCGTCACCATCCCGCTCAGCGGCAGCAGCGGCGCGATCCGCCGCGACGGTCCGAACACCGTCACCGCGCGGCCGGGGGCCGACGGGGTCGAGTTCCTCGTCAACGGGACCCGGCTCTTCACCTACAAGACCGAGGGGGTGGCGGGCACGGCGGTCGGCATCGGCGCCGTCGGACGCGGCACCTTCCGCTTCGACCGGGTGGCCGTCGTTCCCGCCGGGACCCTCGCCGACGCCCCCCCGACGCCGCGGCCGCAGCCCTCGGCCCCGCCGCCGCAGCAGCAGACCGTGCTCCAGCCGCAGGGCGAGCCCGGCTGGTTCACCATCGGGGTGCCGGCGGGATGGCAGCTCCACGCCAACCGCGATGCCGGCCAGATCGCGGTCGCCGGTCCAGGCGAGAGCGTGCATCTCCGCCCGTTCTTCCTGCCGGGCGCGCTCGACGAGCCGAAGGCGCGCGCCGTCCTTGCGGCCTACGCGCGGGAGATCGCCGGGCGGACCGCCTGGAACGCGCCGAGCCGCCAGGACGCGCCGGGGCGCCCCGGCCTGCGCATGGTGGGGCGCGACGGCGACCAGCTGCGCGTCGCCGCCGTCGGGCTCGTGCCGGTGCAGGGCGGGGCCGCCGGCATATTCTGGATGGCATCGTCGCGCGGCGACCACTTCGCCCGGTCGGCACCGCTGCTCGCCGCGGTGCTGGAGAGCTTCCGGCCGATGGCCGGCAGCGCGCCGGCCGGTGGCGCTCCGGGCACCCCCGCGTGGGTGCGCTGGACCGACCCGCGGGAGGGCGCGTTCTCGACCGATGTGCCGCAGGGCTGGAAGGTCGCGGGCGGCACCGTGCGGGCCGCGGCCGTCGACGTCCGCCACGCGATCCGGGTCGAATCGCCCGACGGGGCGGTCATCTGCAGCGTCGGCGACGCCGAGATTCCGCCCTTCGTCGAGCCGAGCGCCATGCTGCGCGAGGGTACGTGGTACAATCCCTTGGCCGTGAACATGCTGGTGCAGCGCTACCTGCCGGGCGAGCACTTCGCCGCGTGGTACATGCAGTGGCGGCTGGGCCAGATCGGCGCCGAGGGGCTGCGCATCGAGGCGGCCAACCCGCTGCCGGAGGCGACCCGGGCGGCCAACGCGGCGCGGCCCGCGTTCGCCGGCATCCAGATGCGGGCCGACGTCGGCGAGGCGCGGGCTTCGGGCCGGCTGCGCGGGGCGCCGATGCGGGCCTACGCCTATGCCGCGACCCAGCGCACCGGCATGGCGGACGCCGGCGCCCAATGGAACGTGACGTCGATCATCGGCTTCGTCGCCCGCGAGGACCGCGTCGGCGAGGCGGTCGCGGTGCTGACCCACATGCTCGCCGCGGCCGAGGTCAACCCGCAATGGGTCGCCCGCCAGCAGGGCACCACGGCCGAGGTGTCGCGGATCACCGCCGATACCAACCGCTACGTCTCCAGCATCATCAGCCGGTCCTACGCCGACCGCTCGGCCCGCATGGACCGGGTGTTCGAGCGCGGCTCGCAGGCGCGGCGCGGCGTCGTCCAGCTTCAGGACCCGCAGACCGGGCAGCGCTACGAGGTCGAGGCGGGGTCCGACTACCACTGGATCACCGACAGCGGCGTCATCGCCGGGACCAACACGCACGCCAACCCGGACGGGCTGTGGTTCCGCGAGATGCTGAGGATCGAACCGTGAGCGCGGGGAACCGCGGCCCATGCTGACCGCCAACCTGCTGCTCGTCATGCTCGGCAGCGCGCTCGGCGGCGGGGCGCGTTACGCGGCCGAGCTCGCCTGGCCCAACCCCTCACCCGGCGACAGCCTGCCGATCGCCGTGCTGGCGGTGAACGTCGTCGGTTCGCTGCTGGCCGGCATCCTGGTCGGCCTGTCGCTGCCGGGCGGCCCGCTCTACCTCAGCCGCGCCAACCTGCTGCTGGTCACCGGGTTCTGCGGCGGCTTCACCACCTTCTCGGCGTTCAGCCTGCACACGCTGGCGATGCTGCAGGAGGGCGAGCCTTACATCGCGCTGACCTACATCGTGCTGTCCGTGGTGCTGTGCGTGGCCGCCGCCGCCCTGGGCTACCTGATCGGCGCCCAGGCCTGACGCGGCGCGGATCAGGCCGCGAGCCAGGCCCGCAGCGCCGCGTTCACCGCCTCGGGACGCTCGAGCGGCGACAGATGGCCGCAGTCCTCGATCACCACGAGCCGGGCGCCGGGGATGTGGCGCGCCATCTCCTCGTGGGCGTCGAGAGGCGTCAGGGCGTCCTGGCGGCCGCACAGCACCAGGGTCGGGCAGGTGATCGCGGGCAGGTCCGGAATGCCGTCGGGACGGCCGAGGATCGCCGACTGCTGGCGCAGGAACGCGTCGCGGCCGACCCGCTCGGCCATGCCCGTCACCGTGTCCACGAGCGGCTGGTCCCCCAACCGGTCGGCATGGATGAGCAAGGGCAGCAGCCGCGCCGTGACGCCCTTGAACTGACCCTGCCCGGCGAGCTCGATGAGGCCGCGGCGGCGCCGGCCCTGCTCCTCGGTGTCGCGCCGCGCGCTGGTGTCGAGCAGCGCCAGACGGGTGACGCGCTCCGGCGCCCGGCGCATGATCTCCTGGGCGATGTAGCCGCCCATCGACAGCCCGGCGAGCGCGAAGCGCGGCGGCGCCCAGTCGAGGACGCGCGCCGCCATCGCGCCGAGCGAATCGTCGAGCGTCACGTCGGCCACCACCGCCGACGCCTCCGCGGCCAGCGCCTCGGTGACGGGACGCCAGAGCTGATAGTCGCAGAGGAGCCCGGGGAGCAGGATCAGCGTCGGTCGCAAGTCGGTCCCTTCCGCGCCTGCCTGGCGCATCGCTGCTCCTTAGCAGAAAAGATCACGGTTCAAGAAATCCTTCCGCCATCGGGCACGGATGATTTGACAAGCGAGGGTTCGTACCCCACTTACACGCTGGAAACGCGTGACGTTTCCTGTGTGTTCTCGTTCCTTTGAGGCAATCGACCGTTTTGACGACGTTTTCAGACCTGGGGCTCAGCCCCGAGCTGCTGCAGGCCGTGGCGGATTCCGGCTACACGCAGCCCACGCCCATCCAGGAGCAGGCGATCCCCTACGTCCTGATGGGACGTGACGTGCTGGGCTCCGCACAAACAGGGACCGGCAAGACCGCGTCCTTCACCCTACCGATGATCGACATCCTGGCGCAGGGCCGGGCCCGGGCGCGGATGCCGCGCTCGCTCATCATCGAGCCGACGCGGGAGCTGGCGACGCAGGTCGCCGAATCCTTCGAGCGCTACGGCAAGAATCACAAGCTGACGCAGGCCCTCCTCATCGGCGGCGAATCGATGGCCGAGCAGGAGAAGCGCCTGGACCGCGGCGTCGACGTGCTCATCGCCACGCCGGGCCGGCTGCTCGACCTGTTCGAGCGCGGCAAGATCCTGATGTCCGACGTGCGCATCCTCGTCATCGACGAGGCGGACCGCATGCTCGACATGGGTTTCATCCCCGACGTCGAGCGCATCGTCTCGCTGCTGCCGCGGATCCGCCAGACCCTGTTCTTCTCGGCGACCATGCCGCCGGAGATCCGGCGCCTCGCCGACGCCTTCCTGACCAACCCCAAGACCGTCAGCGTCGCCCCGCCGGCGTCCCCGGCCGCCTCGGTCACCCAGGCGCTGGTCGTCGTCGACCCCGCCGACAAGCGCGACACGCTGCGCCGGCTGATCGTCAGCGAGGAAGTCCGCAGCGCGCTCATCTTCTGCAACCGCAAGCGCGACGTCGACATTCTCTACCGCTCGCTGCAGAAGCACGGCTTCGACACCGCCGCCCTGCACGGCGACATGCCGCAGTCCAAGCGCACCGACACGCTGGAGGCCTTCAAGCGCGGCGAGATCCGCCTGCTGGTCGCGAGCGACGTCGCCGCCCGCGGTCTCGACGTCGACAACCTCTCGCACGTCTTCAACTTCGACGTCCCGCACCATGCCGAGGACTATGTCCACCGCATCGGCCGCACCGGCCGCGCCGGACGCGAAGGCAAGTCCTTCACCATCGCGACTCCCGAGGAAGGCAAGGCCGTCGTGACGATCGAGAAGCTGATCGGCCGCGCCATCCCGCGCGTCGAGGTCGACGGCATCGGCACGGCCGAACTGTCGGAGTCCGATCGCCCGCGCGGCCGCGGCCGCAAGGCGGAGCCGCGCCGGGAGTCCGGCGAGCGCCGCGCCGCCCCGCGTCCGGAGCGCCGTGCCCGCCCCGCGCCGGCACCCAAGCCCCAGGCCGAGCCCGTCGAGGTCGCCCGCGTCGCCGACGAGCCGGCGCCACGGCGCGAGCGTCGCCCCGAACGGCGGCCCGAGCGTCGCCCGGAGCAGCCGGCGGCCGAGCCGCGGCCGGCACTGGCGCCGGTCGTGCAGTTCCGTCCCGATCGCGGCCCGCGGCCCCATCAGCGGCGCGAGCGCGAAGGCGGCGACGACATGCCGGTCCTCGCTTTCGGCGACCACACGCCGGCCTTCCTGCTGCGGGCGGCGCCGCGCCGCGCCTGACGCCGGAGCGAGGGACGGCCGCCGCACATGCAGACCATCTTCATCATGGTCAAGTGCGAGCTCGGCAAGGCCTATGCCGTGGCCGACGAGGCCGTCCTCTCGGTGGCGCAGGTGTCGGAGGTCCATTCGATCTCCGGCCAGCACGACCTGCTCCTCAAATGCTACCTGCCCGACGGCATGGATATCGGCCATTTCGTGACCGAGAAGATCCAGACGATCCCGGGCATCAAGGACACCTTCACCCTCATCGCCTTCAAGGCGTTCTCCTGAGGCATCGCGGGCTTGGGCGCGGCCGGCGGCTGCGCTAAGTTCGCGCCCCTGCCGGCGCGGCCGGGAAACAGGGGGAGAGACGGGATGAAGCAGGGATTGGCGGCGGCGTGCGCCGTCGTGCTGGCGGCCGCCGCGCCGGCGGCGGCGCAGTCGGTCAAGATCGGCTTCGTCGCCACCTTCTCCGGGCCGGGCGCCGCCCTCGGCGACCATCTCTACCAGGGCTTCATGCTCGGCATCGACCATTCCGGCGGCAAGCTCGGCGGGCTGGCGGCCGAGGTCCTCAAGGAGGACGACCAGCTCAAGCCCGACGTCGGCGTCCAGGTGACGCGCAAGCTCATCGACCGCGACAAGGTCGACATCGTAGCGGGCGTGGTCTTCTCGAACGTCATGATGGCGATCCTGAAGCCGGTGACCGAGGCGAAGGTGCTGCTGGTCAGCGCGAACGCCGGTCCGTCGCCGATCGCCGGCAAGCTGTGCTCGCCCTACTTCTTCGCCGCCTCCTGGCAGAACGACCAGTCGCACGAGGCCGTGGGCCAGCACCTCCAGACCAAGGGCGTCAAGCGCGCCTTCCTGATGGCGCCGAACTACCAGGCCGGCCGCGATGGCCTCGCCGGGTTCAAGCGCTACTTCAAGGGAGAAGTGGCGGGCGAGGTCTATACGACGGTCAACCAGCCCGACTATTCGGCCGAACTCGCGCAGATCCGCGCCGCCAAGCCGGAGGCCGTCTACGTCTTCTATCCCGGCGGCATGGGCGTGAACTTCGTGAAGCAGTACGCACAGGCGGGGCTCGCCAAGGAGATCCCGTTGTTCTCGGCCTTCACCGTCGACGCGACCACGCTGGCCGCCCAGGGCGAGGCCGCGCTGGGCACCTTCACCGCCGCCTTCTGGTCGGACGACCTCGACAATCCCGTCAGCAAGC